>CALVYJ010000087.1 GCA_944372075.1 uncultured Clostridia bacterium | reverse complement strand
GGTTTTCCGAGAAAGCGCCGATGAAGTTTTCGGTGCGTACGGTGCGTCGGGAGATCCCGCTGGACGTCTCTGCGGCGAAAGACGGCGGATATTCCGTCGGCTTTTCGAGCGAAGGCGGGAATTTGCGGGGCGGTGTCGGGGCAAAGAAGGTCGTTCAAGCGCCCGAAGGGCAAGTGCTTTCCGCCTGGTTTTCGGTGGGGGAGTCGTATGCGCTGGTGTGCGAATCGGGGCGCGTGTACTGGAAGAACGGAGACGCTGCGGCGCAGTACGGCGGAGTCGAATGCGGCGGCGAGCCGATCGCCGTCCCGTTCGACGACGGGGACGCGGGACTGTTGGTTTCGGACGGAACGAGCAGTTTCGCGCTGAAAAGTACGGGCGTAGTGCAGAAAAGCGCACCGTTTACATGTGCGGCATATGCATATGGACGGCTTTGGCGCACGCAGGACGGAGAGAAACTGCTCTACAGCGCGCCAAACGATCCCTTCGATTTTACGGCGGAGCGCGGCAGAGGCGGATGGATCGATTTGCCCGATGCAAAGGGGAAGATCGTCGCGCTGTTTGCGCGGGAAAACGATATCTATATTCTCCGCGAATTCGGTCTGCAAAAGCTGAAGGCGCGCGGCGATGAGCGTGAATTTGCGGTGTCGGACGTCCTGTCCTGTGCGCGGGTGGTGCGCGGCAGCGCCGCGGCGACGGAACAGGCCCTCATCTGGCTGGCGGAGGACGGATTGCACGGGGTGGGCGAGACGAAGATACGGGCATTTTCCAACCTCTATTCCGGCCTGGAACAGGAAAGAGTGCGCGCGGCGGCGGAAGGCGATCGGTATTATCTGTACGCGTCGGCGCGGCTGGGCGAAGAGAAGGAAGCGGTGTTGGGCGTATTCGACGTGAATACGGGCGGCGTCTATTTTTTGCGCGAAGCGATCCGCGGACTCGTGCAGAGCGGACAGCGGGCGCAGTTTGTGACGGACGAAGGCGGATGCGTCTTTGCGCCGAGCGGGGCGTTCGGGTCGTCTTGCCGCATATGGCAGGGCGCTTGCGATCGTCCGTTCGGCGAGCGCGGCTTTCTGTATGAGGCGGAGCTGAACGCCCGCGGCGCGCTTGTTCTGCAGGTGTGCAGCGAGGAGGGATCGCGTTCCGTCTGCTGCGCGGCAGGAAGCGCGCGCGTCGCGTTCAATTTGCCGGGTACGTGGTTCGCTTTTCGCATTCTTTCGGAGGATTGCGCGGTGGATTCGCTGACCGCCGTCTATCGGAGAGGGGAGGGATTGCAATGACGCAGGAAGAGTTGACGGCGGCGGTGAACAAGCTGATCGCCGAGGCAAACGAGGAGAGTGAAAAGGCAAGGCGGACGATGGAGGAGGACTGCTTGGAGGCGACGTATCGCGCCGCCGAAAACAGGACGCTCGCATCGAGCGCTCTACAGGAAGAACTGGAGATTTTGCAGTCCGATTACGATGCGCTCGTGCATAAGATCCAACAGGAACTGGACGAAAGTTTGGAGGCGCTGTACGCGGAAAACGAGCCGGTAGACCCGGGAGAGCCGGGCGAAGGGATCGATCCGGAGGATGCGCCCTACGAGGTGGATTACAGCCTGCCGGCGCGCGATCGGTACATTGCCGTCAAAAATTATTATCTTTCGTACGAGGATAAGGGACAGGCGCTTTCGGATTTGGAGGAGGACGCCGTCGCGCAGGATTATCTGGGAAGCTATTATTCCTATTTGGTGCAGCTCCTTCTCTTGTTGCAATAATGACAAAACGCCTTCGGCAACGAGGTCAAGCATACTTTTGCAACGAGTCAAGCGTGCCTTCTGTAACGAGGATAAGCGTGCTCTTTGCCGCAAGGACGAGCGCGCCGCGAGAAGAAAAATTTTAATTTTTGCGGCGGCATAAGAGCGCGCCGCAAGAGCGGAGAAAAAGCCCCCGAGGTTCGGGGGCTTTTTTGCATGAAACCGACGCGGTCGGCGTCCGGCAGCGGGGGAACGCCGGAAAAACCGACGCGGTCGGCGTCCGGGCGCAAACGGGGGGGGGTGGATTTTGCGCTTTGAGAGCGGAAGGCTGCGGCATCGGGAGCGATTTTTGCGGTAAAAAAAGGGAGCGCGATCGTGCGGAGACGCGCCGTTCGGGGCGCATGGAATGCAAAAAATTGGCATAAAATAAGAGAAAGGCTTTACAAGGTCGGGTTTTTATTATATAATAAAAAACGGGAAAATATGCATATCGAGAGAGAGCAGGATTTTCCGCCTGTGCCGCGGCGTAAAATTTGGCGGTACGGAAGATGGTAGGTATTTGTGAGACTGATTGCGGGCGCGTTTCGATATTTAATTAAAAATTTTCTGTTTATCTTTGTCTTTGCGATCATTCCTTCGTATTTTTATGCGATGTCTTTGGAGATGAACAACATTCGCGCGCTGACACAGAATCTGTTGTCCGGCGAAGCGCCCGAATTTGGGCAGCTGTTTACGTTTATTTCGTTTGTTTACGGCAGGCAATGGGTATTTTCGCTGCTCTGCATCGCGTTGCTCATAGTCTGTTTGCCGATGCTGTTCGGACTGATCGAAAAGCATATGCGCATCGGGATCCGATCGTTTCGCGGCATTCCGGGCAGATTCAACACCAACGTCTTGCCGACGATCGTTCTTTTATTCGTGTTGTTGGCGATCTATGAACTGTGGGCGCTGATCGCATCGGGCTTGCTTTACGCGGAGACGCTTCTGTTCGGCGGCGTCGCGTGTACGATCGTGGTCGTGGTGACCTATTTGGCGCTGTTGGCGCTGATGTGTTACATCGCTTCGGTTTTGCTGCTGTGGCTGCCCTGTCAGCTCATTACCGGCTATAGTTTTATGGATGCGCTTTCTTATTCCAATCAACTCTACGTCGGGCAGAAGGGCGGATTGTTTTTGGCGGTATACCTTCCCTGCGCGGCAGGCGCGGTGCTGGAATTGTTGTTTATTGGCGTTTTCGGCCCGTCGAATGTGCAGATTCCCGTATTTTTTGTCATGGAGCTGCTGTTTATCGTGCTGCTCTTGTATTATTGCATACTCATGTTTGTCGCGTATTTCCGTCTTGCGGGAGAGGAGCGCGCCGATCTTCGGAAAAAGTATTGAGGAGGGGCGGCTATGATTTTCAAAAATGCTTTTCATTTGCTGGTCGATAATTTTTTATTGAATTATAAATTTTTGCTGTATAAATTGGTGGTGATCCTGATAACGCTCGCCTTGAGTGCGGCGATCCTGTATCCTACGCTCAACACGGTGCTGGGCGGCCAGCCGTTTGCGGATATGCAGATTCTTTTGCACGACTTTGTCAAGGCGCTCACTTCGGGAAACACGGAATTTTTGCAGGGGTTCGGAGATCAGTTTCAGGAAAAAATAACGGCTCTGGCAATGTATATCGGGGAAAAGACGCCGAACATCGTCTTCTTTTCGGTGGCGGTGGTCTTGATCGCGCTGATCGGCAGGTTTCTCAGCGGAATGGGGAATTTTGCATTCGGCTGTCTGCTCAACGATCGGATGTCCAGCTATGCAAAGACCTCTTTCTTCGCTGCGTATATCGGAAATCTCGGGCGTTCGGCGCTTTGGTACGTCGTCTACGTCCCGCTCACTTTTGTCTATGACCTTGCGGTGATCGCCGTTTGTTATGTCGTGTTTTTGCTTTTGCTCGGCATTATTTCGGTCGGGGTGATCGCATCGATCGCCGCGCTGATGATTTCGGTCGCGTTGCTTGTGGCGGCGCAGGCGGTCAAACTTACGCTGTACAACGACGCCGTTCCCGCGCTCGTTACCGACAAATTGTCATTGCGCGCAGCGCTCAAAAAGAGCTTCTCCTTTACCAAAGAGCGCTTTGCCAATTTGTTTTCGACGTATTTGGTGACCTGTCTGCTGATTCTTTGCATCAACGTACTGTTCGCCGTTTCGACGTTTGGCGCCGCGCTGCTGATCACCGTTCCCATGTCCTATCTGATGCTGATCTGCATCCAGTTTGCCGGATACTATTCCTACGGCCAGCGCAAATATTTCTTGGGGAAAGACAAGATCGTAGAGCCCAAAGAAGAGAGCGCGGACAATTTTTACGATACGTTCAATCTTTGATCAACCCGTTTGATCGGTAACTCGAAGGGGTTGCCGATTCGCTCTTTGCGCGGGCAGGGTCTGCAAATACGGGCAGGCTTTGCGCGCGGGGAGCCTTGGCGCATACTTTGGATCAAATCGACGAAGCTGCGAGGGGGTGAAGGCGGATCGATGCGATTTTCGGACGATCGGGGAGAAAAATGAGAAAGGTTTTGAACCGCGTGAAGCGCGCGGGTGAATAAATTTTATGTTGTTGAAGACGGAGGAGATTATGGATTATAAGGAAACTTATCGGGCGTGGTGCGAAAACCCTGCGCTGAACGAGGAGGGGAAGGCGGAGCTTGCATCCGTTGCGAACGATGAAAAGGAGATCGAGTATCGTTTCGGAGCGGAGCTGGAGTTCGGAACGGCAGGTATGCGCGGGATCATCGGATACGGCACGAATATGATGAACGTATATACCGTTCGCCGCGCAACGCAGGGGCTGGCGGAATACGTCAAGTCGCTCGGCGGCACGGCGATGAAGCGCGGGGTCGTGATCTCGTACGATACGCGCCGCAAGTCGGACGAATTTGCGCGGGCGTCGGCGGAAGTGCTCGCGGCAAACGGAATCACAGCCTATCTTTTTGACGACGTACATCCCGTTCCCATGCTTTCGTATGCGGTGCGCAAACTCGGCACGGTTGCGGGGATCATGATCACGGCGAGCCATAATCCGAAGGAATACAACGGTTACAAGGTGTATGGGGAAGACGGCGCGCAGATGTCTCCCGAAGCGACGGAGGTAGTCGTAGGGTTTATTGAAAAGATCTCCGACTATTTTTCGGTCAAAGGCGAATCGAACAAGCACATCAAGAAGGTGCCTGCGTCCGTCGATAAGAGCTATTATAAGAAATTGACGAAATTGACGCTCTCTCCGCAGGCGGTAAAGAAGGTCGGAAAGGATCTGAAGCTGGTGTATACGCCCGTTCACGGAAGCGGATACATACCCGTTACGACCATCTTGAAAAAGATGAAGATCAACGTGCGGGTCGTCGAAGAGCAGGTGCGCAAAGATCCCGAATTTTCCACGGTGGAAGTGCCGAACCCCGAGTTTAAGGAGACGCTGTCGATGGGCATTCGGCTGGCGCAGAAGATCGATGCCGACGTCGTGTTCGGAACCGATCCCGATTCCGATCGCCTGGGCGTTGCGATCAAAGACGACAAGGGCGAATTTGTGGCGCTGTCGGGAAACCAGGTGGGGATCCTGTTGCTCGATTACATCCTTACGCGCTTGAAAGAGGAGAACAAACTGCCGGCGAACGGGATCGTCGTCAAGAGCTTTGTTACGACCGGCATGGCAAAGGCCATCTGCGACGGCATGGGCGTGGAGATCATCGACGTACCCGTCGGATTTAAGTTTATCGGCGAAAAGATCAAGGAGTACGAGGCCGATCATTCGCATACCTTCCTGTTCGGGTTTGAGGAAAGCTGCGGATATCTGCGCGGCACCGAGGGGAGCCGCGATAAGGACGCCGTCGTCGCCAGCTTGCTGTGTGCGGAAATGGTATGCTATTACACCTACAAAAAGCAATCGGTCTATGCGCGGCTCATGGATATCTATTCCCATTACGGCTACGTCCTGGATAAGAATATCAGCATTAAGTTCGACGGCTTAAATGCGATGAAACAGATGAACGCGCTCGTCGATTCTCTGAAAGTCAAAACGGTCGATAAATTCGATATTTATAACGTCGTTGCGGTGCGCGATTACTCCGCATCCGTTCGCCGCTTGGCGGATGGCAGCGAAGAGACGTTGAATATACCCAAAACCAACGCCGTGTATTATGAGTTGGAAAACGGGAGCTTCATTTGCGTGCGTCCGAGCGGAACGGAGCCGAAGCTGAAGATTTATTATTCCGTCCGCGCCAAAGATCAGGCGTCTGCGGAAAAGGCGTTTGAAAAAATGCGTTCGGCGTTCGAAGCGTTTATAAAGTAAGCGAACAGTCGGAAAAAATCTTGCATTGTGCAGACAGGAAGTTTTGAAGCGCAGGGGGAGCGCCGCGCAATTTTGCGCGGCGCTCCCCCTGCGCTTGTCGAAAAAGAGGTCTGATCATACTACGCGCGCACGCGCGCATATCCAAATATATATGGACGGAAGCATATATGGATGGAATCTATGTAATTGCGCGTGCGTTTGGGAAAGAAACAAAAATTCGGAAGAGAAAGCGCTTTTTTCAAAACTTTCAAAAAAAGTTTTTATTTTTGCTTGACATATAGGGGAAAAGGTGATATTATGTTTAAGCTGTCGATTGAGGCAGCGCTCTTCTGATGAAGAGAATAAGAAGATTGACAACTGCATAGCAAAAAAGAAATTAGTACGAAAGGCAAAGACTAAAAGAAAAGTGAAGCTAATTGGTTAATACGAAGAATGTATAAAGCAACGAGCCGAAAGGTCTCAAGCGACAATTAGCCGAGTTGAAATTTTAGGATTTTCAAGTATGAAAGGATAAGTAGACGAGAAAGATCAAGCTACA
>CALVYJ010000086.1 GCA_944372075.1 uncultured Clostridia bacterium | reverse complement strand
GAACAGGAACCGTCGGACGGGAAGTAAACCGCGCGGCAATCTTCGGACGGGAAGTAAACCGCGCGGCAATCTTCGGACGGAAAACAAACGCGCGGCAATCTTCGGGCAGCCGAGAGGGGCGCAAGGCAAAGGCGGAGCGAGGGCGAACGGTGCGCGCAAGAAGCGGCGAAGCGAGGGCGAACGGGGCTTCGAAAAAAAGCGCGAGGATGTTTTCCATGATTTAATTGCATTCCGAGCGCGAGTAGTGTATAATAGTCGCATGAAGATCAATCCGGACCTGACGCATTGCCGAAACAAGCGAGTGTGCGTAGCGTTTTCGGGCGGCGGCGATTCGATTGCGCTGTTGCACTGTTTGCGGGAATGCGCTACTGAAAACGGAATAGAATTGAGTGCGGTCAATATAGAGCACGGGATACGCGGGGAGCGATCGCGGGAGGATTCCGCCTTTGCGGCGGAGGTCTGTGCGCGCTGGGGGATACCGCTGTATGCGTTTCGGGAGGACGTACCTGCGCGCAGCCGAGAATGGGGCAAGGGCATCGAGGAGGCGGCGCGAGAGGTTCGGTACGCGATTTTTGAGCGACTGCTGCGGGAAGGCGCGGCGGACGTGGTAGCCACGGCGCATCATGCGCTCGACAATGCGGAGAGCGTGCTGTTCAACCTGTTGCGGGGCTGTTCGCTTTCGGGCGCGGGCGGGATTCGCGCGTTTATACCGCTCAAGGGGCAGAATGGCGCAGAGAAGGGGATTGCGCGTCCGTTTTTGGGAGTGAGCAAGGATTGTATTGAGAGCTATCTGAAGGAAAACGGATTGGCGTGGCGGGAGGACGAGAGCAATGCCGATGCGAGCTATACGCGCAACTTTTTGCGGCTTGAGATCTTGCCGCGGCTGAAGGAGCGGTTTTGCGGAGCGGAGCAGGCGCTGTACAGGTTTTCCCGAACGGCGCGCGAAGACGACGAATACCTGAGCGCGCTGGCGGAGGACTATTTTACGGAAGGGGACGTGTGTTTCATAGAGGAGAACGCGCCCAAGCCGTTGTTTTTCAGGTGTATTGTGCGGGCGTTGCGGCATTTTGGCGTTGAAAAGGATTATACGGTAGCCCATTTAGAGGACGTTTATGCGCTGCGGGAGGGGGAGAACGGAAAGACGATCTGTCTGCCGCAGGGCGTGTTTGCGGCGCGCGAGTACGGAAAGATCAGCGTGTACAGGCAACGCGCGGCAGATGCGAGCGAGCCGGCGTTTGGCGAAGGGAAGGTTTTTTTCGGCGGGAAGGTCATCGAGATCGTGCGCGGCAAAGCGGCGGGCGGTCTGTATTTTGACGCGGACAAGCTGCCGCAGGGCTGTGTGATCCGAACGCGCAGAGAGGGAGACGTCTTTGCGAAGTTCGGTTCGGGGAAAAAGAAGCTGAAGGAATTTTTGATCGATCGAAAGATTCCCGTGCGAGAGCGGGCAGAGATTCCCGTCATTGCAAAGGGGAAGGAAGTGTACGTCGTTTGCGGCGTGGAGATCTCGGAAAAGATAAAGGCGGACAGCGATACCGTACGATTTTTTACGGTCACGACGAAAGAAAAAGGAGAATAGATACAAATGCATCAAGACGTAGAGAGCATCATGTTTTCGAAGGAGCAGATCGAAGGGCGCATCGCCGAGCTTGCGGGCGTATTGGACGCGGAATATGCCGATAAAAATCCGCTGATGGTCGGAATTCTGAAGGGGAGCGTCATGTTTTATGCCGATCTCTTGCGCGCCATGCGCATTCCGCTGGAGATGGACTTTATGGCGATCTCATCCTACGGGATGGGCGCGAAATCGTGCGGCGAAGTGAAGTTGATCAAGGATCTGGATCATAAGATCGAGGGCAGACACGTGATCATCGTGGAAGATATCATCGATTCGGGGTATACGTTGTCGTACCTTAAGCGCATGCTCTATTCGCGCAAGCCCGAAAGCGTCAAGATCTGCGCGCTGTTGGATAAATACAGCCGCCGCGTGGTGCCCATCGAGGCCGATTACAAGGGATTCGATTGCCCGGATGAGTTTGTCATCGGGTATGGCCTGGACTATGCGGAGCGGTATCGCAATCTCCCGTATATTGGCATCTTAAAGCGCTGCGTATACGAGAAATAACCGTAAAAAACCGCAAAACGCCGCAAAAATACTTGACGATTTTGCGTAAATATGATACCATATCATTCGAGCCGCTCGTAGCGGGCTTTATAAGCGTGCGTCAGCGCACCGCCTTGGCAAACGGCGAGACTGGAGAGAGGAGGTAAATTATTTTGTACGCAATCATCGAGAACGGAAACAAACAATATAAGGTTTCCGAGGGCGACGTAGTCCGCGTGGAGAAACTGAAAGCCGAAGTCGGTCAGACGGTCGAGTTCAAAGCAGTTCTCGTCAGCGCAGACGACGGGATCAAAGTAGGTGCAGACGTTGCCAACGCAAAAGTCAGCGCTACGGTCGAAGCGCAGGATAAGTTCAAGAAAATCGTCGTGTTCAAGTACAAGGCGAAGAAGAACGAGCGCAAGAAACAAGGTCATCGCCAGCCCTTTACCGCGGTCAAAATCGAAAAGATTTCGCTGTAATCGGGGTCGGCAGGCAAGCCGTAGCAGAACGGCACACAGTTTTTTAAGGAGGATAAATAAATGATTTTCATCCGTTTATTTGCTCATAAAAAAGGAACAGGTTCGTCGCACAACGGTCGTGACAGCGAGGCGAAACGCCTGGGCGTAAAGCGTTCAGACGGGCAGGAAGTTCTCGCCGGAAACATTCTCGTTCGGCAGCGCGGCACCAAATTCCACGCAGGCAACAACGTCGGCATCGGCAAGGACGATACCTTGTTCGCTCTGATCGACGGCGTGGTCAAGTTCGAACGCTTGGGCAAGGACAGAAAGCAGGTCAGCGTGTACAAAGCGCAGTAACGCTCGCACGGCATAGTCTGTGCTCGGGCGCACAGTATTTTGTTTCAAACGGGCGAGCCGAACGGCTCGCCCGTTTTATCTGAACAAAAAACCGCCGAGCGTTCCCGAAGTATTTTTCGGGGGCGCTCGGCTTTATTCGGGCGGGCTGATTTTGTAAAGATGAAAGGTCTGCATTTTTTTGCGGAAAGATTGACGAAAGGGAGAATTTGTTCTATAATAGAAACAAAAAACGCAAAGAGAGGAGAAGCGGGATGAAAAAGATATGGCTTTCGCTGCTGATAGCGGCATGCCTCGGCAGCATGGCGGCGTTTGCGGCGTGCGAAAAGGAAGAAAATGACCCGCCTGCGTCGTTGACGCAGCAGGTCTACGCGCAGGCGGTTGAACTCGGATACGAGGGAACGTATGAAGAATTCATCGAACTGGTTTCCGGCAAAGACGGAGCGGACGGCAAAGACGGCGCGGACGGATCAAAAATTTTAGTGGGGATGGCTGAGCCGGATTATGCGCAGGGCAAAGAGGGCGACCTGTATTTGAACAGTTCGACCTTCGATTTGTACCAAAAGTCGGAAGGCGGCTGGGTAAAGGTCGGCAACCTGCAGGGCGCGCAGGGCGAACCCGGCAAGGACGGTGCGCAGGGAGAACCCGGCAAAGACGGCGAAGACGGAATGTCTGCATACGAAATCTGGCTGCAGGCAGGGCATGTCGGCACGGAAGAAGATTTTCTGAACTGGCTCAAAGAGGGAGACGAAGCGTCGGCTTCCGAAGCGTCGTATCTGGAATACTATCTTTTGGACGACGGCACGCTGGCGGTGGGCGCGGGCAGGTCGCAGTTTTTAAGCGAAATCGAAATCCCTGCCGCCTACCAAGGCAGGGCGGTAACGCGAATCGCATACAAGGGCTTTGAAGACAGCATCAATCTGCGCACGGTCATCCTGCCGGACAGCATAACGGAAATCGAAGGGTCTGCGTTTGCAGGATGCCCGAATCTGGCGGAAGTCGCCTTCGGCGCAAACAGCAAACTGAAAACGATCGGAGCGGCTGCGTTTAGCGGTTGCGACAATCTTGCGAGCATCACTATACCGAGCAGCGTTACGGAAATCGGAGAGTCTGCGTTTAGCGGTTGCAGTATTGCGAGTATCACTATACCGAGCAGCGTTACGGAAATCGGAGAGTCTGCGTTTAGCGGTTGCACTCTTCTCAAGGCGGTATATATTGCGGATATGGCGGCATGGTGCAAAATAGCTTTTGATTATGGGTCTGCAAACCCGCTGTATTATGCGCAGAATCTGTATTTGAACGGGCAGCTCGTTACCGATTTGGTTATTCCGAACAGCGTAAAGAGCATCGGAGCGTATGTGTTTGCCGGATGGAAGATCCCGACGAATATCACTATACCGGGCAGCGTTACAAACATCGGAGCGGGTGCGTTTAGCGGTTGCGGCAATCTTACGAGCATCGTTATACCGGACAGCGTTACGACGATCGGAGCGGGTGCGTTTAGCGGTTGCGGCAATCTTACGAATATCACAATACCGAACAGCGTTACGGAAATCGGAAGAAGTACTTTTTGGGGGTGCGGATTTACGAGCATCACTATACCGAGCAGCGTTACGACGATCGGAGCGGGTGCGTTTAGCTATTGCGATAACCTTACGAGCATCGCCATACCGGACAGCGTTACAAACATCGGAGAGAGTGCTTTTGGGGGATGTCCGAATCTGGCGGAAGTCACCTTCGGCGCAAACAGCAGCCTTACGACGATCGGAGCGAGTGCGTTTCAATCATGTTACAACCTTACGAGCGTAGTCATACCAGGCAGCGTTACAAATATCGGTGCACAGGCTTTTGGGGAAATTATAGATTTAAAAGCCGTCTATTACGGCGGGACGCAAGAGCAGTGGAGCAAAATCGACATAGCGCAAAACAACGAGCCTTTAACGCAGGCGGCGCGGTATTATTATTCGGAGAGCGCCCCTTCGGCGGCGGGAAATTTCTGGCACTATGCGGACGGCAAAGTGGTCGTCTGGAGCGTATAAACGGACAAAAGAATAATGAACGGATGAAGCGCCTTCGATGATGCAGCGATGGCTTTTGCCCTCCGACTGTAGCGGCGGTACGCGTAAGGTATCGGAAAGGCGTGCATTGCCGCGAGCGGAAGCGTTGGGAAAAGTTGCCTTGGGAAGCATGGTTCTGGTATTCCTTTCAATTTGCCGAAGGATACGGGTACAAATCGGCGATATCTGTAGACAGGTTCGGCCGTCTGTGAGGAATGTACGGCAAATAGTTTTATACAGAGGCAAGAGACGGATCGTCTCATAAAAAACAGGTAAAAAGCGATTGAAATGCTTTTTACCTGTTTTTTTGTTCAATATCGATAAATTAAATTTGTCAAGCGAAGCAAAGACAAAATGTACAAATCGTTGCATGCGGATCCGAAAGCGGATAAAAAGGTAGAAGATTGATTTGAGCCGTATCCCTCGTGCGCATGCTGCCTTTTCAAATCGGGCGGGCGAAGATTTCGGCAAAACGGAGATTGCAGGCAGGGCGGAGATTTCGGCAAAACGGAGATTGCAGGCAGGGCGTACGTCGATTGGCGGCGCGTACGATTTTCCCTTTGAGGGGGGCATACGGATCGGGTGCAAACGGCAACGGGTTTGTCGCGTCATTCCTCTTCCGTCGCTTGTTTGGCAAATGATGCGGGGGAAACGCCTTCTTTTTGTTTGAATAAGCGGCTGAAATAGTGCAGATCGTCGTAGCCGACCATTGTACACACTTCGGAAACGGTATAGAGGCCGAGTTTGAGGAGCTTTTTAGCCTCATCCAAGCGAACGTTGATGAGAAATTCTTTTGGCGTTTTGTTGATGATCGTCTTAAAAAGTTTGCTGAAATAGTTGGGGGAAAAGCCGTATTGTTTGGCAAGTTCTGTGATGTTGATGTCTTCCTTGAAGTGGTTGGTCGTATATGTGATGAAATTCGAAACGATTTCATTCTGATTGGCGGCACCGTTGCTGGAAACGAGGTCGATAAGGATCGTTTGGATGAGCAAAAGGACGTTCGCTTTCATGGCCAGAACGGAAAGCTCGTCGTTTTGAATGTGGCACTGGTAGATTTCGTTGAAGATGCGTTCGAACCTTGCGCTTTGCGTAACGGTAAATTTTTTAAATTCGCCGATTTTTGAGAAGCTGTAGCTTTTCCGTTTGGAGAGCGTGGGATCGACCTGCACTTCAAATTTCCGCTGTTCGCAAGGTTTGGAATAGATTTCCCGCGAATTGAAATCGGTATTGGTTTCGTCGTAGAAGAAATCGAGGTGGATCCCGTAATATTCGCAGGATTTCCCGTCGGCGATGAGTTGCTTGTGCCGGAGGAAGGGCGGAATAATGATGCAATCGTTTTTTTCGGAAATGATCGCCTCGTTATCGACGATAACGGTCAGTTCGCCTTTGACGATATACATGATTTCGTAATCATAGATGATTCGATACGGCACGAAGTAATCGCCGCTCGTCCCGAAGATATGCTGCGCTTCGCGGACGTATGGATTCAGTTTGTAAAAGTTTTTCATATCTGCCATAGTTTGTTCCCCGATTTTATTATAGCAGAAGAAGGCGGATTATATCATTATGCGCAAAGGAAACGTTTACGAGGTGCGCTGTATGATAGACGGCGTACGTTATTCGGGCTCGTCGAAAGATCTTGAAACCGCTAAGCAGAAATTTATCGACAGTCTCAACAACTG
>CALVYJ010000085.1 GCA_944372075.1 uncultured Clostridia bacterium | reverse complement strand
AGAACACCAACCGGATCGCAGAGGGGGAGGTTGCAACCAACGGAGTTCGCAAGATATTTTACCAACCGCAGGCGGAGAAGGTATTGCAGGAATTTAAGGAGCGGTACGTAGACAATAATTTTACCTTTTCGATCCGCGTGGCGCCCTTTCGGGTGCGCGTGAAGGCGTTTTTGCGAGGGGATGTGCCGGGGAAGGCGTTGGTGCAGGTCATTCGCAAGTACGGAGAAGAGCCGCAGGCGCTGGCGGGCAGATTGGGCATAGAGGAAAATGCCTGGAAGAACGTTTTGCGGGGATATTATATTCCGGAAAAGGTCTTGTTGTTCAAGCTGGGGTTGTTGTTGGCGATGCGGCAGGAAGATTTTTCCGCACTGATGGAGGCATGCGGCGCATATTATGATTTTGCGGACGCGCGCGACGTCGTGGTAAAATACCTGATGGATTATCGTGTCTTTAATCCGGGTATGATCGGCGCGGCGTTCGACGAATTCCATATTCGCAGGATTCTGTGATCCTGCAACGAGGAGGAGAGAATGTTCAAGCGTCTCCGCGCGGATATTGAAGCGGCGAAGCGAAACGATCCCGCCGCGCGAAACAAATTCGAGATCTGGCTCACCTATTCGGGCGTACACGCGCTGTCTTGGCACAGGTTTGCCAATCGTCTGTACAAAATGCACTTAAAGCTGTTGGCGCGCATGGCGTCGCAGTTCGCGAAATTTCTCACGGGCATTGAGATCCATCCGGCGGCAAAGATCGAGGGCGGCGTGTTTATCGATCACGGTGCGGGAGTGGTCATCGGCGAGACCGCCGAGATCAAGAGCGGCGTGGTCATTTATCAGGGCGTGACGCTGGGCGGCACGGGCAAGGAAAAGGGCAAGCGGCATCCCACCATCGAGCGGGACGTCGTGATCAGTTCGGGCGCAAAGGTTTTGGGCGGCTTTACCGTTGGGGAAGGCGCCAAGATCGGCGCGGGGGCGGTCGTATTGAAGGAAGTCCCGCCGCATGCTACGGTCGTGGGCGTTCCCGGCAGAGTCGTGCGCATCCGCGGCGAAAAACCCGATCTTTTGCAGGAAAAATGCGACCCCAATGCCGAAGAGATCCGCGTTTTGAAATGTCGGATCCACAAGATGGAGGCGGCGTTGGAAAAATTGACGGGCGAGACCTTTGCCTGCGAGCAGAAAGAGCTGTTCCCGGTAACGCCCGAAACCACCGAAGAATAAATCCCGCCTGCGCCGCTCAAGCGGCGCAGGCTTGTACGCGGAAAACCTTTGTCGGCGTCGGTTGGCGGAGACGTTCGATCGGCTTTCAGAAAATTGATCGGTTTTCGGAAGGCGGATCGTGTCGGCGCAAGAGGACAAGCCGAAGCGAGGGAAAGGCGTCTGTGCGGAGAGGGATTTTGGCACGGGGAAGGGATAGAAAGAAATAGTCAGAAGGAAATAGAGATTGAGGCGAACTATGATAACATCGAAGGAATTGAGAGAAAAGTGGCTTTCTTTTTACGAGAGCAAGGGACATGTGAACATCGGAGCGGTGTCGCTGATCGGCGACGGGAGCACGGGCGTGATGTTCAACGTAGCGGGGATGCAGCCGCTGATGCCGTATTTACTGGGGCAGCCGCATCCGGCGGGGAAGCGGCTCTGCAACGTACAGGGCTGTGTGCGCACGGTAGACATCGAGTCGGTGGGCGACGCGTCGCATTTTACGTTTTTCGAGATGATGGGCAACTGGTCTTTGGGCGATTATTTCAAGAAAGAGAAAACGGCGTGGACGTTTGAGCTGTTGACGAAGGTCTTTGGGTTGAAGGCGGAGAAGATCTGTTCGACGGTCTTTGCCGGCAACGAGAGCGCGCCGCGCGACGAAGAGACGGCGGGACTTTTGAAGCAGCTGGGTATCAAGCCGGAGCACATATTTTATTTGGACAAGTCGAACAACTGGTGGGAGTTGGAGGGCACGGTGGGCACGCCCTGCGGGCCGGACAACGAGTGGTTTTACCCGATCACGGACGAAGAGTGCGGGCGCGAGCATTGCGATATCAACTGCGAATGCGGCAGGTATGTAGAGATCGGCAACGACGTCTACATGCAATATAAAAAGACGGCGGACGGATACGAGCCGTTGGAAAACAAGAATGTAGACACGGGATTCGGCTTGGACAGGATGCTGGCGTTTTTGAACGGGCTGACGGACGGGTACAAGACCGACCTGTTCAGCGGGGCGATCGAGTATCTGGAGAAGGCGTCGGGCAAAGCATACGACGCGGGCGGAGCCGATCGCAAGGCGATGCGCATCATTGCCGACCACACGCGCACGGCGGTGATGCTGATCGGCGACGTAAACGGGATCGTGCCTTCGAATACGGGCGCCGGGTACATTTTGCGTCGGCTGATGCGGCGGGCGATCCGGTACTGCAAGGCGTTGGGTATCCAAAGCACGCAGATGCTGAACGTGGCGAAGATCTTTATCGAAGAGGTGTACGGCGAGGCATATCCGCTGCTTCCGAAGAAGGAAGAATATATATTGCAGGAATTTGCGCGCGAGATCGAGCGGTTCGAATCGACCCTGGAAAAGGGAATGAAAGAATTTGAAAAGACGATCGCGGGAATACAGCGCAAGAACGAGTTTATGGCAAAGCAGGATCCCGCCTACGTTGCGGAACAGTCGATCGGCGGGAAGGCGGCGTTCAAGTTGTACGACACGTACGGATTTCCGCTCGAGCTGACGGTGGAAATGGCGGCGGAGCGCGGTTACGCGGTCGACGAAGCGGGATTTGCGGAGGCGTTCAAGGAACATCAGGAAAAGAGCCATGCGGTTGCGGAAGGGCAATTCAAGGGCGGTCTTGCGGATACGGGCACGGCGACGACGCGCCTGCACACGGCAACGCACCTGCTGAACGCGGCGTTGAAGGCGGTACTCTCGCCGGACGTCAATCAAAAGGGCAGCAACATCACGCCCGAACGGCTGCGTTTTGACTTCAATTTTCCCCGCCCGATGACCGAAGAAGAGATCCGCGCGGTCGAAAATCTGGTCAACGAAAAGATCGCGGAGAATATTCCGGTCGTCTTTGCGGAGATGGCGTACGATGCGGCGCGCGAGCAGGGGATCGTCGGCGTATTCGATTCCAAATACGGCGACGTCGTCAAGACGTACTCGATCGGCAATTTCTCGCGCGAAATGTGCGGAGGCCCGCACGCGGCGTCCACGGGCGAGCTGGGTCACTTCAAAATCGTCAAAGAGCAGTCCTCTGCCAGCGGCATCCGCCGCATCAAGGCGATCCTCGAATAATCGGCGCGCCGAAACAGGGCGCTCGCGTCAAGATCGGATAAAGCCGCGCGATCCTTCGCGCCGCCGCCTGCGATCTCGGCTCTCGAATAGTCGAACGCGTCGGCGTATGAATAAAAGGAATTTCGGCTCTCGAATAGCCGAACGCGTCGGCGTATGAATAAAACAATAAAAAACGGAGGGGATGCGGACAAGAGTCCGCATCCCCTCCGTTTCTGATCGGCGCGCGAAGGCGCCGTAAGCGAAGCGGATGGCAAAAAGCGCATCACGATGAAGAGATTTTGACGCACTGACCCGTTTCGGCGTCCTGGAACATCATCCAATATCCTTTTCCGTTGAGGTCGAAAACGGACAGCGGAAGGTAGGAGCAAAAGTTTTTCAGGGCATCGGGCGGCGCTTTGCGGCTGTCGGCGGGCACGCCGTAGCAGATATATTTTGCCTTTGTCTCGTCGCAAATGACGCCCACGGTATAGTATTTATCGCGCGAGAAATGCACTTTTGCCCAACGGGAATAGGGGATCGTTTCGGCGAGGTCTTCCTCGGCTGGGTAGCGGCCGAAGATGGCAGACAGTTCGCCCTTTACTTTATTGTAGTAGCTAGGCTGCGCATCTTCTCTGAGGTTTTCGGCGCTTGCGAAGCGGAATAGGCTTTGAGCATCCGCATCGTTTCCAGGGTCTTTGCCGCTCGTTTTTTCTTTTCCGTCTTTGTGTTGTTCATCGGAAGGCTCCTTATCGAATTCGTAGTAATTTTCCGTTGCGACGATCTCGTCGTCGTAGGGGAGGGGCGCCTGCGCGCAGTCGGGCGGATCGGCGTCGGGTATGGGAAAAGCGTGCGCGGGAGGGGAAGTTTTTTCGGGAGGGAGTTCCCGCGCGGTCTGTGCGGGCGAAGCGGGTTGAGCGGGGAGGGCTTTTTTCGGCTCCGTCGGCGCGGGCGAAGCGGTCTTATCCGTCGCGTCGGCGAAAGGCGCGGCGTTCGTTTGAGCGGAACGCTCGCCGGAGGGCGATTCGCGCGCGTCGAGCAGTGCGCACAATTTTTTTACGTCGTAGGTATAATCGCCGCATTTTCCGAACGCGACGGGTACGACGCGCAGTCCGATGTGGCATACAAGGCAGCAAAAACCGGCGGCGAGGTCGATGTGTTCGGGGCGGCGTACGGACGCGCCGGTCGAGGAGGGGATCTCAAAGATTTCGCGTTCGCCGCGGCAGTCGCAGATGAGGCAGACGTAGCGACCTTCGCGCAGGGGAGCGAAGCCGATCAGCGCGAGAGTGAAGGTATGCGAGCGGGCAAAAAGTTCCGCCGTAAGCAGGGCGGAGACTTTTTTCCCGTCTGCGGCGAAGCCGGAAGAGATCTGTTTCAAAATGCACAATTTTTTTATGTAATTCATGATCGAACCTGTTAAAAAGGGGAAGTTCTTTGTAACATTATATATAATCGCGGCCGCATGAAAATATACATTTTGGGCGAAAAATGGCGAAAAAGTGAAAAAACGGCGGTGAAAAAATCACAGAGAAAAGGGCGATAAAAATGTTTACTTTTCTTGAAAAAAAAGGTATAATAGCGGTACGGGTGAAAAAGGAGCCCGCTTGACAGGTTAAAAATTCTTCATAAAAGGAGACGTATAAGTTATGGCAAACTACGAAAAGGCATTGACCGCGAATCAAAAAGTTTTGCGGTTTATCGACGAGAGTGCCGCGTTGTGCCAACCCGATCGCATCGTATGGATCGACGGGAGCAAGGAGCAGCGCGATGCGTTGCGTGCCGAAGCGTGCGCTTCGGGGGAGATGATCAAGCTCAACGAAGATCTGCTTCCCGAGTGCTATTTGCATCGCACTGCCGTAAACGACGTTGCTCGCGTAGAGGATCGTACGTTTATCTGCTGCCGCGACAAAGAGGACGCCGGCCCGATCAACAACTGGATGGATCCGAAAGACGCGTACAAGATGGCGGGAGAGATTTTCAAAGGTTCGATGCAGGGCAGGACGATGTACGTCATACCCTATTCGATGGGGATCGTGGGGAGCGAATTTTCCAAGATCGGCATTGAACTTACGGACAGTATTTACGTCGTACTGAACATGGAGATCATGACGCGCGTAGGGACGGACGTACTGGATGCGTTGGGCAAGGACGGAGATTTTGTCAAAGGTCTGCATTCCAAGTGCGAGCTGGACGAAACGAAGCGGTACATTCTGCATTTCCCGGAGGACAACACGATCTGGTCGTGCAATTCCGGCTACGGCGGAAACGTATTGCTGGGCAAGAAATGTTTTGCGCTGCGCATTGCGTCCTATCTCGGCAAGAACGAGGGCTGGATGGCGGAGCACATGCTCATTTTGGGATTTGAGAAGCCGAACGGCGAAGTAAAATACATTGCGGCGGCGTTCCCGTCGGCGTGCGGCAAGACCAACCTTGCGATGCTGATCCCGCCGGCGCTGTATCGCGAGAAGGGATATAAAATCTGGTGCGTGGGCGACGATATCGCCTGGATCCGCGTAGGGGCGGACGGAAGGCTTTGGGCGATGAATCCGGAAAACGGGTTCTTCGGCGTGGCGCCCGGCACGAACGAAAAATCCAATCCCAACGCGCTGCACACCACGCAACGCGGCACGATTTTTACCAACGTAGTGCATAATTTGGAAAACAACACGGTTTGGTGGGAAGGTTTGGACAAGAATCCTCCCAAAGACGCGATCGACTGGAAGGGCAATCCTTGGGACGACGCGGCGAAAGCTGCGGGCGTGAAGGGAGCGCATCCGAACAGCCGTTTCACCGCGCCTGCGAAGAACTGCCCGTGCATCAGCAAGGAATTTGAGAATCCGAAGGGCGTGCCTCTGTCGGCGATCGTATTCGGCGGACGCCGCGCGAAGACGGCTCCGTTGGTATACCAGAGCAAGGACTGGAACAACGGCGTATTTGTAGGCTCGATCATGGCGAGCGAGACGACGGCGGCGGCGACGGGTGCCGTAGGCGTCGTGCGGCGCGATCCGATGGCAATGCGTCCGTTCTGCGGCTACCACATGGGCGACTATTTCAAACATTGGATCGAGATGGGCAAGAAGGTCAAGAACCAGCCCAAGATCTTCAACGTAAACTGGTTCCGTCTGGATGACGAAGGACATTTCCTCTGGCCGGGATTCGGCGACAACATGCGCGTGCTCGAATGGATCATCAAGCGCTGCGAAGGCGAAGTCGACGCGGTAGAGACGCCCATCGGCTATGTCCCGAAGGCGGAGGACATCAACATCGAGGGCACGGACGTCACGATGGATACCCTCAAGGAGATCCTCACCGTCGATAAGGAGACATGGAAGAAGGAAGCGGAAGGCATCGAAGAGTTCTACAAGCAGTTCGGCGATCGTCTGCCCAAGGAGCTTTCCGAACAGCTGGCTACGCTGAAAGCCAATTTGCAGTAATCGGATTTTCGGCGCGGCTTTCGAAAAACGAAACGAACAGAGCGGGGCGCTCGCCAGGCGAGCGCCCCGCTCTTTTTTCGGCA
>CALVYJ010000084.1 GCA_944372075.1 uncultured Clostridia bacterium | reverse complement strand
TATAGACTATCGTATGGAACAGGCAAAAAGGTTGTTCATTACAAAGAAGTACAATATATCCGAAGTCAGTTATATGGTCGGCTACGACGACATGCACTATTTTTCACGGCTTTTCAAACAGAAAGTCGGATGCTCTCCGACGGAATTCATAAAAAATCAGGAAAGCGCTCTTTGAAGAGCGCTTTTTGTATGAGAAAATTCGGATTGAGTAAAAAAGTTTTCAAAAAAGGAGGGAAAACTTGGAGAAAAAAGTCTTTAGGGCAGTAAGAATATCCAAACATACAAAAAAATTGTCTAAAGACAAGAGGGGAAAAACATGTTAAAATAATGTTGCATACGGAGAGATGGAACATGAAAGAAGTCAGAATCAAAGAACGCAGACAACTCAATTACCCGGTGTCGGTAAGGAAGCAAAAAGACGCGGAGGGTGCGCAGACGATATGCGGGACCGGTGCGGACGGAGCGCTGCGCCTTATTCCGGGCGGCTATGTGATTTTCGATATGGGAGCGGGCTCGGTGGGCGGATACCCGTTTTTGTTCGTGAAATCATAGACAGGCAACCCGACGCTTCACATATCGTATTCCGATCGGATGACGCCGTATGAGCGGGAGGATACGTTTGAGAAAGGTGATTTTACGCGGGGCAGCTGTACATATCTGGGGGTCGAATTGCCCGTAATGCCTGCCAATCCTTATCGCTTTGAAGATTATACGATCTCGCGCGACGGACTGTTTGTTTATCCTTTGATCCAGGGGCAAGAGCGATTCGTGTGTCTTATGCTTCCGAAAGGCGCAAGCGGTGAGGTAGTGCTTTCGCGATTCGGGATCGCGGACGAATCGGAAAACGCGGTGCAGGAAGGTTTTTTCAAGAGCGACCGTCCGGTTTTGGATCGCATCTGGCAGGCGAGTGCGCGGACAGTACGGCTTGCGACGGTGCGCAGCCGGCAATGGGACGTATTGTTCGGTAAGCTGTGCATTCGCAAGCTGACGAAAGGGGAACCGGAAGCATTGAGTGAAAAGAGTGCAGGCGCACCCCTGCGTGTGCGCCTGGCGTTTGAATTGAGCAGGGCTCCGGAATACGAAACGGGAATTGAGTTTCTCTTCTGTGCCCAGAATACAAAAAATTATCGGTTTGTGCGCGTTATGCAAAGCGGCGCCGTTTGTTTCGGGCGAATGGCGGACGGGCATGTTTCGGAGCAAAAGACGGGATATGTATCGGAAATCGCGGATAATTTCCCTTATATTTTGGAATTGGAAGCGGGGGGAAAGGGACTGCGGATCGGGCTGAACGGTGCAACGGTTTTACGGGATGACGCGCCGATAGAGGAAGGGGGACGATTCGGTTTTGCCTCGGACGCCGAATGGCGAGCGACGGTGAACGAACTTCGCATAGAGAGCGGCGGCGAATGCGTTTACGAATGGCGGGGAAACCTGTCCGATTTTGCGATCACGGACAGCGGCTATTATGTTTCGGACGGTGCGAAGCGCGACCGTTTGCCGTGGTCGGGGGATGTGGACTGGGCGTTTGATTGCGGCTGGTATGCGTTCGGGCGGAGCATGCATGCGATGAATACGCTCAGGCAGTTTGCTTTTCATCAAACTCCCGAGGGGTTTATTTACGGCACGTGTTATCCCGAAAATGCGCAAAAGCCGAAGAGCGGCGAATACGGGTATTACCAGTCGGATATGTTTGCCGCATGGTTTATCGTTTCGGCGTTTACTTATTACAAATTGAGCGGTGATCCTGCCGTCGGGGAATTGATCCCCGCCATAGAGCGATGTCTGGATTATCTGTGGGAGTATGTCGACGAAGAGGACGGATTGTTCGATCAGCGATATGAGACGAGCAAGGGACTGTGGGATCATTTTCTCGGCGATACGGGAAAAAATACATATACAAATTTGTTGCTGTTGGAATCGCTGAACAACATGGCGGAATACGCGCGGAGGTGCGGAGAAACAGCCGCGGCCGTAAAAAATGAAGAGAGAGCGGCAAAGTTGCGGGAAGGTATTTTCCGATATTTGTACGACGAACGCCAGGGCGGATTTATTAAGAGGAAGGGCTGGAATGAGTTGTGCGACATGGCAAATCCGTTTGCGATGGGCAAACATCTTGTGAATGGTTTGCAGGCGGCGCAGATCGCAGAAAAGGCGGAAAAACTCACGCATGCTTACGGGAAAATAACTGTTTTGATGATTCGTGGACTGTACGATTACGGGTATTCCGAAAAGGCGGAAAGGCTGCTTTGCGGAAAGCTGCCGCTATATATAGACGGGAAGTACAGTGTCGACGTGGATTGGCTTTCGGCGGTCGGCAATCCCGATTTGCCCGAAACGGTGTATGAATGTATGCACAATCCGCCGATGAATTTCGGCGCGAACCTGAATTGGGGAGACCTTTCGCATCCGGACAGCGGGGTATGCGGCATATTGTCGGGATACATTGCGGGGATACGGCCGTTGCAGCCGGGGTTTAAGGAAGTGCTGATCCGCCCGCATCCGGGCGGGTGCCGACAGATCGACTGCAAAGTTCCGGCGCGGAACGGAATAATCGAGTTGTGCATTCGATCGGGCAAAGACGGGAGCGAAGTCTTTATACGGTTGCCGGAAGGGGTGCGATGTCAGACGGATTTTGCGGAACTTCAACAGCCTGTACGGGTCGTTATCAAAGAAACTCAAACAGCGGAAACCATAAAGGAGGTTGTATAAATGTATAAAAAAATTGCGGCGACGGTGATTGCGGCGTTGATGTTGGCGGGAACGGTGTTTTCTGTTGCGGGATGCGGGGAAAAGAAGCCCGACGACGGAACGCCGGGCGGCACGACGGCGGAAGAAATCGATTACAACGGTACCATCAATATCAATCTTCCGGTCAAAGATTATCCTTTTGAAGATATCGCTTTGCAGGCGGTGGCGGATGCTTATGAAGTGAAGCATCCGGAAACGACCGTCAATGTAGAAGGACAGACGTCCTCCACATATAAAGATTGGCTGGATTCGCAGTTTGCGGGCGGGGCGTCGGTTACGGATGCCGATATCGTGCAGACACTGCTCATCAGCAATGCGTATCTTACCACGAAGATGGTCGATTACAGTCCGTATCTGGTAAAACCGAATCCGTACAATGACAACACGGCGTGGAAAGATATATTGGAAGAGGAGGCTTATCCGCTGTCGGTGGATCGTTCGGGGATTTACACGATGAACTTTACGACAAACATGAGTTTCTTCTTTTACAATAAGGAAGTTTGGCGGCAGGCTGGCTTGACCAACGCGGACGGAACGGACAAAGTACCCGCCACATGGGACGAATTGCTGGAGTTCTGTGCGCAGATCGAGCAGAACACGCAGGGTAAGACGCCCTTTGTTGCGGGCGGAGCGACGTATACGACGGGAGCCATGAGCTGGCTGTTGAACATGTACGGAGACCAGTACTACAGGGGGATTGCGGACGACGTGCATGCGATTGCGGGCGATTACTGTTACGATCCCGATATTGACGCGGACTGGGAATTGGATATTGGCGACAAAAACAACGATTCGCCCTCCAATTATACTGTGAATATGCTGCGTTTTTATCAAGCGATCATGAATAACGAGATCACGCCTTCGGATGCAAAATACCAGGCGATGATCAACAATCTGAAAAAGCTGATTCCCACCTATTGTCAGGACAACTTTATTTCCAATAACTATTATCAGGCCGAGGAATTGTTCTGGGGCGGGAATGCCGCAATGGTATTCAATACGACGGATTTTTTCAATACGTATAAGCAAATTTTTGCACAAAGGCCTGAAGCGAACCAGTTTGAGATCGGATTTTTCCCGGCTCCTCCGATGACGGGGACGGGCGAAGCCAAACCCGATTCCGATACGGTGCGTTCGGTCGGCGGTGCGGTCGGCTGGTACGGCGTCGTGAAAAAGGATAAAAAGCAGAATGATCTCGTGATGGACTTCATGATGTTCTGGGGTTCGAAGGAGGGACAGGATATCTACAATGCAAGTCTCAAAGAACAGGGTGCATATATCAGCGGAAATTCTCTTGTGAAAGATGTGGATACGCCCGTGGAGATTTACCCTGCCAAAGATTACGAATTCCCCGGACTTTGTCATAACAATCCGGTCGGGCAGTTCTTCGGCAATCTGTGCGGCATGAACGGGCCCGCGTACCAGACCTTCGAGGCGCTCTGCAAAAATATGTTTAACGGAGATATTACGGTCGAGAATTTCGGCGCGCAGCTTACCAAAGCTCTTCAAAACAGCATCCCCACGTATTTCAAACAGTTGGGCTGGCAGAGCGATGCGTATCTGACGCCGGAAAAAGATCCGAGCCTGTAATAATTTGAGTAATAAAGGAGGAAGTATGAGAACAAAGACCAAGAAAATTTGGATTGCAATGTTGGCGCTTGTCTTTTGCGTGATGACAAGTTTGGCATTGTTTCCCGCGTATGCCGCAGAGGATACCGACAAGTTTGTCCTGTTGACGGATACGACGATGAACGAAGAGGGCGAGCCTGTCGGAAGTAACTCTGTTGCGCTTACGGAAGCGGATGGCGGCGTGACAGTGGCAGGAAAACAGCAGGACAGCCGCACGGTCGCGGTGTACGATCACGGATTTAAACTGGGAGACAAGGTGGGAATGACTTTGTCCGTAGATTGGGATTACTCGGGCCTTTCCGGCAATGCCTTGAAAGAGCAGGTGTATTTTTCGGTGTTCTTTGCGCAGGCGGAAAAAGGGGAAGGCGGTTTAAACGCGTCTGATTTTAAACATATGCGAAAGGACGGCAACGGTATGGCTTTAAGGCTTTTTACCAGTGAGGACTATGCTTCGAATAATAACAGGTGCGAGATCAACGGCACAACATTTCAAAAGGAACTGTTGAACACGGATTCCGCATACGGCCCTGTCACAACGGATGACGTCATTGATCTTGCGTGGGCGTTTGTGCAAAATCAACCCATAGAGCTGGAGGTTGGCACGGAAAAGGTAAACGGTATTGATCAAATTTATATTACGGCCAAGACAGACCGTTCGGCGGAAGTGGCCGGGCGTATAAATACATTGAAAATCAGTGCGCCGTTTTCCGATTTTATTCAGGATGAAGACAGTACGGCTCCCTATTATTTTGGGATTGAGTTTGCCAATGTCAATGCTGCCGAACGTTCGGTGTCGGCACAGTTAACGGATGTGGTCGTACAGGAATCCGGTCTTGTTCTTTCTCCGGAATCTCTGTTTTTAAAACCTCAGCAAACCAAACAACTGACAGCAACCGATTCGATCAGCGGAGATGCGGCAACGATTGCGACATGTGTCGCCGAGGACGAAACGGTCGTGAGCGTAACGGAGACGGGGCTGGTGACGGCGCTCAAAGCCGGAACGACGAAGATTCTTGTTACGGCGCAGGACGGAAGAAAGGGCGAGGCGTATGTGACGGTCGCGAACAATATCACGTTGAATGCAACGCAGAAAGAGATGACGGTAGGAGAATTTTCCAATCTGACGGCAACGACGAATCCGTTGGGGCTTGGCGTTGTATGGGAAACGTCCGACGGGGAAGTCGTTTCGGTAGACAGAGGCACTCTGAAGGCGTTGAAAGAGGGCACGGCGACAATTACCGCGCGGGTGCAGAATTTCGAAAGCGGTGAGCTGGAGCTGAAAGCGGCTTGCGAGATCACGGTCAAGGCATACGAAAAACCGCAGGATGTGCACGAAGACGGAACGCATTATCTGTATTCGGACAATGTGATCGTCGGCGGAAACGGGTTTGAAAAGACGGAAAAAGGCGTTTCGCTGAACGGTACGGTGCAAAACGGAGCGGTATATACGATCATCGGAGAAGATATTGCATTTGAAAAGCCCGTGACGTTTGATTTTATCAATAAATACGACGTCAACAACACGACGTATGCGAATCAGAGCAACCGCTATCTGAGCATAGCGATGGTATCGGGCGATGCGGACGAACTTACGGCTGCCGATTTCACGCTGGGTGCGGCGAGCGGTTTGCAGGTCAATTTGAGCACGAACAATGAATGGTGGGGCTACGGCTTGAAATTTATGTTGCCCTATCAGACGGGCGTCGGCGGCACGGTGAACAGTTTGCAGACTCCCGAGAATAAGACCGAAATGCCGCTTGCGGGCACGGATAAATTCGGCAATGCGTTCGCGCGCGCGTTCTGCGACGGTACGCGCATCCAGGTAAAGATGTGGAAAGATGCGGATAAGTTCTATATAGCCTTTACGCCCGTATTTACGGAAGGAGAAGTGCCGGACGGCAGTGAAAACATGACCTATCCGGGCGGATCTGCGTGCGATTATGTTGGGCCCTTTACGATTTCTTTCGATTGGGCGGCGGTATCCGCGGGAGCGACGGGCAACTGGAATATTGCCATCGGTATCGGCAACACGATCGCGGCCGATTCCGCGAATGCGGAACTTGCGGTGGAGAATGTCAACATCGGCAAGCTGTACGGCGTAGAGATCGACAGGGCGACGCATCAAATGAAAGTCGATACGAATTTCCGTCTGACGGGCAAGACCAATCCCAATTCTTATGTTGCGGAAGCGGCGGAGTGGAAGAGCTCGGATACGTCGGTCGCCACGGTGGACAATGAAGGGAACGTTACGGCGGTTTCCAGCGGAAAAGCGACGATCACGTACACGGTGGACGGAATGAGTGCGGCGTGCGAAGTGACGGTTGTCGGCGGACTTACGGTAACGGAAAAGACGAAGACTTTGAAAGTCGGGGAAACGTATCAGATTTCCGCTACGGTGGATCCTTCGGATGTCAAACCGACGTTTGCGAGCGGAGATGACCGCATCGCCACGGTCGATGAAAACGGCAAGGTGACGGCGGTAAAAGAAGGCGAAGTCAAGATCTATGTGCGTGTCGGAAGTC
>CALVYJ010000083.1 GCA_944372075.1 uncultured Clostridia bacterium | reverse complement strand
GATCGATGAAGTCGGTACGGAAGATCGATGAAGTCGGTACGGAAGATCGATGAAGTCGGTACGGAAGATCGATGAAGGCGATGGAAATCAAAAGAATTCTTCGATATCCTCATCGAAGGGGCGGGTCTGCTGTTTTGCCGGTCTGAACAGAAAGTACACGGCGCCCAGGGCAGCCACGGCGAGCGCGCTGATCAAAACGACGTTGACGGCGCTCAAGCCGGGCGCGGGGGTATCGGATGGAGCGGAGACGGGTTCTTCGAGTTCGGTATGCTCGGTGTTTTCGGGATAGGAGAGCGGCGGGCAGGCGGAAGCGGGAACGTAGCCGAAAGTGCCGTTCAGCAAGACGTAATAGCAGACGGAGGAGCCGTAGGAAAAAGTGCCGTAGAAGGCGGCGGAGACGCGGTACTCGCTGATAAAGTCGTCGGGGAGGTAACTGTCGGAGGTGCGGAAGGTCACGTCCGTATCGTAAATGAGGAAGGGGGTTTCGGGGATATAGTCTACGAGTTCCACCTCATCGATGCGGCAGTAGCCGCGCACGGGCGTGCGTCCTGCGGTATCGCAGAGGTATTCTGCGCTGTAGTAGCCTTGGATTTCGCCGGTGATCTTTACAAAGTACGTTTGCGGCAAAACGAACAGACCGGAAGCGGCGTCTGCCTGTTCATAGAGATAGACGTTTGGTTGAGTAATGCGCGCATAGCGGATCTCCTGCGCCTGCGCCGGGCGCACGGGGAGGAAAAGCGCGATACAAAGCGCTGCGAGCAATAGAATAAATCTTTTCATGATAACCTCATATTTTTTTCGATTGAAGTCCATTATAGCGGCAGACGCCGCGCGAAAAAGCGGAAAAGAAGCGGGAAGGCGTCGCATATTGTCGAAAGGGAGATCGAAAGAAAAATAGAGGGTACGTTCCGTGTATTTTGCAACAATTCGGCAAAAAAAGATGGCGGGAAGGCTGTGCTTTTCGGTTTTTGCGGGGTATAATCGGGGAAGTACGGCAGCAAAGGAGGGCAAAGCGGTGTGACAGAGGGGGAACGTCGGGCGCTGGAGCGCATTTTGGCGATCGAAAGGGAGCAGGCGCGGCGGCGCGGCAATCCGTTGGCGCAGTACAATGCGGGCAAGAAAAAGCACAAGAAGCAGATCGCCTTTCACAAATGCAAAAAGCGCAACCGCTGGGTATTCGGAGGGAATCGCAGCGGAAAGACGGAGTGCGGCGCGGTGGAAGCAATCTGGATAGCGCGCGGGATCCATCCCTATCGCAAGAACCGAAAGGACGTTTTCGGCTGGGTGGTTTCGCTTTCGCAGCAGGTGCAGCGCGACGTCGCGCAGAAGAAGATCCTGCATTATCTGCCGAGCGAATGGATCGAGGAGGTGATCATGCTTTCGGGCAAGAAGGGTTCGCCGTCGGGCGTGATCGACCAGATACGCATCCGAAACGTGTTCGGCGGGGTGTCGGTGATCGGGTTCAAGAGCTGCGATCAAGGCAGGGAAAAATTTCAAGGCGCGTCGCTGGATTTTGTCTGGTTCGACGAGGAGCCGCCCAAAGACGTGTACGACGAGTGTCGAATGCGCGTTTTGGATCGGGCGGGCGATCTGTTCGGAACGATGACGCCGCTCAAGGGGCTCACCTTTCTCTTTGACGAGATTTACATGAACAAGGGGAACAACCCCGAAGTCTGGTATGAATTTATGGAATGGGAGGACAATCCCTTTCTCAAAAAGAGCGAGATCGAGCTGTTGACGGCGTCGATGGACGAAAAGGAGCTGCAGAGCAGGCGGTACGGCAAATTCTGCGTGAACGAGGGGCTGGTGTACCCCGAATTTGACGAGCGCGTGCATGTGATCGCGCCCTTTCCCGTTCCGCACGAATGGCAGGATATCATTTCGATCGATCCGGGGTTAAACAATCCGCTTTCGGCGCATTGGTATTGCGTGGATTACGACGGAAACGTGTACGTCGTCGCCGAACATTACGAGGCGAAGCGGGATATCGGGTATCATGCGCAGCGCATCAAGCAGATCAGCGCCGAGCTGGGCTGGCATACCGACGGCATGGGGCGGATCCGAGCGCTCATCGATTCGGCGGCAAATCAGCGCACGCTGGCAAGCTCCAAAAGCGTGAGCGAGCTGTTTTACGAGCAGGGCATCAACGTCAACGCGAACGTGAACAAGGATCTGTTTGCGGGGATCGCGCGGGTCAAGTCCTATCTGAAGGGGGAAGGGGGCGTGCCGCGGCTGTATATCTTTGAAGGGTGCGTCAATCTGATCCGCGAACTCAAGGGATATTTTTGGGGAAGCGGCGACGTTCCGAAAAAGCGGGACGATCATTCTCTGGACGAGATGCGCTATTATCTGATGACCAAGCCGCACAACGCACTGCCCGAAAAGCCGCCTTCCGCCGTACAGCGCGACAAGGCGCGGCTTCTGCGCAATTTGCGCGGCCGCCGCCGATGACGCAATGGCAAGGAGGGCTCAGTGAAGGATGATCGGGTAAGAGAGGCGCTCGTCCGCCGCGCTCTCGGGTACGAAACGGACGAGGTCGTCGAGGAGTACGGGTTCACCGAAGGGGAGGCCGTATTGCTGAAGAGGAAGGTAACGAAGAAGAGCGTGCCGCCGGACATTCAGGCGGCGAAGATGCTGATGGACGGGCAGATGCCGCTGACGGAGATGAGCGACGAAATGCTGGAAGAGGAGCGGCAGAGGCTCTTGAAAGAATTACAGGAGGTCGAGTCGGAACATTGAATCGAGACAAGACAAAGGCGCCCGCGGCGGGCGTAAGCGGCAAGGGTTCGGTGCAGGTTTTGGGCGGGGAGAATCCCGGCAGGAACCGAGCGCCCGCCTTTGAGGAGAAGTTTGAAGAACAGACGGTAGGTTTTCTCTATAAAACTTTCCGTCAGCGGCAGGAGGAGCGCAGGGGGCTGGAGCGAAGCTGGGAGCTGAACATGAATTTTCTCTCGGGCAACCAGTATTGCGGGCTGACGGCGGCGGGAGAGCTTGAGGAAGAGCAGCCGCAGTACTGGTGGATGACGCGGCGGGTGTACAACCATATCGCGCCGGCGATCGATACGCGGTGTGCAAAACTTGCGCAAGTGCGGCCGGTGATGTCGGTGCGCGCGGCGACGGGCGAGGAACGCGACCTGCAGACGGCGAAGATCGCCACGAACGTATTGCATTCGGTGTGCGAAGAGTGCGCCTTCGACGACACGGTGTTTCGCGCCACGATGTGGAGCGAAACGTGCGGAACGTCCTTCTATAAAGTGCTGTGGGATGTGCGCGCGAAAGGTTCGGAGGGCGCGGTGCGCGTGGCGGCGGTCTCGCCCTTTGAGATCTATCCGGAGGATCTGGCGTGCGAAAAGGTATCCGAACAGGGCAGCATCCTGCATGTAAAGGCGGTGCCGGTATCGGAGATCTTTGAGCGGTACGGCGTGCGCGTGGCGGGTTCGGACATCGACGAGTTTTCGCTGGTAGCGGGTTCGGCGCCCGGAAACTGCATGGGCGGCGAGGGGAATCGTCTGGGCGGCGTGCGGAAGAACTGCGCGCTGGTTCTGGAGTATTATGAAAAGAGCAGCAGCGTTTTCCCGAAGGGCAGGCTGATCATCGCGGCGGGGAACAAGCTGGTGCATTACGGAGATTTGCCCTACGAAAACGGTGAAAACGGCATGCGGACGTATCCCTTCGTGAAGCAGTGCGCGATCACGATGGCGGGGGCGTTTTTCGGGGGGAGCATCATCGACCGAATGATCCCCGTGCAGCGTGCGTTCAACGCCGTAAAGAACCGCAAGCACGAATTTTTGAATCGGCTGACGATGGGCGTGCTGGCGGTGGAAGACGGATCGGTGGACACGGACGAGCTGATGGAAGAGGGGTTGCCGCCCGGAAAGATTCTGGTCTATCGGCAGGGCTCCGCGGCGCCGAAGATGCTGGGCGCGGACAGTCTGCCCGCCGAATTCGAAAAGGAAGAGGAGCGGCTGTTGGACGAGTTTATTCTCGTGAGCGGCGTGAGCGAGCTGTCGTCGACGACGCAGAACCGAACGCATGTGACGAGCGCGACGGGCTTGCAGCTGTTGATCGATCTGGACGACACCCGTCTGGCGGTCACGTCGGACAGCATCAAGCGGGCGATCAAGGGAGTCGGCAGACAGATCTTGCGCCTGATGCGGCAATTTGCCGGCGCGCATCGTCTGATGCGCATGACGGGCGAGGGCAAGCGCGTCGAGATGTACTATTTTTCATCGGGAGACATCACGTCGGACGACGTTGTGTTTGAGGCGGAGACGGACGACGCCAATTCGCCTTCCAAGCGCCGCTCGCTGATCTACGAAATGTACTCGATGGGGCTGTTTGCGGGCGAGGACGGGAAAGTTTCGGACGAAACGCGCGAACGCGTCCTGGACGCCTTGGGCTTCGGCGGATTGGACAGCACGCGCGGACTTCTGCCCCTGCATAAGAACAAAGCTGCGGAGGAAAATCTGCGGCTGATTCAGGAGGCGGTGCATGCGGACGAGTTCGACAACGACGCCGCGCACATCGTGGAGCATACGCGTTTTTTGCTGTCGGACGAGTTCAAAAAATACCCGGAGAGCAAGGCGCGCTTCCTCGCGCATCTGCGCGAACACGAAGCGCGTCGAAACAGAGCGCGATCGGGCGAGGATGAATAGGCAGAGCGGTTCCCCTTTTGGGGAGAAAACCGATGAAGCATAGCCTATGGACAAAGAACAGGGAGGTCGTTATGGAGAAGGAAAACATGGTGCAACAGCCGGACGCGGCGGCGCAGGGAGCGGAGGCTCAAAGGCAAGAGGGCGCGGCGGCACCGTTTGGTAAGTTTAAGAGCGCGGATGCCCTTCTGAACGCGTACAATTCGCTGGAGGCCGAGTTTACCCGTCGCAGTCAGCGTCTGCGCGAATTGGAGGGGCGCGTGCAGGACGAGAACAAATCGCCGTCCGCACCCGCGGGGGAAATGCGTCCGAGCGAGCCTGTCTCGCAGGAGCAGATCGGCGCGGCGGTGGAAAAATACCTCGCCGCCCGCCAGGCTCCGTACATCATGGCGGAGGGCGGCGGTCATGCCGCCGCGCCAAAGCCGTGCGTGCGCTCGCTGGACGAGGCGGGCAGGCTCGCGCAGGAGTTGTTTCGAAAAAACGTATGACGTCATGCGGTTTTTCTGCGTTGTATGGCGTAAAATACGCCCGCAACGCGGAGAAGAAAAGGCGTATCGGCGCGCGTTGACAGCGTCGCGCCGACCAAAATCCGCTCTGTGCGGTGAATGAAATTTTCGCAAAAGGAGTTTTTTGACTATGGTAACATTGACAAGTGCAGACAACGCGTTAAAATCTCTGTATTTGGGCGTGGTGTCCGAACAGTTGAATACGGCCGTCAATCCGCTTTTGGCGCAGATCAGGCAGAGTACGGCAGACGTATGGGGCAAAGAAGTTCGCCGCCTGGCGCAGTATGGCGTGAACGGCGGCATCGGCGCCGGTACGGAGGAGGGCGATCTTCCCTCTGCGGCAGGCAACAACTACGAGCAGTTCGTCACGACGCTCAAGAATTTATACGGAACCATCGAGATCAGCGACAAGGCGATCCGCGCTTCCGAAAACAATGCGGGGGCGTTCGTCAATCTTCTGAACGCCGAAATGGAGGGGCTGATCAAGTCGTCCTCCTTTAACTTCGGCAGAATGCTGTTCGGCGACGGGTCCGGCAAACTGTGTACGGTCTCTTCGGTTTCCGGAACGACGATCACCGCCGATTCCGTCAAAAACATTATCGAGGGCATGGTCGTCGATTTTTACGACGCATCGTCTTCTGCGCCCGTTACGGGCGTTACCGGCCGCAGAGTTTTGTCCGTCGACCGCGCAAACGATACGTTCACCGTGTCCGGAAGCACTGTCACGGGCGTGGAGGCAAACGATTTCGTCGTCGTGCAGGGCTCGTATAACCTCGAATTGACCGGGTTGGGCGCCATTTTCAGCGATGAAGGTTCTCTGTACGGATTGGATCGCACCACCCATAAGTGGATGATCCCGTATATGAAGGATTCGGTCGGTACGATCAGTGAGATCGCCATCCAGACGGCCATCGATAAACTGGAAGAGACGGCGGGCAGCCGCGTCAACTTTATCGTCTGCAGTTGGGGCGTAAAGCGCGCCATCCAAAAGGTGCTCAGCGCTTCGCGCGCCCTCACCGATCCCACCGTGCTCGCCGGCGGCTATAAGGCGATCACGTACAACGGCATTCCCATCGTCGCCGACCGCTTCTGTCCGGAAGGCACGATGTATCTGTTGAATACCGACGATTTCTGCCTGCATCAGCTGTGCGACTGGAAGTGGTTGGAAGGGGACGACGGAAAAGTCATCAAACAGATCCCCGGCAAACCCATCTATACCGCCACGCTCGTCAAATACGCCGACTTGATCTGTACGCGCCCTTGCGGGCAGGCGATGCTTTCGGGCATAACGGAAGAATAATAACAGCCGCCCGCGCAATGCGCGGCGGTTTGCGGGCGCGGCGCAGGCTGCTTTGCGCCGCGCCCTTTTGCCGAAGCGCGCTTTGATGTGTTCGGGCGGGCGGAGGCTGTTTTGCGCCGCGCCTTTCGAAGCGAGGCGATCGGGCCGAGCGGTTGAGCGCGGGATAAGCGGGTGGGGGCGAAAGGTGCGCGCAAAGAGGCAGGCGATTTGGGGATAGGAGGGAAAATGAAAGTAAGAAACATCATGGTATTGGCGGCGCAGTTATGCGGGCGCAGAGAGCTTGCCGATTATCTGGCGGGAAAGAGCGCGGCGGATGCCGGGCTGGCGGAATCGGAAGCGGAACTGATGCTGCGCTGTTACAATTTGACGGAAAACGAAATTGCGCTCGACTATTTGCCGCTGTGGGAAAGCGAGGCGTTTTGTTCGGACGGAAAAATTTTATACGCCGCGTTTTCGAAGGCGCCCGTTGAGATACAGAGGGTAAGTGATCGGGCGGGGAACAAGCTGTCGTTCACGGTGCAGGCGGACGGGATCCGCGTGCGAGCGGGCGAGGCGATCGTCACCTATTCGCATCGGCCGAAGGTCAAGGCGCAGGAGGACGACGCGGAGCTGAATCGGAAGGGGGATGCGCGCCTGCTGGCGCTGGGAACGGCGTGCGAATTTTCGCTGATGAACGGGGCGTTCGACGCGGCGGCGGTATTGGACAAGCGG
>CALVYJ010000082.1 GCA_944372075.1 uncultured Clostridia bacterium | reverse complement strand
GATCGGCAGCCCCGTCGTTCTGAAAGGAAAGCAGACGCCGCAAAATCCACGCGGCGTCTGCTTTCCTTATTTATTATTATATTGCAGCGGTCCAAACGATTACAAAGAAACGACCGAAACGTTTCATTGGCATGATAAAAGCGGGCAATCTTATTTTTCTGTGCAGCGCGCCTGCCTGTAGCTGTTGAAGCGGGGTCAGCGCAGGGTAATTTCGATCAAACGCACTTCCAAGGGTGCAAGCATAAAGGACAATTTCAATACGTTGTCGGTAATATCCATCGAATACTTTACGATTTTGGGAGCGGAAGAGTTTTTCAAATAATCGATATCCTCTTTGTCGGTATCGCAAGCGCCCATTTCCAGCCATTTATCGAAAGCCGAACCGAATTCCTGGTTGATGATATGTTCTTTGATGGAACAGTGTTCCGCGGGGATATTGTTCAGCTCCAGCGTCAAATCTTTTCTGCCGAGCTGAGGGAAAGGGGTATACCGTTCCGTGTAGGTCATATCGAAAGATTCGCCGCTGGCGAAGAGGTGATTGAAATGTTCATAGTTATACAGGACGATTTGAATTTTTCCGTACGATTTTGTAACGAAAAATCCGTTTCCTTTTTTGATGAAGGTGCTGCCGAGTTTGGTCAATAGCTGAAGGGCGTACCAATGGGGCTTTTTAATGCCGTTGTACGTGTAGAGACCGAGTCCGCCATGGAAGATTCCGTTGCTGGGCTGTGTCTCTTCGATCAGGTCGGTGAGGACCCAATATGCAAAACTATCCAAGCGATCGTAGTTTTCGAGGAGGTTTTTGACGAGGTAGCAGGATTTGAAGCAGGTATCGTTGAGCAGATTTCGGTGCGAAACGGTCAAATTCCATTCGGTGAGATAGACGGGAATGGGCAAGTTAAATTCCTGTTTGAGCAATTCGATCTGATCGATCGTTTTGCTGAAGGAATTTTCGTCCATATTGAGCTGCGCGTAGGTGAGGGAGTCGGGTCTTGCAAATTCGGAGTCGTCAAAGGTAAAGTCGTTGTCATAGAAATGCAAATTCAAGAAATCCGGGGGACAATCGTTTTGCTGTGCGAAGGAAAGATAATTGCGGATATAGTCTTTTGGCACGTTAAAGACGATGCAGAGGGAAGTCGAACCGAATCGAAAGGCTTTGCCGAAGCTTTTAACGACTTTATAGGTATGCTGATAGAGCCGATAAAAATCCTCGCGGTCGATACCGAACATCGTATGGGCGGTATCCGGCTCGTTCCAGACGCAAAAGAGCCAAGAGCGGACTTCGCGGTGTCCGTAGCGATCGATCCAATGTTGCATCAGGGCGGCGATCATGGCATCCCATTTTTCGTAGCTTTTGGGCGGGCTGATGATCATGGGACTGAAAAAGACTGTTTTTTCGGGGTAAAGGGCGAGCTGTTTGGGCATAAAAGAAAATTGAATGAGCGGCTTTAGGCGGATGGTCAGCAAGAAATCGATGACCTTGTCGATCAGCAAAAAGCTGTAGACGGGATTTCCGTCTGCGTCTTCGCTGTAGAAGAGCATATCGTCGGAGAGGATGCCGTGGAACTTGATAAATTCGAAGTGCATAATGCTCTGCCATTCGATAAGCATTTCGCGCACGTCGTCGTAGAGCAATTCTTTTGCTCTGCCGACGCAGGTCATTTTTCGAAAATTGTGAGAGAGGTATCCCTTATCCGGCGTGACGCTGCCGGCCAAATCGATCTTTTCTTCTGAAAAATTCTGAGAAACGGGCAAGTTGGTATGGCCGTCTTTTTCGTTTCGCGGCGGCAGATATTTTGCCAGAGTATAGAGGTAGTCGGTGCGCTGTTCGAACGGTTCCGCATTGTGGGCGGTCTCGTTGACCGTTGCGGACTGTTTGCGGTATATGCTGGGCGGAACGCCGTATTTTTTTCGGAAGGCGGAAACGAATGCGCGCGGATCGGGGAAGCCGTTGTTGAGGGCGATTGTCTCGATCGATTCGTCGCTGGACATCAAATCGATGACGGCATGCCGAAGGCGGATGTTGGTATAGTAAGTTAAAAAGCTCATTCCGAAGTATTTGTCGAAGAAGGTGGACAGATAGGGAACGGAGAGATAAACGTGGTCGGCAACGTCGCTCAAAGAGAGATTTTTCTGGTAATTCTCGTTGATATAAGAGACGAGCTGATCCAGCCGTTCCATATATTTTTTAGATTGCGAGGAATCTTGCCGGATGCTTTTGAAGTTCGTAAAGAGCTCGTGGATGAGGAGGTTCAGGATCGAGCGGGCAAGGTATTCCGAGCGCAGCGTGGTGTCGGCGGAAATTTTGACCAGTCTTGCGAAGAGGTGTTTGAGTTGGTAATATTTTTCTTTTGATTCCGTGATCGCGGAGTTGCACTCAAAGAAGGCGGACTCATGATCCGTAAAGAGAGAACGGTCCAATTTTAAGGAAACAAAAACGCATTCTTCCGAATAGGAGGAATATTTTTCGCCGGCGTTCAAGAGAAAGACGTCTTCCTGCGCCGCGACAAAAGAACCGGAAAGGGTGATCAGAGACATTTCGCCCTGTGCGATAAAGATGAGCTCGGTCAACGCGGCAAGGCTCTGTTCTTCGCCGGAGAATTGGACGACGGAAAGTTCGGTTTGCAGTTTAGCGGTATTGTGCAGGGTGCGGATTTTTTTCATGATCTACCTCCGTAACCAGTTTAACATAAAAATACAGTATAGTCAATACAGCATCAAAATTTTCTTATTTTGCAACCAAAGAGATGCAAATTTTTTTTATTTTAAGTTTAGAAGTCGAAAAAAAAAGAGATTGAAAAATAAAAAATACGCCGCAAAGGGGATAATTTGTGTTATTGAAAAAAATGGGAGAGCGGGGGTATAATAGTGTGCGTAAAAGGCAAGGAGGCGTAAGTTTGACGATATGGAAAACGAAGCAATACTCGTTTGTAAAAACATTGTCAAAAGGTTCGGACCTGTAAACGCATTGAACGGAGTCGATTTCGAAGTGCGGCGCGGCGAGATTCGGGGGCTGATCGGAGAGAACGGATCGGGAAAATCCACGCTCACGTCGATCATGGCGGGGATGCAGAAGGCTACGTCCGGCACGATGGAGTATAAGGGAAAGCCCTGGGATCCGTCGACGATGGCGCAGGCGCAGGAGCAGGGCGTATGTATGATCTTGCAGGAATCGAACACGGTGCGCGGCTGCACGGTTGCGGAGAACATATTTGCGGGGCAGATCAGTAAATTCTCCCGATTCGGCGTCATCAATATGAAAAAGATGATTCGCGAAGCGCAAAAAAAGCTGGACGCGTTCGGCGTGGGCAGGATTCGCGCGGGGGATCCGATCGACAAGTACACGTTTGAAGATCGCAAGATGATCGAGATCGTGCGTTCGGTATCCGATGAAACGGAGATCCTCGTAGTGGACGAAACGACCACGGCTCTTTCGTTCGATGCGCGCGAGCTGTTCTACGGGATGATGAAAAACCTGGTGAAACAGAACAAAGCGGTGATCTTTATTTCGCACGATATGGATGAGATCTTAAAGCAGTGCACGCATCTGACCGTATTGCGCGACGGCGACATCATCGGGCATCTGACGGGCGAGGAGATGCGACTTCCGGGAGCGCCGGAGAAGATCCGATACATGATGGTCGGCCGCGAGATCGGAGACGCCTATTATCGCAGCGATTACGACACCTCTCATCAAGAGGAAGTAGCCTTAGAATTTCAAAACGTATCGGTCGGCGAAATCAAGAACCTCAATCTTCAGCTGCACAAAGGCGAGATCATCGGTATCGGCGGATTGAGCGGCTGCGGAATGCGGCTGATCGGCAGGGCGGGCTTCGGTTTGGAGAAGTTGCAGAGCGGACAAGTTTTGAAGGAAGGAAAGGCGATCAACGACCCGCTCACCGCCATTCGCAGCGGTATCGGTTACGTGAGCAAGGATCGGGATACGGAAGCGCTGATCCTCTCCGCGTCCATAGCGGACAACATAACGTTCCCTTCGCTGGACGCCCTTTCCAAGCACAGTTTTATCGATCCCCGCAAGGAAAAGAAACTGGTGAAGCAGGAAGTGGAGAGATATCTGATCAAATGCAACACGCCTCGGCAGCTCGTTTCCACTCTTTCGGGCGGGAATAAGCAAAAGGTCAGCTTTGCGAAATGGACGGCAAAGGGGAGCGATGTGATGATCATGGACTGTCCTACGCGCGGCGTAGATATCGGCGTCAAGCAGGCGATGTATGCGTTTATCGCGCAGATGAAGCGAGACGGAAAAGCCATCCTCTTGATCAGCGAAGAGCTTTCCGAATTGATCGGCATGGCGGATAAAATCATCATACTCAAAGATTTCGCGATCTCCGGCGAATTTATGCGCAGTCCGGAACTGAAAGAGACGGATATCATCGGTTCGATGATCTGAGGTGAGGTATGGAAGAAATCAAAAACGAGAGCAAGATCAAAAAAGCATTTTCGGCGTGCAAAGCGTATGTGCGCAACCACGTTTCCGACGTCGCGTCGTATGCAGGGCTTGTCCTGTGCCTGATCGTGTTCACGATCACGTCGAACGGAAGGCTTTGGAGCAATTATAACATTTCGGTTCTTCTTGAATCGGTCTGCGTGTACATGATCGTGGCGCTGGGCGCTCTGTTCGTGTATTCGATGGGATACATGGACATCAGCGTAGGGGCGCAGATGGGCGTGTACTGTCTGCTGATGATCTTCATTATCAAAGCGACGGGTTCTTTGCTGTTAGGATTTATTGTCGTGTTGGCGCTCACGCTTGTGTGCGGCGCATTCAACGGCGCGGTGGCGGTATGGCTGAAACTTCCCTCCATCGTGACGTCGCTGTTCTTGATGTTCCTGTTCGGCGGCATCCAATATCTGATGGTCGAGAACACCGGTTCGAGCACTGTATCGACCGATTATGATTTTTCCCTCTTTCTGGAGCCGTGGATGATGGTTCTCGGCATCGTGATCGTAGCCGTCATCGTCTTTTATCTGTTCAACTATACGAAGCTCGGCAAATATACGCGCGGCATCGGTGCGAACGAGCTGACGACGTCGCAGTGCGGCGTAAATACGACCAAGTGGAAGGTGATCGCCTACATGGCGTTCGGCGTGTGCGTGGCGGTCGGAGCGCTGTTTTTGCTGGCCAGGACGGGCAGTGCGGGTAAAACCACGGCAAACAGCTACGCAATGGACATAATGCTTTCCCTGATTTTGGGCGGAATGCCTCTTTCGGGCGGCATGAAATCGAAAGTGCGCTGCGCCCTGATCGGTAGCTTTACCTATGCGTTGCTTTCCAACGGACTTGTTTTGTCCGGTGTAGACATGACGCTGGTCTACTTTATCAAGGCGTTCGTGTTCATGATCGTCGTGATCCTTTCGTGCAGAGATAGAAGCGGTCTGTTGCCCAGATGACCGTGAAATATAAAAATTATCGGAGGTTTGTATGAAAAAACTTTTTAAGAAGATCGTCCTGTTCGTGACGGTATTCGCAATGTGTATCGGTATCGGCGCGTCGCTTTCGGCGTGCAACAGCTCTGACAAAACTTTGATCGGCATAGGTTTGTACCAGGATTCCGGCCCTGCGGTTACGGCTACGAAGGCATACCTTGACGGGTTGAAGGAAGAGCTCAACTGCGATTTCAAATATGTGACGCTTTCCCAGACGGATGAAGCGACCAACAAGACGAGAGTGCAGGAACTGATTTCGGCGGGATGCAAAGGCATTATCCTGACTATGGATTTGGGAATGAGTGCGATCATTGCCGAATGCGAAAAGGCAGACGTATATCTTGCAGGGTATCTGAGCGACTATGAGACCACGCTCGACAGCATCAAAGACAACGATCATTTTGTCGGCACGGTCGTAGACGGCGCTTACAACGGCACGGCTTGGGGCGAACACATCGCGGAGCGCGTGATCAACGAGGGTTATAAGAACATCGGAATGATCAAATTCCCGGCATTCGCATTCCCGCACCAGATCGAGATGGATACGGCATTCCGTGCAAAGATCGAAGAATACAATGCAACCGCAACCGAAAAGATCACGGTGCAGGCAACGACGACGGAACTCAACTTCAGTCCTTTGGATGCGGCATATTTTTCGGAGAATCCCAATCTTGACGCCATCTTTGCGATGTGCGCAGGCGTAGACTTCGTATATCCCACGATGGTCGCGCAGGAAAAGACGAACATCAAGCTGTATACGGCGGGCTTTACGACGTCTGAATCGACGCTTTCGGACTTCGGTGAAGGCAAGTGCATTCAGGAGCTGGTATTCAGCAACGTTGAAGCGGTCACTTATCCGGTCGTTATGCTTCTCAACAAGATCAACGGCACCGAGTTTTCCGATAACCCCGCACAGGCGGAGCGCGTAGACAGCTCGCAGATCATCATTGAAAATACTGCGGATCTGCAACTGGTGCAGACAAAATCCATCTATTGCACGGGTAAAGCGGAAGACGCTTTCCTGACCGCGTCGCAAGTCAAGGCTTTGTTGGCTGAAAACGGCGGAACGTACGCAAAACTGGTCGAAGCGGTGCAGTCGATGACTATTGAAGATCTCGAAGCTCTGTAATTTGATTTGAATAAAATTGTGTCTCAAAAATAACAAAATAGAAACGGTACCGCGGGCGGAAGTCCGCCCGCGGAAGAAAAAAGGGATGTCGATATGAATATGAAAAGCAAAATCGTAAACGTATTGAAGAGGACGGGACTGACGCTTGCGTTCCCCGCGTTTATCTTTGTCGTGATGCTGATCATCACGCTTGCGAACGGGATCGATTATTATGTATCGGGCATCATGGTTCGCCAGGTTGCCACCGACGCAGCGCTGACCACGATCATCGCGTTCGCCATCTATCTCCAGTTCAAAAACGGCAGGTTTGATTTTTCGGGCGGAGCGACAATGATCCTTTCCGCGATCATTGCGGGCAACATAACGTTGCAGGCGGGCGGAAACTCCGTCATGTTTATGCTTTTAAGCGTGGCATTCGGCGTAGTTTTGAGCATCATTACCGCTTCCGTTTACATTGTGAGCAAAGTTCCCGTCATCATCTGTACGATCGGCATGACGCTCTTGTACGAATCGCTCACCTATGTGCTTTTCGATGCGGAAGGGCTCAGCATTATATCGCGTACCGAGATGGTGCTGTTCGGCAGAGTCCCGTACATTTTTATTGGCTTGCGAAAACCACCCGTTAAACGGGTGGTTCCAAAGAGGCTATGCCGATGAGTAAGAATTGAAAAGA
>CALVYJ010000081.1 GCA_944372075.1 uncultured Clostridia bacterium | reverse complement strand
GATTTAAAGATTTTGATAAAAGCGCTTTCATCGCTGAATTGCAGTCTCTGCGCGATTTGTGCAATAGAGATGTCAATATTAGGAAGTAAAAGCAGAGAGTAAGTGCATTTTCGTTTATGAATGTATTCCACCAAAGTTTGATTTACATACTTTTTGAATTGACGGCAGACATAGCTTTGGTTATATCCGGTAGTTTGCACGATTGCTTGTATGTTTTTCGTCATAAAATCTTCACGGTTCAGGTTGATGAGCAGCTCCGTGATCCATGCAGGTAATTGTGATGTAGGATATCTTTGGCTTTCCAAAACGGAACAAAGGATATGTGAAACAATTACGGAGTGCATAAAGGCGAAATTTTCGGTATCGTTAAAAGAGTTCAGTGTAGCTTCAAGGTGAGAAATTTCAGACTCGGGAAGCACGGAAGACAGAGGATATTTGCGGCTTATAAGTTCGTCATATAAATCTTCTCGTAAAGCGTTGCAGATCTTCTTCATTTTATCGCAAGGGATATAAATATCTCTGTGGATATACGGGGCAGACTGTATATTCTGCGGCATTTCTTTTTGCAATGGTGAAATGCAGTGTACATCATGCGGGCGCATGATGTACACACTGCCGACGTGCATATTTTCCGATCGGTCGAGAAAATGCTGGATACTGCTGCCCTTCACGACGAAACAAATTTCCCAAAAATCATGGCAGTGGAGTTCTTGTGTGACATGCCAGACAACGGTGGAGAGGTTCCCGTTGGGAAGCGGCAGTTTGAGACCGTTTTCAATGCAAAGAAGATAGTCTTTGCCGTTAGCCAACGGTTGTAAACTATAAACCGGATAAGTGTTTCGCTGCATTGTATCATTCATAATTTTTCAAGCCGCCTCAGTACAAAAATTTTATAGTAACAAAAGAGAGATGATTTTGAAATCAGTATAATACATTTCTGTTCATTTGTCAATGGTTGATTTTGTCAGAAAGTCAATATTTCTATACTTTCCGTCAATATCAATCTATACGCTGTATCTTTTGTATGATATAATTTTTGTGAGAATTAGACAAATCTTGGTGCATTTTAATAAGCACAAATTAAAAACAAGATTTGACGATCAGGAGAAGACAGTGGAGAAACAAGATAGTCCGAACATTCTGCAATTTGCATCGGCAAAATTTTACGGTGTTGCCGACGACTATGCCCGCTTTATAGAAAAGCGGCAGTTATTAGACGAAACGCTTTGGCGAAAATTTGTCAGAGTGTTTTCGGAGTGTTCGGATATTCAGGATGACGGCTGGCGATGCGAGTATTGGGGAAAAATGATGCGCGGCGCATGCATGACATATTCGTATACGCACAACGAAACGCTTTATCGGACTTTAACGCAAACGGTGCAGGAACTGCTTGCAGCGCAGGATGCAAAGGGAAGATTATCGGGATATGATACCGAACATGAGTTTCGCGGCTGGGATATGTGGGGCAGGAAGTATGTTCTTGTCGGGCTGGAGTATTATTATGAAATTTGCCGAGACAAAGCTTTTAAAGAGAAAATACTTTCTGCTATGTGCAGGCATCTTGACTATATTATCGGGCATGTCGGAAATGCGGAAGGACAGCTTTCGATCACGGATACAAGCGAATGGTGGGGCGGAGTGAATTCATGCTCCATATTAGAGCCGGTTATCCAATTATATAAATTGACGGGCAATACGCCTTATAGGGATTTTGCGGAATACATTATTTCGACGGGTGGCTGCAAAACGGGTAGTTTGATCGATGCCGTGCGCGAAGGCAAAAAGCCCGCTGACTTTCCCGTTACGAAAGCGTATGAGATCATGTCCTTTTTCGAGGGCGTGCTTGCTTATTACGAGATTAGCGGGCAAAAAGAATATCTTGAACTTGTCAAAAAATTTGCTGAAACCGTTAATGCAAACGAGATAACCGTTATTGGATGCGCAGGCTGTACGCATGAACTGTTTGACGGCGCTGCCGAAAAACAGACGAAATATTCGGAAACGATCATGCAGGAAACGTGTGTCACAGTAACATGGATGCGCCTGTTGGCAAGGCTGTGGGAAAATACGTTTTCGTCAGAATATATGGATCGGGTCGAACAGTCGGCGCGGAACGCCCTGTACGGCAGCATCAATACGCAATGGGAAGAGGGGTACAGCTTCGAGAAAAAAGCGCGCATGGCTCCGCTCCCGTTCGACAGTTACAGCCCCTTGTACAACAATGTGCGCGGCAGAGGGGTCGGAGGGTTCAAAGAGTTTCCCGAAGGCGGCTTTTACGGGTGCTGTGCGTGCATCGGGGCGGCGGGTACGGCACTTTATCCGCTGTATGCGATTGTAAAGCGTGGCGATTTGTTCTTTGTGAATTTCCTTTTGGACGGAGAGGTGGCGGATAAGACACCGAATGGACAGGAGATTTGCATCGCGTGCCAAACCGATCGTTTTGCAAGCGCCGCGGCAAAAATCACCGTGAAGATCGTACAGCCGGAAAGATTTTCCCTTGCGGTGCGTATTCCCGCATGGTGTAAGGATGCGGAAATTACCTGTGGCGAAAACAAGGCGGAAATGCGCGGCGGATATGCCGTTTTTGAAAGGGCTTGGAAGGACGGCGATGAGGTGATTATGCATTTGCGCGCAGAGCTTCCACCGATGTATAAGAACGGCAAGGTCGCGTTTGCATACGGACCGTTTGTGCTTGCGCGCGACGAAGCGAAGGAAGCGGGAGACATTACGCAGATCGATGCGTCCCTGTTGCAGACAGGCGGCTTACGATATACAATGGAGAAAGCCGAAAATGGTGAACAGATGCGGATATCTCTGCACTATAGCGGTAAAAAAATATTATTGACAGACTACGCTTCGTGCGGGAAAGACTGGCTTTTCGAACGAAACCGCGTGACCGTTTGGATGCAGGAAAGGGGATAAAGATGGGTATAAAATTCATAGGCGTCAAGGAAGACGCGAACGTTTATACCGTCGGAAAGGATTTCTGTCTGGAGCATGCTGGGAAAGCGGTGCTGCGCGTTACCGCGCTCGGGTTGTACAAGGCAGAGATCAACGGGAAAAAAGTCGGGGACGCGTATCTGACGCCCGGGTGGACTTGCTATCACAAGATGCTCCAGGTGCAGGAATATGACGTGACCGACCTGTTGCAAAAGGGCGAAAATAACATTTCTTTTACTGTCGCCGAGGGTTGGTATAAAGGGAGGCTCGTTTATGCGGATAAGATGAATATCTACGGCGACAAAACGGCGGTATGGGTGCAGCTTATCGTGGACGGGAAGACTGTCGTCGTCGCGGACGAAAGTTTTGTTGCAAAGGAAAGTTATATCCGTTATTCGAGTTTATATGATGGCGAAATGCAGGATTTTACGGCGCCTATAAAAGATCTGACTGTTTGTGAGATCCCGTTCGATACTTCCGTATTTGTTCCGCAGATCTGCGAACCGGTGCGGGATATCGAACGCCTTGCCGTAAAGGAGATGCTCCGCACGCCGAAAGGCGAGCTTGTCTGCGATTTCGGGCAAAATATCGCTGGAGTTGCGGAGGTTAGCACGCCGGAAGGGTTTGAAGGAACGATCACACTGCAATTTGCGGAAATATTAGTGGACGGTAACTTTTACACCGACAATCTGCGGACGGCGAAAGCGACGGATACGTTCGTGGTGCGCGGCAAAAAAACACTGTGCCCTGAATTTACCTACCATGGATTCCGCTATGTTAAGATCACAGGGTGCGAACTTTCCGCAAAATGCGTCACGGCGGTCGTCCGCCATACCGATATGAAACGGACGGGTACGGTCAACACGTCAGATGCAATGGTAAATCGTTTGCTGGAAAATGTCGTTTGGGGGCAACGGGATAATTTTGTGGATATCCCAACCGATTGTCCGCAGCGGGACGAGCGGCTCGGTTGGACGGGCGACCTGAACGCTTTTTGCGGCACAGCCTCGTATAACTATGATGTCCGCCTGATCCTGAAAAAATGGCTGGCCGATCTGCGCAACGAACAGGCGGAAGACGGCAAGATCTCGCATATCGCCCCGGACGTGATCGGATATCATGATACGGCTTCGCTCTGGTGCGATGCGATCGTCATGGTTCCGTGGAAGCTATACGAAATGTACGGCGACGTTTCCTTTCTGTCGGATAATTACGAGGCGATGCAGAAATATATTGCCGCCCGTGAAAGTAATTGTGAAAACGGGTTGATGGCGAAGGGGTTTGAGTACGGCGATTGGCTCGCTCTTGACAAAGAGCAGTGCCTGTGCGAGTCGGGAAACTATTTCGGCGGAACAGACGTTTATTTTATATCCAATGCTTTTTACGCGCATTGCCTGGATATCGTTGCTGAATCGGCTGCGATCCTCGGCAAAACCGAGGATGCAGAAGCGGCGCGCCGCCGCTATGAGAGGTTGTTGCAATCGATCCGCGGCGAATACTTTACTCCCGCCGGCCGTCTTGCAATAGGAACGGTGACGGCGCAGGCGCTCGCTCTCTGTTTCGGCTTGGCGGAAGAAAAGCACAGGGAAAGGCTTGCCAAAGAGTTGAACGAAAATGTGCTGCGTCACGGCTGCCGCATGACGACGGGATTTATCGGTACGGCCTATCTTTTGTTTGCCCTTTCGGACGGTGGGTACCATGAAACGGCGGGAAAACTTCTTCTGAACAGGGAGTATCCCGGTTGGCTTCATGAGGTGGAAATGGGGGCTACAACGATTTGGGAAAAGTGGAACAGCCTGTTGCCGGACGGCACGCCGAACCCGGAGGGGATGAATAGTTACAATCATTATGCTTACGGTTCTGTGATGGAATGGGTGTATCGACGCGTAGCGGGGATACAATATGCCTCGCCCGGATTCAGACGGGTGAAGATCATGCCGAATGCGATCAGAACGCTCGATTCCGTACACGCGGAGTTCGAAAGCGTAAACGGAAAGATCGTAGCCGGTTACGAGAAGCATGGCAACAGCATCAGATATTTTGCAGAGATCCCCGAAGGGATCGATGCGGAGGTCTGCCTGCCTGGGGAGCAAACTGTTCCTGTCGGGCACGGCAAGTTCGTTTGTGAAAGGGAAATAAGCCCTGAATGACGTGTTCATGGCTGAATAAAATCAAAATCGGAGGAAATGAAAGATGAGGATCGCAAAAAAACTGCTCATGGTATTGCTTGCGGGCATATTTGCATTGGGTTTGGTCGGCTGCGGAGGCAGCAATGTGCCGGCAGGGTTTAAGCGCATACAATTCACAGCCGTTGTCGATGAATATACGTCGGCATATTTTACCGAGTTGTACCAAACATATAACGCAACACAGGGGAAGAAAGATGAAGTCTATGTCGCTTTCCAGCCTGTGGGTGAAAGCTATCTCACTTCGCTTGCTACGATGCTTTCGGGCAGGAAAAGCAATGCGCAGGTGTTGGCGGTGAACGACCGCAACTTTAAAAACTATGCGGTGCAAAATCGTTTCGTCAACCTCGACGAACTGCTTTCCGATGAGTCGGTGCGAACCGTCGATGAAAACGGAAATGCGATGCTTGACATCGAAAGCTTGCCTGCAGGGCTTGTAGACCGCTACCGCGTCAACACAGAAACGAGAGAAACAGGTGCAGGTACGGACCTGTACGGCGTTCCGTTCGGGGATAACCCGCAGGTGTTCTTCTACAATGCAGACCTTTTGCAGGCTGTGGAGATCAACATCGTTTCGGTCGACGAAGGCGAGCTGGACGCGTACAACGAAGCGAACGATGCGTCTCTGGCACCGCACGGGTATGCGGAGTACCTGCAAAACCCGCTGCCGAACGCGCAGCCCGCGCTTACTCCTTCCAAAAATTTCGCAGGGCAAACGGTGTACAAGGTATTCAACGACCGCATCCCCATGAATTGGGAAGAGATGATCTTCATGGCAAAATACCTGACGCCCGAATATGCGAACGGCAATAGCGGCGTGCCGTCCGTGCCGAGCACCGTCCGCTATGGGTTGGTTACCGAATGGTGGTTTTTCATGTGCTGGAGCGTGGGAGGCGACTGCGTGGGGCTGGATCCCGAAACCGGCAATTACAAGTTTACGCTCGGCGATACGTCGGTCAATTACCTGGTGACCAAGGCCGTTAACATCAACGGCACGGATTATGCGCCGGGGGATATTCTTCGCTACCGCGATAAGATTTATGTGAACGAACACGAGAGTGATTTTTTATCGCAGCTTGCCGATCAAACGCTCTATCCGCTCCCTTCTACGTATGACGCATTCGAAGAATTTTGCGCGCTATCCATGCCGACGGATGACAATATCTCTGCTGATAAAAAAGGATACGGGATCAGCCCGAACCCTGCCAACATGGGGCAGAATTCTTACAAGGCGTACTTTACTTCCGGGCAGGTCGCTATCGCGAATCTGAATTTCTCGGAGGCAAATTCCGTTAATTCTACGGTGATCAGCGAGTTCGGCATTTGCCCGACGGCGCAGTACCGCAAATATGTCGGCGGTTCGCTCGATGACAGCGGCAATCTGAAAGTGATTGGCGATAACGGGTATACGGGCGAGCTTGAAACGGCAAACGGTGTTCCCGTCTGCGGTAAAGAGATCACAGGCTCTATCACAAACGCTCTGGTGATCCCCGTCAATTCCGGAGAGCAGGAAGAGTATGAGGCGGCGGCAAAGTTCATCCAATGGGCGGCGGGGCCGGAGGGTCAGGCAATCATCGCCAAGAGCGGCGCGCTCATTCCAAATCAGTCCGATCTCGCGCAGAGCGACGCGTTCACGCAGAATCATCCCAACGACCGTTTGAATAACGTCGTCGTAGCCAGCAGGCTTACGGAGACGGCTGAACAGGGCGACTGGTCTTATTTGGAAGACGGCGAGTGGGTCAACCTGTGGGCGGATTACCTGAACGGCGAAGTGCGCAACGGGAGGATGACGCTGGAAAAGTTTTTCGACACGGTGCAGACAATGACAGACGATGCTTTGGCGTCCGACAAATATAAAATAACAATCACAACGAAGTAAGGGGGGGGAAGGGCAGTGCTTGCGCAAAAGCAAAAGAAATTTATGACGGCGAAAATGCGAGACAATATTTTCGGCATCGTTACCGTGATCCTGCCGCTCATCTTGTTTTTTACGCTGAATTTGGCCGTGCTGATCATCACGTTCATAACGCAGTTCTGCGATATGGATTATTACAATCTCGGCACGATGACATGGAATAATTTTGCCAATTTCAAATTTGTTTTCACGGACGGGCGGTTTGGCAAATCCATTCTCATTATGTTCTGGCTGATGACGAGTGAAGGCGTTACCTTTGTACTTGCTC
>CALVYJ010000080.1 GCA_944372075.1 uncultured Clostridia bacterium | reverse complement strand
ACAGAATCAAAGCCCGCATCGTCCGCGGCGAAAGAGCGCGCAAATACAGAATCAAAGCCCGCATCGTCCGCGGCGAAGGGGAGCGCGCCCCGAAGCGCGAACATAAAATCGCGGCGGTCGTTTTCCCTTCTCCTGGCGCGAACGCGCGCGTTTTTTGGCTTTTCTCCGCTTTTTTCGTCTTTTTTTGAAATTTTTTTTGCCGACACGGCGGAAAAATTTGACAAATTTCAAAAAATGTGCAAAAATTTTTATAGAGAGTATCCTTCGCCGCAATTCGTCTTTTATTGCGGCGGAAACAATTGTTTTTTCTCCCCTCTTTCCCCTTGCGATCTTTCGCGAGGGGAAACTTTTTTGCCCCGCCCGATTCCCCTTCGGGCGGAACGGTTTTTTGATCGCCCGCTTTCCTTCCCGCTCCATGCCCGCCCCCCTGTTCGAGAGGATGCTGCGCAGAGCAGTTTTTCCGCCTTGCCCCCTTCGCGCGGGGCAAAGTCCCCGCGCGAAGGGGGCGCTGTTTTCCCGCGAGCGTCAAACCGCGATGCTTTTCCCGCTCACGCGCCGCAAACAGAGCGGGGCGCCGCTTCGCTGTTTCCCCCGCGGCGCGCGAGCGCGCGCTTTTTTCGCACCCGTGCCGCCAAGCAAAGAGCGGGGACGCCGCGCTATGCTGCGGCGTCCCCGCTCTTTGCTTTTTCTTTTTTTTCGTCTGCGGAGCCGCGCCCCTTGCGCCAAACCAGCACCGCGCCCCTTGCGCCAACCCCGCACCGCGCTTTGCGCGGCGTAACAACCTTTCGGCGCGAAAAGCGAGATCAGGAGGCGGTGCCGTCTTCGTCTTGCTTTTGCGTTTTATTGTCGCGGCGCTTTGCTCCGTCCTTTTCCCGCGCAGAACAATGGCAGGCGCACGAACAGCCGTCGCAGCCGCAACAACCCTTGCCGTGCCGCCTTCTCCAGATGCTGTAGCCGACGGAAAAACCAACCAGCGCGATCGCCGCTGCGCCGATCAGCACGGAGACGACCGTCCCCGTCGCCGACAGAAGAAAACTTGTCATACTGCCCCTCCTTTCTTAAACTGTCGCGAACGTATCGCCCTTTTTGACGCTCCTCTTAAAACGATCGCGAAATTATCGCGATCGCATCGCTCTTTTCGGCAGTTCTCTTAAAACTACCTCAACGTATTGCGCGTTTCGGCGCGTCCCTTACAACGATCGCGGGCGTTTTTTCGTATGCGTTCGCACTATGTATATGCAAATTGCGACGCCCGTATGCGCCGACGTCACTTGAGCGCCTTTGCGCGCTGGCTCTTTGCGACGTTTGCGCGGTTTCGGATGCTCGTCGCGCCGAAGAAGAGAGCGAGGAGCGCCGCGATGGGGAATGCCGTCCACCATGCGCTCAAGAGCAGGTATACGCACGCAGCGGTCACGTACGAGGTGATCATCCAAAACGCCAGCGTATATTTGAACGTACCTTTTGGCAATTCTGCGCGCACCGTAGCGGCGGCGGCGAAGCAGGGAACGGTGAGCATATTGAATACGGTAAACGCCAGCAGTGCCTGCCAGCCGATGCCCGTAGCCTGCATCAGCGCGAAGACTGCGCCGATGCCGTCCTCGCCGTTATCCCAACCGGGAAGAAGGGCGCCGATCGCGGGGGCAAGCACATAGAACGTGGCGATGACGTTTTCCTTTGCGATCAAGCCGGTGACGGCGGCGACGACGAACACCCAGCCGAATCCGCCCAACTGCAAGCCGAAGCCCATGGGCGTGCAGATCCATTGAATGAACGTGCCGACGTCGTAGAGAATGGACTGCTCGATGCCGACGTACTGCCAACGCCAATCGAAATTGGATAAAAACCAGAGCACGATCGCGCTTGCGACGATGATGGTAAAGGCTTTTTTCAGGTAATGTTTGAGTTTATCCCACAGATGCACGAACAGAGCGCGCGCCTGCGGGGTATGGAAGGCGGGAAGCTCCATGATGAAGGGAGAGACTTCGCCGCGCATGCCGGTGCGGCGCATGATCAGGACGGTGAGCACCGCCATCGCCATGCCGAACAGATAGAGGGCAAAGACGATGATCTCGGCGTTGACGCCCGTATATTGCGCGGCGAGCGCGCCGCAGACAGCCGCGAGGATGGGCGCCTTTGCGCCGCAGGTAAAGAAGGGAATGACGCGGTTGGTCATGATCCGCTCCTTTTCGTCTGCGAGGGTGCGCGTATTGACGGCGGCGGGAACGGAACAGCCGAATCCCATGATCATGGGAATGAACGCCCTGCCGGAGAGGCCGAACTTGCGGAACGCGCGGTCAAGGATGAACGCCACGCGCGCCATATATCCCGAATCTTCCAAAATGGAGATGAGCAGAAACAAAAACAGGATCTGCGGAATAAAGGACAACACGCCCGAAAGCCCCGTCCAAATTCCTTCGTTGACCAAACCCTGCGCCCACGGCGCCGCCCCTGCCGCTTCCAGTCCCGCGGCGATCCGACCGCCGATGCCGTCGCACGCGGCGCCCATCCAATTAAACAGGATGGCGCCCGGCGCCGCTATGCCGCTCTCGCCGTACACCGCGCCGAGAAATCCGTCGAGAAAGCCGTTGCCCGTCTCTACGCTCCGACCGATGCCGAACAGGGCGTTCAAATACAAAAAATCTTCGCTGAACGTCAGATGAAAGACCGAAAACAAGATCAATAAAAAGATGGGGATGCCCCAGATCCGATGCGTGAGAACGCGGTCTGCCGCATCCGACTTCCCGCGCAGACCTCTGCCCTGCGCCTTGCAGACTTCGCCGGAAAAGGTTTCGGTTATGTAGCGATAGCGCGCGTCGGCAATACTCGCTTCCGCGTCCACAGGCGGCTCTTGCTTTCCGCCGCTCGCAAGACATTCCTGCGCCGCTCGGCGCGCCTGCGGGAATTTTTCCGCCAGACGATCTCCCTCCAGGATCTTGATCGCCAAAAACAGATCGTGCCGTCCGCCTTCCTGCCGCACGCACGCGCGCACCCGCTCGATCGCCTGCCCCAGACAAAATTCGCTCACCTTCGTGACCGCCTCCCGCTTCTTGCGCGCCGCCGCGATCGCACGCTCCATCAGCAAATGCAGACCCTCTCCCTTGAGCGCCGAGATCCCGACGACCGGAACCCCCAGCTTTTTCTCCAGTTCCTCCGCGCGCAATGCGCCGCCTCCCTTGCGGATGACGTCCATGCGGTTGAGCGCCACCACCAACGGCGTATCCAGCTCCAAAAGCTGCGTCGTAAGATAGAGGTTTCGCTCTAAATTGGTCGCGTCGACAATGTTGACGATGCAGTCCGCCTGCCCCTCCAATACATACCCGCGCGTCACTTCTTCCTCCGGCGTGTACGGCGTGAGCGAATAGATCCCCGGCAAATCGACGATCGCCGCTCGCTCCTTTCCCTTGCGATAAACGCCCTCGCGCTTGTCGACCGTAACCCCCGGCCAGTTCCCTACATGCGCCGTGCTGCCCGTTAACGCGTTGAACAAAGTCGTCTTTCCGCTGTTCGGATTGCCCGCCAATGCAAATTGCAACATATCACTCTACCTCCATCGTCACTTGCGCCGCCTCTCGCTTGCGCAGCGTCAGTTCATACCCGCGCAGCGTAACTTCCAACGGATCTCCCAGCGGCGCAGCCTTGCGCATCCGGATCTCGACCCCGGGCGTCACTCCCATGTCGAAAATCCTTCGCCGTATCTGCCCTTCTCCTTCGATCCGCTTTACATAGCCCGCCTCGCCGGGCTTGAGTTCGTACAGCCTCTTTTCCATCTTTCTTGCTCCTTTCTCCTATTTTATGCTTTATACCAGTATTTTCATCGCCGCCGATCGATCCAGCGCAATTCGACTTCCCTTGCTCTCCAGTATGACGCTCCCCCCTGCGTTCGACCATACTATCACGCGCTCCCCTGCACACAGCCCCATGTCCGCTAAATGACGGCGCATCTTGTCTTCTCCGATTACCTTCCGTATAATCAGCTCCCGCCCGATCGGCGCAATCCCCAACGGCATCCCTTCGCCCTCCTTTTTCTTCTCTTTCCGCTCTCTCTTTTCACTCTTCTCGCTCAATCCCATCGACGCGCCCGCTCTCGCGCTGCCCGCCTTTGTTCCGCGCTGCCCGCCTTTTCCATTCACCGCACCGCCTGCCGCCTTTGCCCTTCATTGCACCCGCCTGCCGCCCCTTTCACTTGCTTGCGGCGGCTCGGCTCTCGCTCGCTCTGCCCTTTTTCGCAGATAGTTAACCTCGGTGAACGGCTATAAGTTTACCACGGTTTACTTTCTATGTCAAGTAAAATTAACCAAAATTAACTTTTTTTATTTTATTTTTTGCAAAAGCAGACGCCCTTCGCAACACAGATTGCGAAGGGCGTCTGCCACTGTCCTCTCGGCGGCAAGTTGTTGCCGCCTTATTCCGCCCTTTTTGGGAACGGTTTTTTTCTTTTTCTCTTCCTTTCGTCGGATCGGCGCCGCGGCGCTAGGGAGCTGTTTCTCGGCACGATCTGCGCGGATCCGTCAAATTTTCTCCGTTTTTGCGCCCGATCGGGAGCAAAGGAAGCAACCCCTCAAAAATCGAAGAGGGACAAAAAGAGTTCTCCGTAAAAAAAGACGCGTTTTCCCTTTGACCTTGCGTAGCGGACGGTGAACGCCGTTCCGCCCTTTTTTTGGGTGCAATAGGCAAAGACGAAGTCGGCGCGATCGACCATATAACGGTTCCTCTCGCTCATACATTGCCGGGTATAGGTATCGTTGAGTACTACGGCTTCGTCGGCGTCTTCAACGCACCGCCGATAAATCTGTTTCCATTGCGGAGAAAAGCGGTCGCTCTGCCCCGCATAGGGGATGCACGCGACGAGGCGAAAGGAATAGCGCTCTTTTAACTGCAACAGGCAATGCGCGCAATAAAGGTCAAAGCCGATCGCCATACCGCAATAAAAGGTATCGACGCCGTTTTCAAGCATTTCTTCCAAATATTTCTGCAAAAGATCGAGGGAAAACCCGGGCTCGATCTGCCGATGACCGGTCAAGGCGCAAGCTGACACGTTTTTACCTCATTTTATTCCAATTCAAACAATGTTCCGACTTTTTTTGCGGCTATGGGCGCGCTCACGTTCAAAACGAGTTTGCCTTCGCACAAAGTCTGTTTTTTGCCGTCCTTCAGCAGAAAGACGGTCCTTCCGTTCGTGCAGAGGATCCCCTCGTCCGTCACGCAAAAGTCGCAGATTCCGCTCTTCAACTCTTCGTCGCCCTGTTCGCCCAGGCGCACAAGTTTCCAGCTCTGCGGGATGAACGAAAGATCTGCGTCTTTGAATTTTCTGTTTCGCTTGATCTCCTCGTCCACTTTGATCACGTTTCCGCGGATATACAGCTCTCTCGAATCGATATTTCTGCCCTTTGCGGGGTTATTTCCTCCGCCCGTGAGCGTTTTTCCCGAAAAAAACACGACAAAGATCTGTATGAAATTTACGATCGCCTGCAAGATGCGATAGGGGATCAGCACGATCTCCAACAGCGGATTGCCCTTTTTTTTCTCCTTTGCGGGTTTCCGAATGCAGTACAGATTGCCCTCCGCGTCGTCCTGCGGTTTCACATACGAGTATTTCGGATCGGTTCGCAGCACTTCGATGTCCATCGACTGCAAGTCGTACGCGCACAGCTCGCTTGCCCCGTACTCGCAGAAGGTTCCGTCTGCATACCTTCCCACGGGATAACTGTTAAAGAGCAGTTTTCCCCCCTTGCTGCGGGAAAAACAGGGATTTTCGTCCAGCGAATCCCCTTCCGTTATGGAATAATAGTCGCCGTTGGCCGTGTCCATCAGAATCAGGTCGCTTGTAACCAAATCCCTCTTCATGCTCGCCGCGAATTTCCCGTCCGTGCGATTAAAATCTGCGGCGCCGAGTTCCCCTTCCGTCGTATGTAAAATGCATTCCTCTCCGTCCTTTGCCGCGTCCATATCCTTGCGAATCACGCCCGATACGTCGCCGACGGTAAACGTATACAGTATTTTTTCGCCTTCCGCCATGCATACGCCGTTGATGTACGCATGGATCGGCGCGTCCGCGTCGATCCCGTGATCTTCCAACGTATCTCCGCGAAACCGCGCCCCCGCTCCCGCATACTTCCATTCGTCGCGACGGACGCGCTGCCTTGCCCGCTCTTTATAGTTCGCGATAAAATCGCTCGAGCGCTTCTTCGTCTCCTCTCGGACAAGGCACAGCTCGCTCCCGTCGCTGTAGACATATTCTCTCATCTTCCCTTTCTACCGCATCATTCGGTATCCGTCTTTTTCGACGCGCCTTGCGCACCTTTCAAAGTCCCCGCATCGCTCGTTTTGCCCTTTTCCGGTTCCTCGCCTCTCTGCGGCGCGATCGCCTTGGGCAGCGACAGCCCCGCCATGTTGTACATATCTTCCAGCGGCGGCAGACTCTTTAACAGCCCGCTCAAAAATCCCGCCGTCGCACCCTTTCCGTCCTTGCCTTGCCCGCCGTCCCAGACGGTCACTTTGTCGATCTTGACGTTCTTGATCGCCTCTACCTGCTCGGCTACGATCTGCTCCAGCTTGTCGGCAATGATCAGCCGCACCGCGTCGTTTGCGTCGCTGCCCGCCGCCTTGACTAAGGCGTCCATACCTTCCGCCTGCTTGGACAGCTTTTCGCGGATACCGCGCGCTTCCGCCTCCATCTTGGCATAGATCGCGTCCGCTTCGCCGCCCGCCTTGCGCCGCATTTGCTCCGCTTCCGCGTCCGCTTCGATCTCCTTTTGCCGCTTCTCGATCTCCGAACGCACGATGACGTCCGCTTCCTGCGTCGCCTTCTCGCGCTGCGCACGCGCAATTTCCGCTTCCTTCTCCGCCGCGTACGACTCCTGCAATGCCTTCGCCGCCTGTACCTTTTCCGCCGTTACCGCAAGTTTGAGCGCTTCCGCTTCCTTCTCGCGCAGTTCCGCCTGCGTTCTGGCGATCTCCGCTTTCGCCTTGTTCTCGCCCTTGATCGCCTCGCTCTCCGCTTCCGCTACGCGCACGCGCTCCTCCATCTTGGCGTTCGCTTCCCCGATCGATCCGATCTTGTTCGCCTCCGCTACCGAGATCTTTGCATCGTTGATCGCCTTCGCCGCCGCTTCCTTTCCGAGCGCGATGATATACCCCGATTCATCCGAAATATCCGTCACGTTCACGTTGATCAGCCGCAACCCGATCTTTTTCAATTCGCCCTCTACGTTGCGCGAGATCGCTTCCAAAAATTTATCGCGGTCGGTGTTGATCTCCTCGATATTCATCGTCGCGATGACGAGACGCAGCTGACCGAATATGATGTCTTTGGCAAGCTCCTGGATCTCCACCATCTTGAGATTGTGCAGCCGCTCCGCCGCGTTTTCCA
>CALVYJ010000079.1 GCA_944372075.1 uncultured Clostridia bacterium | reverse complement strand
CAACTCTATTTTACCACAGATTTGTATGAACTCTTCTTTTTTCTCAAAGTGTTGCACTTAATAGTATAATTCACCCAAACGTCTAATGCGCCGCGCAAATATTTGCGCGGCGCATCGTTTGAGGAGCGAAGCCGATGAAAGCGACGCAAACAATTTGCAAGGAGGAGAAAGTATGAAGCAAAAGCGGAGGAGGAAGGGGAAGATTTCGGCATAAAAAGCGAATTGGACGAGGGTGAAAGAGGGGGAATAAATTTTCAGGGAAGCCTTGCAATTTGAAGGGAACTGTGTTACAATAAAAGGCGTTTAGAGGCGAGAGAGTCGGGCAAATGGAGGAACGATTATGAAAATAAAGAACCGTGATGTGATTGTTTTTGCGGGAGACAGTACGACGGACGACAACAAATTGCAGACGATGGACGGTTTGGGGCACGGATATGTACGGCTGGTGCGAAACGCCCTGGCGGCATTTCGTCCGCGGGAAGAATTTACGATCGTTAACGCGGGAGTCAGCGGAAACAAGTCGGGAGAGTTATTGGAGCGTTGGGAACGGGATGTGACGGCATGCAATCCGAACGTAGTGTTTTGTATGATCGGCATCAACGACGTATGGCGGCATTTTGACAGCATAAGCGGGTCGCAGTATTTTGTCAGCGCGGAGGAATACGAAAAGAATCTGGAGCAAATCGAATCGAAGGTGAAGGGCGTTCGGGAATTTGTATGGATGCTTCCGTTTTTTATGGAATCCAATCGAACGGACGCGATGCGCAGGATGACGGACGAATATGCGGCGGTGATGAAGCGTGTGGCGGAAAAGCATGGTCGGCGCGTGTTGGATACGCAGGCGGAATTTGACGAATACATGCAGAGCCGGGCGGGGCAGTCGATTAGTTGGGACAGAGTGCATCCGAGCGAGATCGGCTCGATGCTGTTGGCGCGAGCCATTTTGCGTGAAATGGAAGTTTGGTAAAAGGTTGGAGGGCTGGCATGACGATAGAGTTTTACGGTGAAATATCCGAATACACGAAGCGCAGGGCAGACAAGCTGAAGAAACGATATTTTGCGGTATGGATGATGGGAATAGCCGTCGCGTTATTTGTCGTTACGGCAATTTCTGCGATGTTTCAGCAGACGTTTTGGGTAATTCTGATCTTTGCCGTATTGATCGGAGGCGTGGGATGTTTTTTGTATATGTCGCCGATGAAAAAGGCAGTCAAGGAAGTATGGAAGGCGCGGATAGTGATCGATGGCGAGACTATATTTTGGACGCAATATTTACCCGGTCGGGAGGTAAACAAGCAAAAGCGCGTATCCGAGATCCGCAGGGTGATCAAGACGAAGTATTGTTACTATTTAATTTACAACGATATATCGAACGCGATTTTATGCGAGCGGTCGTTGTTGAAGCGCGGCACGTTTGACGCCTTTGAGATGTTGTTCGAAGGGAAGATCCGAAAGAAAAATTTTTATGATTAAAAGGGATAGGAGGCGAAAAAATGCTTGGGAATTTTACATATTGCAATCCGACGAAGGTATATTTCGGGAAGGACGCGTTGAGCGGGTTAGACGAAGAGCTGCCCAAATACGGGAAGAACGTATTGTTGGTATACGGCGGGGGATCGATCAAGCGAAACGGGATATACGACGCCGTTTTGGAAAAGCTGAAGAAGCATGGGAAGGTCGTAACGGAAGATGCGAAAGTTATGCCGAATCCCACGTCGGAGAAGTTAAAAGAGGGGTGCGCGCGAGCGCGGGCGGCGCAAGCGGATCTGATTTTGGCGGTAGGCGGCGGTTCGGTTATCGACTATGCCAAGGGCGTATCGGTGAGCGCATATTGTAAGGAAGATCCGTGGACGAAATATTATCTGCAAATGCAGGATCCGTCGGACGGAATTATTCCGGTCGGAGCGGTATTGACCATGGTCGGCACGGGCAGTGAAATGAACGGCGGGTCGGTGATCACGAATCACGAACAAAAGTTAAAGATCGGGCACGTATTCGGAGAGGAGGTATTTCCGAAATTTGCGATCCTGAATCCGGAGTATACGTATACATTGCCGAAATACCAGATGGTCGCGGGATTTTACGACATCATGTGTCATATACACGAGCAATATTTTTCGGGTACGGACGACAACACGAGCGATTATGTGATGGAAGGACTGATGCGCTCGTTGATACACAGTTCTAAAATAGCGATCGACGATCCGAAGAATTATGAAGCTCGAAGCAACATCATGTGGACGGCGACGTGGGCATTGAACACCTTTGTTGCGATGGGAAAATCGACCGACTGGGAAGTGCATATGATCGGGCAGGCGGTAGGCGCATATACGGACGCCACGCACGGCATGACGTTGTCGGCGGTTACTTTGGCATATTTTCGGCATATTCTGCCCTACGGAATGCAGAAATTTGTGCGGTATGCTGTAAACGTATGGGGCGTCGGCGCGGAAGGAAAGACAGACGAGCAAGTCGCGCTGGAAGGTCTTGCGGCATTGGAAGCGTGGATGCGCAGTCTGTCTCTGGTCATGGACTTAAAGACGTTGGGAGTTACGCAGGAGATGTTGCCGGGCATTGTGGAAGCGACGTTTATCATGCAGGGCGGTTATAAAGTTTTGACAAAAGAGGACGTCATGGAGATTTTGCAGGAAAGCATGGAAAGCAAAGAATGAGCGATCGTTTTGCGATCGATGTTTTGCGGCGCAGAACGGGCAGAGCGGTTTGAAAGCAAGTCTTAGAGCGATTTTTCAAACAATGGGAACGGAATCAAGGTATCGAGATAAAAAGCGACGCCGCGGCATTGTATGCCGCGGCGTCGCTTTCGTAAAATTCGTTATACATAGAGGCGAACGGATTTGAAGTAAATCAAAAGGGCGATCATGGAGAGCAGGAAAGCCGCGTCGAAGGCAAGGGTGATCCAAAAATCGATCAAAAACGAAAGGAAAGCAATGCCGAACCCGACGACCATACTGCCGAACACCAAAATCATTACCGGTATGCTCTGTTTGACGACCTGCGTTTCGTTTTTCCAGTCGTATTTCGGGAACTTCAAGTTGAGAAAGATCCCGAAAAGGGAGAAGAAGGAGCAGCAAACGATCAAAGAAGCTAAGATAAATACCCAGTCAAACACGGTTGCCTGCAACTTCCAGCAGAGAATTGCGCCTGCAAACAGGCATGCGCCGAGGTTGACGGAAAAGGTCGGGAAGGCCTTGGCGAGCAAAATTTTTCGGGCGGAAAGGGGCAGCGCAAAGAGCTGATCGCGCGAACTTCCTTCCAGGGAGAGGGCGGAAGCGGAGGGGCAACCGGAGCCGATACAAAAGATAGCGATGCCGATTCCCGCATAGAGGAAGGGTTTGGCTTGCGAGAAATTGATTTGCAGATTAGTCAACAAAGATTGGACGTCTGCAAAGATGAGCGCAACGCCTGCGATCAGCAGAAGAAGCGTGCCGGAAAGTCCGTTCAAAAGATAGACAGGGCAGGAAAAGAGTCGCTTGAATTCGCGTTTGGCGAGTGTTTTGAAAGCGGAAGAGGCGCGCACCTTATCTGCCGAATAGGCGACGTTTGCGCTTTTCGCCGCCAAAGCGTTATGAATTTTTTCATAAAAGCGTGCGAGCAGCAGAATAAAGATTGCGGCGATCGCGGCGGATGCGCCGACAAAGAGGAAAATCGCCCAAATTTCTCCATCCAGAGTCATCTCTATGAGCAGAGCGGGAGGATAGATATTTCCCACCAGAACGCGAAAAATCGCGTTGGCGTCGATCGCATTTTCGGAATTTGCGGAAAAGGACAGGGAAAAGTTTGCTACCATAAAGGCTACGAAAGCGGCGATACCGAGGAAACTTTGCAGCAGATTTTTATAGCGAAATCTTGCGGTAAAAGAGGCAAAGATCGTGCTGATGATGAGCGCCAGCATCATCGGCAACACGGGAGCAAACAGGGAAGCCGCCAAAGTAACGAATAAAACGGCTGCGGAGAAATGGTCCATGATAAAAAAGACGATGATGCAGGGGATCGTGATGGCGAGCGTAAAGGCGAGGTTTGCCAGGTAATCGCAGAGCAATCTGCTCGCGAGCACGGCGCGTTTAGAAACGGGTAAACTCATGATGAGGTCATAGTCTTTCATCGCGAAGAGAGAGGAACAGCCGTGCAAGAGTGAAAAGAACAGGGTGACCAACGCGGAGAGTGCGATAGACAGGGCAGGCAAGTGGTAGCCGAGTCCCTGGCTGCAAAACAATCCGGCGATCATGACGATATAAAAGAGCAATATGAGTCCCAAAAACAGCCATAGTGCGACAAAGCCTGCGAGCTTGCGTTTCTGTGTGCGATCGGTTGAATTTTTCGCTTTATTGAAGCCGAGCAAGCTCATAAGTTGAATTTTGGTCAAGAGCAGGCATTTATTTTTCATGATTTTCCAGCACCTCCAAGAAGACGCTTTCCAGACTCTCATCACCGCGCACGGTATCGATATCGCCGCAAGAGACCAGTTTTCCGCCTTTGATAATGGCGATCTTGTTGCATAATTTTTCCGCGACGTCTAAAACGTGTGTAGAGAAGAAGATGGCGTTTCCCGCGTTGCACAGATCGCGAAAGATCTGTTTTAAGTGAAAGGCGGCTTCGGGGTCGAGTCCGACAAACGGTTCATCCAAGAGCAGGAGTTTCGGTTCGTGCAGGAGTGCGCTGATAACGGCGAGTTTCTGTTTCATGCCGTGCGAATATGTTCCGATCAAGGAGCCGAGTTCGTTCATGATATGAAAGAGCTGCGCATATTTTTCGATGCGTTCTTTGCGGACGGAGGAAGGGATATCGAAGATATCTCCGATAAAATTCAAATATTGCAATCCCGTCAAATAGTCGTACAGATCGGGGTTATCGGGGATGTATGCGAGCATAGATTTGCAAAGAATAGGCGATTCGCGCAGGGAATGGCCGTCGATCAAAATTTCTCCCGAGTCGTAGGGCAAAATTCCGGCAACGGCGCGAAGGGTTGTGGTTTTTCCTGCCCCGTTCTGCCCGATAAACCCGTAAATATCGCCGGCGCATACGTCCAGCGACAGGTCATCGACGGCTCGTTTTCCGCCGGGGTATGTCTTTGAAAAGTGAGAAATGTGCAAAACCGATTTTTCCATAGAACTCCGAACGCCGCATAAATATTTGCGGATGCAAAGCGGCGATTTATAAATTTCAGTATGTTTATCATAGCATATCGCATGGTTTTTGTCAAATTGATAAAAGATGGAAAGATTGGTCGATTAGTCCTTGCAAAGTGTTGAAAAAAGGGACGAATTGCTGTATAATAAAAAGAAAAAGCAGGGGAAACAGGTATGAAATTTATAGAGGCGGACGGCCTTCGTTTGCCGGCAATAGCCGTAGGCTGTATGGGATTGAGCGGACTGGAGCTTTCCAAGGCAAAGGCATTTATTGCGGGCGCGCTGGATGGGGGATTAAACTTTTTCGATCATGCCGATATTTACGGAAGAGGGGAATGCGAACGGCTGTTCGGGCGGGTGACTGCAAGCCTTAAAATACCGCGCGAGAGCTATATTTTACAATCGAAATGCGGAATTGTGCCGGGAACGATGTATGATTTTTCCATGGAACATATTTTGGAGTCGGTAGACGGCACGTTAAAGCGATTAAACACGGAGTACTTGGACGCATTGTTGTTGCACCGTCCGGACGCGTTGATGGAACCGGAGGAGATTGCGGAGGCGTTTGAGAGATTGGAGCGTGCGGGAAAAGTTCGGCATTTCGGGGTGTCGAATATGCACCCGTATCAGATCGAATTGATCAAGAGCGCAATAGGACAGCGTTTGTTTGCCGATCAGCTGCAATTTTCTCCTGCGCATGCCGGCATGTTGTCGTGCGGGTTTGAAGTAAATATGGAAACGCCGGGGGGAGTAATGCGTGACGGCGGGGTATTGGAGTATTGCCGTTTGCATGGCATTGCGGTGCAGGCATGGTCGCCCTTCCGATACGGATTTTTTGAGGGCGTGTTCTTAAACGATGCAAAGTTTGAAAAGTTAAATGAAGTGCTGGCCGAGCTCGGCAAAAAATACGGCGTTGAAAAATCTGCGGTCGTTGCGGCGTGGATATTGCGGTATCCCGGCAAGATGCAAGTTGTTACCGGAACGACGAATCTTACACATTTGCAGCAGATAGCTGCGGGGGCGGACGTCGTATTGAGCAGACAAGAGTGGTATGCAATATACAAGGCGGCCGGGCACATATTGCCATAAAGGAGAAGGAGATGCGAATAGTAGTAGCGAGCGGAAATTCGGCGAAACTGCGAGAGATCGCGCAGATATTTTCCGGATATGAAGTTATATCGATGCAGGAAACCGGATTTTCGGGGGAGATCGAAGAGACGGGCGAGACGTTTGAAGAGAACGCGATCTTGAAGGCGAAGGCAGTCAGTACGGCGCTGCGGTGTGTGGCGTTGGCGGATGATTCGGGGTTATGTGTAGATGCGTTAAACGGAGCGCCCGGGGTTTACAGTGCGCGGTTTTGCGGAAGGCATGGCGACGATGCAGCGAACAATCGGCTGTTGCTTGCAAAATTAGAAGGGGTCGAAGAGCCGCAGCGAGGCGCGTATTTTGAAAGTTGTGTTGCGTTGAGTTTTCCGGACGGAAGGGTGATCACGGCGTCCGGCAGGACGTACGGAAGGATCTTACAAGAGGAAGAGGGGAAGGGCGGATTCGGCTATGATCCCTTGTTTTGGAGCGAAGAGTTAAAGAAGAGTTTTGGGGAAGCGAGTGCGGCGGAAAAGAATGCGGTATCGCATAGGGGCAAAGCGCTTGCGGCGTTGGCGGCGAAGATAGAGGGAATGGATTTTTGAAAACGATCGTAGTGATATCGGATACGCATTATAATCGCAAGCCGTATGAGAATCTGCGAACGGTATTGGAAGAGAGCGATTATATCTTTCATTTGGGCGACATGTTGTCGGACGCCAATGAGTTGATGCGGCAATATCCGGAAAAGACGTATATCGTGGCGGGGAACAACGATTTTTGCGCAGGAGCGGCAACGGAATTGGTGCTTGACGTTGAGGGACGGCGGATCATGGCATGTCATGGTCATCGATACGGCGTAAAGAGCGGTACGGAACGTCTGTTGGCGGCGGCGAAGGCGCGCGGCTGCGACGTGGTTTTGTATGGTCATACGCATGAAGCGTCGGTAGAGGAACAAGACGGAGTTTTGCTGATAAATCCGGGCTGCATGACGCGATTTTCCGGAAAACAAAGCTATTGTTATTTAGTCATTGTGGGAAAGAAGGCGGTGGCAACGATTGTAGAAGTGCGGTAAGAAAGAGAGGAAAAAGATCGGAGAGAAAGGGAGGAAAAAAAGAAAAAATTTGTAAAAAAGCGGCTTAAAACAATTGACATATGAGC
>CALVYJ010000078.1 GCA_944372075.1 uncultured Clostridia bacterium | reverse complement strand
TTGTGTTAAACTTCTTTTCTCTTGACATTAAAATATGCACCTCCAAAAGTCTGTCCAACTTTTGGGGTGCATATCAGAAAGGCGGCTCTCTTTTGACAAACAGTTTTGCGCGTTGCAGGGCGGGCAAAGCGCGGCGCGGCGGGAAAACAAATTTTCAAGAGCCGCGCGAAAGGCGGCTCTCTTTTGACAAACGGTTTTGCGCGTTGCAGGGCGGGCAAAGCGCGGCGCGGCAAAAAATTCGGAACGATCGTTTGCCGAAAATGCCGAGCGAGCGCGTCAGAGCCTGCTCTTGAAGTCTCTGTACGAAAAGCGTTTGATCGTTTGCACGGAGCCGTCCGTCTTTTTGAGGAGGATGGCGGGCAGGGGCATGCCGTTGAAGGTATTGGTCTTGACCATCGTATACAGAGCCATATCGCCGAAAACGAGTTCGTCGCCCGCATGCAGGGGAGCGTCGAAGGAATAGTCGCCGATGACGTCTCCGGCAAGGCAAGTGGGGCCGCCCAGGCGGTAGGTGTACGGTTTTTCTCCTGCATTTCCGCTGCCGAACAGGGGCGGGCGGTAGGGCATTTCGATGACGTCGGGCATATGGCAGGCGGCGGAGGTATCCAAGATAGCGATGTCGATGCCGTTGCGCATGGTTTCCAATACCCGCGTATGCAGCGTGCCGGCGTTGAGAACGACCGCCTCGCCCGGCTCCAGATACACCTGCGTTCCGTACTCCTCGCGCAGGGAGCGGACGATGCCGATCAGGCGCTCGCGGTCGTAATCTTCGCGCGTGATGTGATGGCCGCCGCCCAAGTTCAGCCAGCGCATGCCGCGCATAAATTTTCCGAATTTCTCCCGAAACGCGCGGACGGTCGTTTCCAAATCGTCGCTGTTTTGTTCGCAGAGCGTGTGGAAATGCAGGCCGTCCAACAGGGGGAGGATGCTCGGATCAAAGTTGGCGAGCGTCGTTCCCAAGCGCGAGCCGAAGGCGCACGGGTCATAAATTTCATGCCCTTGCTGGGTGGAGCATTCGGGATTGACGCGCAGGCCGATCGAGACGCCCGCTCTCTTGCACAGGGGCGCAAAGCGCTTGACCTGTTCGGGCGTATTGAAGAGGATATGGTCGCAGATTTTTACCAATTTCTGCACGTCCTCCCTCCGATACGCGGGGGAGAACACATGCACTTCGCCGCCGAAATATTCCTTGCCCAAGCGCGCTTCATAGAGCCCGCTCGCCGTGCTGCCGGCGAGGTATTCGCGCAGCAGAGGATAGGTCTGGTAGACGGAATACGCCTTTTGCGCCAACAAAATTTTGCAGTCTGCCGCAAGCGCCACGCGTTGCAGGCATTGCAGGTTTTTCAGGAGGGCGCCTTCGTCGATCAGAAAGTACGGCGTCTTCATCAGTCGACGAGCACGGGATTAAAGTCCTCTTTCCAAGGCAATCCCCATTGATTCAATGCGTCCATGAACGGATCGGGGTCAAACTCTTCGACGTTGAACACGCCCGGTTTGTTCCAGGTCCCGTTCATCACGAGCATGGCGCCGATCATGGCAGGCACGCCCGTCGTATAGGAGATCGCCTGCGAGCCGACCTCTTTATAACACTCCTGATGGTCGCAGATATTGTACAGATAATAGGTCTTTTCCTTGCCGTTCTTTTTGCCGCGGAAGATGCAGCCGATGTTCGTCTTTCCTACGGTGCGCGGACCGAGCGACGCCGGGTCGGGCAGCACCGCCTTCAAAAATTGCAGGGGAACGATCTCTTTTCCCTCGTAGAGGATGGGCTTGATGGACGTCATGCCCACGTTTTCCAGACATTTCAAGTGCGTTAAGTAGCTCTGCCCGAAGGTCATGAAAAAGCGGATGCGCTTGATGCCGGGAATGTTGAGGGCGAGGCTCTCCAGCTCTTCGTGGTGCAACAGATACATATCCTTTTTGCCCACGCCTTCAAAGTAGTATTCGCGCTTGATCTCCATGGGTTTTGTCTCCACCCACTGACCGTTTTCCCAATAGGAGCCGTTTGCGGATACTTCGCGAATGTTGATCTCGGGGTTGAAGTTGGTGGCAAACGGATAGCCGTGATCGCCGCCGTTGCAGTCTAAGATATCGATGTAATTGATCTCGTCGAAATGGTGCTTGAGGGCATAGGCGGAAAATACGCCTGTCACGCCGGGGTCGAATCCGCTCCCCAACAGGGCGCAGATGCCCGCTTTTTCAAATTTTTCGCGGTACGCCCACTGCCATTTATACTCGAATTTTGCGGTGTCTTCCGGTTCGTAGTTGGCGGTATCGACGTAATGCACGCGCGTTTGGAGGCATGCTTCCATGATCGTAAGATCCTGGTAGGGCAGAGCCAGGTTCAAGACCACTTGCGGTTTGAACTGTTCGATCAGCGCGACCAATTCGTCGACGCTGTCCGCGTTCACCTGAGCGGTTTGAATTTTTGTGCGCGTCGTGCCCTGCAATTTATCCTTGAGGGCGTCGCATTTTGATTTCGTGCGGCTGGCGATCATGATTTCGTCGAAGACCGCGCTGTTTTGGCAACATTTGTGAATGGCGACGGACGCTACGCCTCCGCAACCGATAATGAGAGCTTTTCCCATACAATCAATACCTCATCTATGGATTTTGTGTAAGTTTATGCGATCGACGCGCCCGCAGAAGATCAAAGTTCCGGGCGCGAAGGAGTCATCGGCGGTGCGCGCCGAGTGCAATGAGCATTTCGCGAACGATCTTGCAGGCGACGGCAGTGGATGCGCCGCTCGCGTCGTAGTGGGGCGAAAGCTCGTTGACGTCGGCAGCCACGATCTGCAGGCAGGAGCATGCCTCCGTGAGCGCGCTGCGCAGCGCGTCGAAGGAAACGCCGCCCGGTTCGGGAGTGCCCGTACCCGGAAAGACGGACGGGTCAAGCACGTCGAGGTCGACGGTGAGGTAAACGGGTTTTCCCTGCAACAGGCGCAGGGTGTCGCGAAGGCCGTCGAAGTCGAACAGGTGCGTGAACACGCGATCTTTTCCCCAAGTAAATTCCGATTTATCGCCCGAGCGGATGCCGTACTGGTAGATCCTGCCCGCGCCGACGATTTCCTGGCACCGCCGCAAGACGCAGGCATGGGAGAGCCGCGCGCCGAGATAGTCGTCGCGAAGATCGGCGTGCGCGTCGAAGTGCAAAATGTGCAGATCGGCGAACCGCTTTGCCGCGGCGCGGACGCTTCCCAGCGTTACGAGATGCTCTCCGCCGATCAAAAAGGGGAGTTTTCCGTCCGCGAGAATGGTCTTTGCCCGCTTTTCGATGGCGGCAAGCGCCAGCTTCGCGTCGCCGAAGCACAGCTCCAAATCCCCGCTGTCAAAGATTGAAAATTCGGAGAGTTCGCGCTGTTGATAGGGCGAATAGAGTTCCAAGCCGTACGATTCCTTTCGGATCGCCGCGCTCGCAAAGCGCGTTCCCGGCCGAAACGAGGTGGTAGAATCGAAGGGTGCGCCGAAGAGAACGATCGCGGCGTCTTTGTATTCGGCATCGCACCCCATAAAGGTTTCAACGTTCTTTTTCAACATCTTCAAGCATCTCCTCCACGTACGCGGGCAGGTAAAATGCGCCGCGGTGCAGCGTAGTCGTATAATATTTGCAGGACAGCTTCCGCGCGTTCCAGCGTTCCGCATTCAGATCGCGCAGGGGATGGTATTTCTTCGTGGAAAAACCGAACAGCCAATGCCCGGAAGGGTAGGTGGGAATGTGCGCCTGGTAAATGCGGGAAAAGGGGAACGATTCGATGATGCGCTTGTGCGCGCGCTGCATGGCGAGCGCGTCCTGCTCGTAGAAGGGGCTCTCGTGCTGGTTGACCATGATCCCGTCGTCGTGCAGCGCCTTGAAGCAGTTTCCGTAGAACTCGCGCGAGAACAGTCCCTCGCCCGGCCCGAACGGGTCGGTGGAATCCACGATGATCAAATCGTACTCGTCCTTTTTGCGGCGGATGAACTTCAATCCGTCCTGAATGTAGACGTGTACGCGCGCATCGGCAAACCCTTTTGCCGTAAAGGGCAGATACTGTTTGCTCACTTCGATCACCTGCTCGTCGATCTCCACCAGATCGATGCGTTCGATCTCCGCATAGCGCGTGAGCTCGCGCACGACGCCGCCGTCTCCCGCGCCGATCACCAGCACGTCCTTTACGTTCGGGTGAACCGCCATCGGCACGTGCGTGATCATTTCATGGTAAATAAATTCGTCTTTTTCCGTCAGCATCAGATATCCGTCCAGAACCAAGATCCGCCCGAATGCCGGCGTGTCAAAGACGTCGATGCGCTGAAAATCGCTCTTTCCGCTGTAAACCTGCTTGTCGACGCGGATGCTCAGTTTTACGTCCTTTGTATGCTTTTCGGAAAACCAAAAATCCATTTTCGTTGCTCCTTATTCAAACCGCGCTGATTTATTCTGCCATCACGTTCAAGCGTTCGATCTTAGCGTTTTCCGGCCCGGTGAGTTGGCAGCCCTTCTCCTTTGCGTAGCGGATATATTCCAAAATTTTTTCGGTAATGCGTTCGCCCGGCGCGAGGATGGGTATGCCGGGCGGATAGCACATGACAAACTCGGTGCAGACGCAGCCTGCGGTTTCCTCGATGGGCAGGGAGCGTTTGGGCGCGTAAAAGGCGCGTTGCGGCGTGACGGCGACGTCGGGCGCGATGTATTCGTTTTCCATCATGCCGGTTCGGTCTTTGGCGTAGAGCCTGCCGATCTCGCTCAAAGAGCTGACGAGGCGTTCCACGTCGCGGCGGCGATCGCCGATGGACAGGTATGCCAAAATATTCCCCAGATCGCCGAATTCGATCTGGATGTCGTATTCGTCGCGGAGGATGTCGTAGACCTCGATGCCCGCCAAGCCGATGTCGAGGGTATGCACGGACAGCTTTGTGCGGTCGAAATCGAACACGCTGTCGCCGTTTACGAGCTCTTTGGAAAAGGCATACCAGCCGCCCAAGTCGTTGATCTCTTCGCGGGCATAGTCCGCGAGCGCGACGACGTCAGCGAACGCATCTTTCCCGCGCAGGGCAAGGTTTCGGCGGGAGATATCCAGGCTGGAGAGCAGCAGGTAGCTGGCGCTCGTGGTCTGGGTGAGGTTGATGATCTGGCGGACGTGGTCGCCGTTGACGTTCGGCCCGGTCAGCAACAGGGAGCTTTGCGTCAGGCTTCCGCCCGATTTGTGCATGGAAACGGCCGCCATGTCGGCGCCTGCCGCCATGGCGGAGACGGGCAGATCCTCTCCGAAATAGAAATGCGTGCCGTGCGCTTCGTCGACGAGCACGAGCATATTGTGGCGATGCGCCAATTCGACGATGGCGCGAAGGTCGGAGCAGATCCCGTAGTAGGTGGGGTTGTTGACCAGGATCGCCTTGGCTTCGGGCGTATTTTTGACCGTCTGTTCGACCTGCGCGAGGCTCATGCCGAGGGGGATGCCCAGGCGGGCGTCGCATTCGGGGTTGACGTAGACGGGGATGGCGCCGCACAGCACGAGCGCCCCCATAACGCTGCGGTGGACGTTGCGCGGCAGAATGATTTTTTCGCCCGCCTGCACCGCAGACATGACCATGCTCTGCACGGCGGACGTCGTGCCGCCGACCATTAAAAAGGCGCGGTGCGCGCCGAAGGCGTCGGCAGCCAGGCATTCGGCGTCGCGGATGACGCTCACGGGATGGCACAGGTTGTCCAGGGGCTTCATGGAGTTGACGTCCATGCTCACGCATTTATCGCCCAGCAGTTTGGCAAGTTCCGGGTTGCCGCGTCCGCGTTTATGTCCGGGTACGTCGAAGGGTACCACGCGCATCTTTCCGAATCTTTCGAGCGCCTCGTAGATGGGCGCGCTCTGTTGTGCTTTCAGGTTCATAGCATGCCTCCTGACGCGTCAAACGCGCCGATCAAGCCCTGTTTTTCCTTTGCCGCGGCGGGGGATAGGGTCAGTAGATGTTTCTTCCGTTGAAAATTTCGATCATTTCTTTGCGCAAGCTGTCCAGGATCTCCTGTTTCTTCGCCGGAGGCAGATCGTCGGCGTTCTGGTTGAACAGGTAGTTCTGCAAATCGATCTCGCGCAGCAGCATTTTCGTGTGGAAAATGTTGGCGGAATATACGTTTACGTCTACCGCGTCGTATTTTTGCAGGGTAGCGTAGGAAATAAAGTTCTGAATGGAATTGATCTTGAGGTCGTTGAAGACCTTTTTTCCGTTCACGCTGCGCGTGAAGCCGCGCACGCGGTAATCCATCGTGATAATATCCGAATCGAACGAGCCGATCAGATAATCGAGCGTGGACAGCGGCGTGATCGTGCCGCAGGTCGCTACGTCGATATCGACGCGGAAGGTCGCCAGCGCCGTTTCCGGATGGTATTCGGGATAGGTATGCACGGTCACGTGGCTCTTATCCAGATGCGCCACCTGCGTCTTGCCCTCGACGGGGATCATCGCCAGATCGGAGATCAACAGCGTTACGGACGCGCCCTGCGGATCGTAGTCCTGTCCGGAAATATTGAGCACCTTCGCGCCGATCATGCTGGTGAGGTTGGTCAAAATTTCCGTCAGACGCTTGGAGTTGTACTGATGATCGATGTAGGAGATATACTCCTTCCGCTCCTGCGGGGACTTCGCATAACACAGATCGTATATATTGAAGCTCAAAGACTTCGTGAGATTGTTGAATCCGTACAACTTTAATTTCTTCATGGCGTTCCGTCCGTAAAAAAAAGGATAAAGCAAACCGCTTTATCCCGAGATCAGTCATTTGTGTTTCCGTGCGTAGTGATGCCCAGAAAAATTTGTCGCAAATACAGATGCGCTTATTGACCGTTTCACAAGTTTTGTGCGGATTGCACCGGTTATAAAGTAACCAACTTATAAAATTTGAGCTTCGAACTCAATCAATAATGCGGCAGCGCCGCCAATCGGCATTCGACCCGGCTGTCCGTATGGCCTTGACCCTCGCGGGTGGTCGGTATTTGCATGCGACTTCTCTGCTGATTTGTCAATACGTTCGGAAATCCATTGCAGTTTGAATTATACGAAATTTTCACCGATCTGTCAAACAAATCGAGCGCTCGCCGTATTATTTTTTGTATGGGGTTGACATTTTTTTTACTTTTGTTATACTGATACCGACCCCATTGAATTTCGGAGGACTTTTATGATCGATATTACCCAGGAATTGTTTTCGGGGAAGGTCTATCCGGGCGATACGCTTCCCTCGTTTTGCAGAGTGCGCAGCTTCGAAAAGGGAGACGGGTATTCGCTCACCGATCTGTCGCTCTGCGCGCACAACGGAACGCATCTGGATGCGCCGTCGCATTTTGTGCCCGGCGGCAAGACCGTCGAGCAGATCTCGCTCGATCGCCTGATCGGCCGCTGCACGGTGCGCGACGGCGCTTCGCCC
>CALVYJ010000077.1 GCA_944372075.1 uncultured Clostridia bacterium | reverse complement strand
CGAACGGAGAGAATTGGACGGCTGCGACAGGCTGATTTTGCCGGGAGTGGGCTCGTTCGGCGCGGGGATGGCGCAGCTTTCGGACTGCGGTCTGGATACATATATCCGCGAACGGGTGCGGGACACGAAACTGTTGGGCATCTGTCTGGGGATGCAGTTTTTGCTGGAAACAAGCTATGAAGACGGCGAGTTTGCGGGTTTGGCGATCGTGCCGGGCAAGGTGATCCGCTTTAGCGAGGGCAAGATCCCGCAGATCGGCTGGAACGAAGTTACCGCGCTCAAGACGCCGCTGTTTGAAGGCATTGCGTCCGGCACGCGCTTCTATTTTGTACACAGCTACCGCGCGCAATGCAGCGATGACTATGCGGCGGCAAAGACGGAATATTATGTCGAATATCCTTCGGCGATCTATGCGGGCAACGCGTTCGGCGTGCAGTTCCATCCCGAAAAGAGCGGCGAAGCGGGGCTGCGCCTTCTGAAAAATTTTTGCAAAATGTAGGAGTGCGAAAGTCTGCGCGGGATTGATCGAAGCCAAACCGCACGATGGAGGCGGGATAGCTTCATCGCCGCGCGAACGGAACGAGAAGTGCAGGCGTCGGGCACGGATTTTTCGGCGCAATCGATAAAGGGGAAAGAGGCCGTCCGCAGTTACGAGAAAGAACTTGCGGGCGACACAAATAAAAGCGTTTGGGAGGGAAAACGAAGATTTATGATTTTATTTCCGGCAATCGACATTTTGGACGGCAAGGCAGTGCGGCTCTACAGGGGCGAAAAAGATCGGGTAACGGAGTACGGAGACCCGATCGAATTTGCGGAGAAATGGGCAGAAGCGGGTGCGCAGTGGCTGCACATCGTCGATCTATCGGGTGCATTTTCGGGCAAGAGCGGGATCGACGACGTCATATCGGAAATACGAAAGCGCGTCGACGTGCGGATCCAGAGCGGCGGCGGATTGCGGAAAATCGAGGATATAGAGTGCCGCCTGGAAGCGGGCGCCGATCGGGTCGTGATCGGCACGATGGCTGCCTATCATCCGGACGAATTTGCATTGGCGGCGTATAAATTTCCGGAAAAGATCGTTGCGGGCATCGATGCGCGCGGCGGGATGTTTGCGGTAAAGGGCTGGACGGAGCAGACGGACATCACGGCGGTATGTTTTGGCAAGAAGTGTAAAAAAATGGGGATACGCCATGCGCTTTTTACCGATATAGCCAAGGACGGCGCGATGGAAGGCGTGAACGTGAGCGAGACCGTCCGCATGCAGAAGGAGACGGGACTGGAGGTGATCGCGAGCGGCGGAATTTCGTCGTTGGCGGATATTCGGAATCTGAAGGAAAGCGGGATATACGGAGCCGTGCTCGGCAAATCGATCTATAGCGGAGCGATCGATCTGCGGGAGGCGCTCGAGCTGGCGAGCGAATGATCGCGGGCGAAAATTTCTGTACGGCAGGGTCGGCAGGGCGAGAAAGAACGGAGAGTCAAAGATGTTAGCGAAGCGGATCATACCCTGTCTGGATATCGACAAAGGCAGGGTCGTAAAGGGAGTAAATTTTGTCAATCTGATCGATGCGGGCGATCCGGTGGCGATCGCGCGCGCGTACGATAAGATCGGGGCGGACGAGATCGTATTTTTGGACATAACGGCGTCGAGCGACGGCCGTTCGACGGCGGTCGAGGTTTTAAGCCGCGCGAGCGAGCAGGTGTTTATTCCGCTCACGGTGGGCGGCGGGATCCGCTCGACGGAGGATTTTCGCAGATTGCTGTCTGCGGGGGCGGACAAAATAGCCGTCAATTCGGCGGCGATCCGCAACCCGCTGTTGATCAGCGAGGCGGCGATGCGGTTCGGCTCGCAGTGCGTGGTCTTGGCGGTAGACGCCAAAGCGAACGGGCACGGATCGTGGGACGTCTATCGCAACGGCGGGCGCATCCGTACGGAATTGGATGCCATCGAGTGGATCCGTACGGCGGAAAAGCTGGGCGCGGGCGAGGTACTGCTCACGAGCATGGACAGAGACGGAACGAAAGCGGGGTACGATCTGGAATTGACCCGCCGCGCGGCGGAAGCGGTGAACATTCCCGTCATCGCGTCGGGCGGCGCGGGGAAGATGCAGGATTTTGCGGACGTATTGACGGAAGGAAAGGCGGACGCGGCGCTTGCGGCATCGCTGTTCCATTTTTCGCAGATCGACATGAAGGAATTGAAGGAATATCTTGCAGAGCAGGGGATCCCGGTCAGGAGGGTATGAGATGGCAGAATTGAAATTTAACGGGCACGGCTTGATCTGTGCGATCGCGCAGGACTATGAGAGCGGCGAAGTACTCATGCAGGCATACATGAACGAGGAGGCATATAAAAAGACGCTGGAGACGGGGTATGCGCATTATTGGAGCCGTTCGCGGCAAAAACTCTGGAAGAAGGGAGAAGAGAGCGGGCATCTGCAAAAGGTGCGCGGGATATATCTCGATTGCGACGGCGATTGTCTGCTCTTGAAGGTGGAACAGACGGTTGCGGCATGTCATACGGGCAATTACAGCTGTTTTTATACGCCTATCGTCGAGTGCGGCGCAGGTGCGGAGATGCTGGGCAAATTGCAGCGCATCGTGCTCGACCGCAAGGAAAATCCGGAGGAGGGGAGCTACACGTCCTATCTGTTTGAAAAGGGCGTGGACAAGATCGCAAAGAAGACGGGCGAAGAGGCGGTGGAGCTGGTGATCGCCGCCAAGAGCGCGGATAAAAAGGAGATCGTGGGCGAATGCGCCGACTTGTTCTATCATACGCTCGTGCTGTTGGCGAATGCGGGCGTAACGCTTTCGGACGTCTGTACGGAACTTAAAGACAGGCACTGACAAAAGAAGGCGGCTCGGAGTGCGCGCGATCGAACGGCGGCGCACGCGGCCGAAGGAAAATACGGTTTGCGCGCGGGGATTGCCCGCGCGAGGGATAGGAGAACACAATGGCAGAGAAACAGAGGAAAGGCTCGCTGCTGTCCTTCCGGCCGGATATCAAGGTGCTGGATGCGACCTTGCGAGACGGAGGATTGTGCAACAATTTTGCATTTAGCGATGAATTTGCGTGCGCGCTGTATGCGATGAACATTGCGGCGGGCGTGGATTATATGGAGATGGGGTACAAGGCGTCCAAGGCGCTGTTCGACCCGGAGAAACTCGGAAAATACAAATTCTGCGACGAGCAGGATCTGCGCAAGATCGTCGGAGAAAACCGAACGGAGATGAAGCTGTCGGTCATGGCGGACGTAGGCAGAACGGATTTCAAGAAAGACATTGTCGCCAAGAAAGAGAGCGTGATCGACATGGTGCGCGTGGCGTGTTATATCAACGAGATCCCCGCCGCCATTCAGATGATCGAGCACTGCAAGAAGCTGGGGTATGAGACGTGTGCGAACGTCATGGCGGTATCCAAAGCGCGGGACGCGGAGATCGCGGACGCGCTGGACATGTTGGGCAGAAGTCCCGTCGACGTGATTTATCTGGTAGACAGTTACGGTTCTCTGTATCCGGAACAGGTTGCCAAGCTGACGCTGCAATATCTGGAAGCGGGCGAAAAATACAAAAAGAGCATCGGCGTACACGCGCATAATAACCAACAGCTGGCATTCGGCAACACCATCGAAGCGGCGAGCTGGGGCGCTTCCTATCTGGATGCGACGGTAAACGGCATGGGCAGAGGTGCCGGGAATTGTTCGTCCGAGCTGTTATTGGGCTTTTTGAAGAACCCGAAATTCCATATAGAGCCGGTCTTGCGGTTTATCAGCGAGTATATGTTGCCGCTGAAGGCGCAGGGCGTCGTATGGGGGTATGACGTTGCCTATCTGTTGACGGGGCGGCTGAACATGCACCCGTCGTCCGCGATCCAATTTGTTCGGGAGAAGCGGGAGGACTATGCGGCATTCCACGGCGAGCTTTTGGAGCGCGATTGACCGTTAGAAAAATTTTCCGCGCAAGCGTGGGCGGGAAACTGCGCATACTGAAAGCGGAGGTCGAACATGGGACGGTTTGTGAGGGATGACGAAACGGCGGAAATCGCATGGAAGATGTTTGAGCGTACGGGCAGTTTATCCTATTACATGTTATACAAGCAACTGAAAAAGTAGGGCAGGCAGAGAGGCGGAGCAAGCGGAGGAGCGGAGGAAAGCCGTGCGGAAGATTTTTGCGCGGCGGGCGGCGAGGTAGAAGATGGAACGCAAAGTGGATGCGCTGGTGCTGCGCACGGCGGATTATGGCGAAAGCGATCGGATGCTGACGCTGTTTACGATGCAGTACGGGAAGCTGTCGGCTGCCGCAAAGGGGGTACGCAAGGCGGCGGCGAAGCTGCGGTTTGCCGCGCAGCCCTTTTGTTTTGCGGAATACGTGCTGGCGCAGCGGCGGGATCGCTATACGGTGATCGGCGCGGCGGGGACGGACGGGTTCTATGCCCTGCGGGAGGACATCGGCAAATTTTACGCGGCGGCGTCGCTTGCGGGGCTTTGCGATGCCATTCTTCCGGAAGGGATCGTCAACGAAGAATTGTTTTTGCGGGCGATCAGCGCGCTGCGGGAAATGTGCGAGGGCGACGAGGCGTTGGCGCTGATCGGATTTTTCATCAAGGCGTTGGAGCTTTCGGGTTACATGCTGGATCTGGCGGCGTGCGCCGATTGCGGGGCGGTGCTGGAAGGGAAAGTATTTTTCGACGCGGAGGGCGGATGCTTTTATTGTTCGGACTGCGCGCGCGGAGCCGGGGTCAGCGAGAGCACGCTGCACGTCTTGAAGGCTTGCGCGGGGGGGCGAAGCGATGCGCCGCTCACGTCGGACGGAAAAAAGCGGGCGCTGAAACTTCTGTACGCATATTTTCGCGCCAAAACGGATGCGCAGGTGCGTGCGGTAACGGAGTATATCCGTCTGCTGTAGAGTGGAAAAGGGCGCGAGCGCGCCTTTTTTTATTTCGGGGAGTATGGGGCGCGATCGCGCCTTGCAGGCGGCAAGCGGAAGGAAAGCAGAGCAAAAAAGGCGGAATTTTCGACGGATGGCGAAAGGAGAGGGAAAAATTCGTCAAAAATTGTGAAAATGCAAAATAAGTGCAAAAAATTTGAAATATTCTGCCTTTTCACTTGAAATTTATACGGATTTATATTAAAATAAGTGTGTTAAAGAGTTTTATCAAATTCCAATCTTATCAGGAGGAAAAATTACTTATGGCAAAGAAGTATTGCTACCTTTTCTCGGAAGGCAATGCAAAGATGCGTGAGCTTCTCGGCGGTAAGGGCGCGAACCTCGCCGAAATGACGGGTATGGGATTACCTGTTCCGCAGGGATTTACGATCTCGACGGAAGCATGCACACAGTATTATGAAGACGGCAGACAGATCAACTCCGAAATCCAGGCGGAGATCATGGAGTACATCTCCAAGATGGAAGCAATTTGCGGCAAAAAGTTCGGGGATAAAGAGAATCCCTTGCTCGTATCCGTGCGTTCGGGTGCGCGCGCGTCCATGCCCGGCATGATGGACACGATCCTGAATTTGGGCTTGAACGAAGAAGTTGTGGAAGTAATCGCCAAGAAATCGGGCAATGCGCGTTGGGCTTGGGACTGCTACAGAAGATTCATTCAGATGTATTCCGACGTCGTCATGGAAGTCGGCAAGAAGTATTTTGAGCAGCTCATCGATCAGATGAAAGAGAAGAAGGGCGTCACGCAGGACGTCGAGCTGACGGCGGACGATCTGAAAGAGCTCGCAAACCAATTCAAAGCGGAGTATAAGTCCAAGATCGGCGCGGAATTCCCCAACGATCCGAAGGAGCAGTTGTTCGGCGCGATCAAGGCGGTATTCCGTTCTTGGGATAATCCCCGTGCAAACTACTATCGTATGCAGAACGATATCCCGTATAGCTGGGGAACGGCCGTCAACGTGCAGATGATGGCGTTCGGAAACATGGGCGATACGTCTGGTACGGGCGTTGCGTTCACGCGTAACCCTGCAACGGGAGAGAAGAAGCTGATGGGCGAGTTCTTGATGAACGCGCAGGGCGAAGACGTCGTTGCCGGCGTTCGCACGCCGATGCCCATCGACAAGATGAAAGAGATCATGCCGGAAGTGTACGAGCAGTTCCAGGGCATCTGCAATACGTTGGAAAAACATTACCGCGACATGCAGGACATGGAGTTCACGATCGAGGACAAGCATCTGTACATGTTGCAGACGCGTAACGGCAAGCGTACGGCGGCTGCGGCGATCAAGATCGCGTGCGATTTGATCGATGAAGGGATGATCACGGAGCAGGAAGCGCTCATGCAGATCGATCCGAAGACGTTGGATGCGTTGCTGCACCCGCAGTTTGATGCAAAAGCGCTCAAGGCGGCGAAGCCTGTAGCGAACGCGTTGCCCGCATCGCCCGGTGCTGCTACGGGTAAGATTGTGTTCACGGCAGAAGACGCCGTTGCGCAGGGCAAGAAAGGCGAGAAGGTAATTTTGGTAAGATTGGAGACCTCGCCGGAAGATATCGAGGGTATGCATTATGCGCAGGGTATCCTGACCGTTCGCGGCGGAATGACGTCGCACGCGGCGGTTGTTGCGCGCGGTATGGGAACGTGCTGCGTATCGGGCTGCGGCGACATCAAGATGGACGAAGAGAACAAGCAGTTCACGTTGAAAGGAAAGGTATATAAAGAAGGCGATGTGATTTCGCTGGATGGTTCGACGGGTAACATTTACGGAGAAGGGATCCCGACGGTTGCGGCAGACACCTCTTCCGGTTATTTCGGCAGGATCATGGAGCTTTCGGATAAATACAAGGCGATGGCGGTACGCACGAATGCGGATACGCCTGCGGATGCGAAGCAAGCTGCAACGTTTGGAGCGCAGGGCATCGGTCTTTGCCGTACGGAGCACATGTTCTTTGAAGCGGACAGGATCGCGGCGTTCCGTGAAATGATCTGTTCGGACACGGTAGAAGAGCGTGAAGCGGCGCTTGCGAAGATCGAGCCGATGCAGCAGAGCGACTTTGAGAAGTTGTACGAGGCGTTGGGCGGATATCCCGTAACCATTCGTTTCCTCGATCCTCCTCTGCATGAGTTTGTTCCGACGGAAGAGGCGGACATCGAAACTCTTGCCAAGGCGCAGGGCAAGACGGTAGCGCAGATCAAACAGATCATTGCGGACTTGCACGAATTCAACCCGATGATGGGACATCGCGGATGCCGTTTGACGGTCACGTATCCGGAAATTGCGAAGATGCAGACGGCAGCCGTTATCAAAGCGGCGATCAACGTGAAGAAGAAACATCCGGATTGGAACATTGTACCGGAAATTATGATTCCGTTGACGGGCGAAGTGAAGGAGCTTGCGTTTGTAAAGAAGATCGTCGTAGAAGTTGCGGACAAGCTGATTGCAGACAGCAAGAGCGATTTGAAATACGAAGTCGGCACGATGATCGAGATTCCGCGTGCGGCGCTCACGGCAGACGAAATTGCCAAGGAAGCGGAATTCTTCTGCTTCGGCACGAACGATCTGACGCAGATGACGTTCGGGTTCTCGCGTGACGATGCCGGCAAATT
>CALVYJ010000076.1 GCA_944372075.1 uncultured Clostridia bacterium | reverse complement strand
GCGAGATCGCCGCACTTCGATCGCAACTGACGGAAATTTTGGCGGGGATCGATGCGGATATCGATTTTCCGGAAGAGGACATCGAAAACACCGACTTGAAGGATATTCGGGAGCGCATACAAGGCATCCGCGATCGGATCGCGGGACTGCTTTCGGGATATAAGACGGGCAGGAAGATTAAAGAGGGGGTCACGGTGGTATTGGCGGGAAAGCCGAACACCGGCAAGAGTTCGCTGTTGAACGCGCTGCTCGGTTCGGACAAGGCGATCGTGTCTGCTCTGGCGGGAACGACGCGCGACGTCGTGGAAGGGGAGTTGGAGATCGGCGGAGTCCGATTCAATTTGTACGATACGGCGGGGATCCGTGAGAGTGAAAACGAGATCGAGAGCATGGGGATTTCGCGGGCGCGTGCGCTGATCGAAGGGGCGGATCTGGTTCTGTTCGTATTGGACGCCTCGGAGAAGCTTTCCGAGGAGGATCGGGAGATTTACGAATTGCTTGCGGAAAAGAAGAAGCTGGTCGTCTACAACAAGACGGATCTGGGCGAAGGGATCGGCGAATCTTCGGCGGATATCAAAGTGTCGGCAAAGACCGGCGAAAACATTGAAAGTTTGCGGGAGAAGATGTTTTCTCTGTGCATGGAAGACTATAAATCGGACGGCGCCTTTTTGATCGAGGAGCGGCATTATGCGGCGCTGACCGACGCAGCGGACGAGTTGACGGAAGCCTTGCGGGTATGCGGCAGCGTGCCGTTGGATCTGTTGGGAATACATTTGAAACGCGCATGGGAGCGTTTGGGCGAGATCAGCGGAGAAACGGCGAACGAGCGGATAATCGATGAGATTTTTGCGAAATTCTGCGTAGGGAAATAGGACGGAAAGGTGCAAATATTGCGAAAAAGAGAGGGAACGGATGGTTAATTTAGAACTGTACAGGGTATTTTATACGGTTGCCAAGTGCGGGAGCCTGACGCGTGCGGCGGACGAATTGTTTATCAGTCAGCCGGCGGTTTCGCAGGCGATCAAGCAGTTGGAGGGGCAGTTGGGCGTGCCGTTGTTTAACCGGACGCATCGCGGCATGGAGCTTTCCGAGCAGGGCGGCAAGCAAATTTTCGACATAGTGGAGAAGGCTCTCGGCGAATTGGATGCGGCGGAAAACAAATTGAAGGAGATCAACACGACGGCTACGGGAACCATCCGCATCAGCGCCTCCGATACGATCTTTTCTTATGTATTGATCGATAAAATTGCGGAATACCATGAAAAGTATCCGGAAGTAAAGCTCAATCTTATCAACTGCATCACGACGGATACATTGGATCTGCTGAAAAACAATAAATGCGATATCGCGTTTTTGAATTTGCCTGTCGACGATAAAGATTTTATTCTTTCGAGCGCGATCATGCCGCTGCACGATACTTTCGTGGCGAACGAAAAGTTCAAGACGTTGGCGGAAGACGTGCAGCCGCTCAAGAGCATGCACGATTACCCTCTGTTGATGTTGGATACCAATACGGTCACGCGGAAAGCCATTATCAACTTTTCGCACTCGATCGGCATTCATTTGCATCCGGAAATCGAATGCGGAAGTTTAGAACTGATGATCCAGCTTGCGAAAAACGGGGTAGGGATCGCCTGCGTGCCCAAAGAATACGTGCGGCGCGAGCTCAGCGAAGATAAAACGCTGTTTGAGATCAAAACGGAGCCTGCTCTTCCGGCGCGCTCTGTGGGCATTGCCTTTCCGAAAGGCGTTACGCCGTCGTTTGCGGTGCGGGAATTTTTCAAGATGTTCGAAACGCAATGAGCGGCATCGGCGGCCGTCTGCGCCTGCGAAAATCCGCATGAACGGACGGGGGGCGAGCTAAAACGGCGACGCTCTGCTTTGCGCAAATGATCGCCGTTTTTTGAAACGAGATTTGCTTTGTCTAAGACAACCACTCGCTGAGCGAGTGGAAAAAAAGTTTAAACTGTGGACAAAAAAGAAACTCCTGTAATACAATTGGAGCGACTGGCAATCGCAAGAAAAGTAAAACAGGAGGTCTAATGAAAGACATAGATAGTTTAGCACATACGAAGTGGCGGTGTCAATACCATATTGTATTTGCACCGAAATATCGTAGACAAATCATATACGGGAAATATAAAGAAGCAATAGGAAAGATATTGCGAAGGATATGCGAACGATGCCAAGGAGTAGAAATAATAGAGGCAAACGCGTGTGAAGATCATATCCATATGTTGGTGACAATTCCGCCGAAAATGAGCGTAAGCAAATTTATGGGGATACTCAAAGGAAAGAGTAGCCTGATGATATTTGACCAATTTGCCAATTTAAAATACAAGTATGGGAATCGGCATTTTTGGTGCAGGGGGTATTATGTTGACTTTTGCGGCGCATGACTTGTACACGCGCATGATCTATGCACGCGCTTTTTGCGCGTGCGGATAAAAAAGTCGGGCGCCACGGTATAGCCGCGGCGCCTGAACGGTCAAGAAATAGCAAAGACATCCGATCCGACGGATCGATCTTGCGCGACGAACATCAGTGCGGATCTTTTCGCGATTGAATGCGATACGCACTGGGAGTCATATTTTCCACTTTTTTGAACGTTTTCACGAAAGAATTAATTTCGATATATCCGGTTTTTAAGGCAATTTCACAGATAGGCAAGTCGGTTGTGCGCAACAATTCTTTGGCAAATTCCATGCGCTTGATGATGATGTATTTCAAGGGAGATACTCCGCTGTACTCTTTGAATAAATGAGTCAGATAATAGCGGCTGATGTACATGGAGCGGCAAACGTCGTCTACCGTTTTGATGTTTGCGTAATTTTCATCGATATATCTTTTTGCCAATGAATACGATTCGTTGGTTTTGAAATAGCTTTTATCGCCATAGGTAAGGATGCGCAGGGCTAAGTTCAAAATTATTTTGACCAATGCTTCGGAAATTTCGTCGTAATAATAGAGTTTTCTTTCCGCTTCGGTGATCAATTGCGCGAAATAATTTTCAAAGATCTCGGAAGAATTTCCGGTATGGATCACAGGGGAAACACCCTCTTCCAAAAGATAATTTTCCGGCAGGTTTTCCAATTTGAACCGATTAACGCCGAAAAAATAAAAGGACAAGTTGCAGCCGCTTTCATAGTGCGTGATATGCGGATTATAGATGAGCAAATCACCGGTTTCGATGTTCAAAGTCCTCTCATTCAGATAAACAATTCCGGAGCCGGAACGTACGTAAACAATTTCGCAAAAATCGTGTTCGTGCGGCTGTTCGTTCCAATTGCTTGCCCGTTTTAACTCTCCTGCATATAAAACTTTCGGTCTTAAGTTTTGTTTGCAGCTCTTGTTTAACGTAAGATGAAATCGATGTTCATTATCGTTTCGATGAATAGATTTTCTCATGACACTATTATAACACAGAGATTTTCAAAAATCTATACTTTGCAAAAAAAACATACTTTTTTGCGAAGAAAATAGAGCAAGAATAAATGTTGAAATTTTACAAATAGTGTGATAAGATAAAATCACGCAAGGCAAAATGCGGCCAAAAGTGAAAAAATCTAAAATTCAGCCGGCTGAATTTTTTGTTTAACAAAAAATTCGGAGCATTAAGCGAATTTTTAAGGTAAATAAAAGAGGGGGAACAAACAGTGCAACAAGAATTTCTGCTGGAAATGAATGGGATCGACAAGCGTTTCCTCGGCGTTCACGCCTTAAAGGGTGTCAACTTAAACCTAAAGAGAGGGGAAGTTGTAGCACTTGTAGGTGAAAACGGAGCCGGAAAATCAACGTTGATGAAAGTTCTTACGGGTATTTATCAACCGGACGGCGGAACGATCACGTATGAAGGGAGTCCCTATGCCGTACGGAATATACGCGAAGCGCAAGAGTTGGGCATAGGAATGATTCATCAAGAGCTGAACATGATGAATCACTTGACGGTAGCGCAGAACATTTTTATCGGGCGAGAGAGTTTGGCTGGCGGAGTGTGGATTGACGATGCGCAGATGGTCAAGAAGACGCGTGAGCTATTTAATTACATCGGCATCAACATTGATCCGACGATCAAACTTGGCACGCTTACGGTTGGCAAGCAGCAGATGGTAGAGATAGCGAAGGCAGTATCGCACAATACGAAGCTGCTGATATTGGACGAGCCGACGGCGGCGCTTACGCAGACGGAGATTGAAGAGCTGTTCAAGATCATGGGAGATCTGAAGGCGAAGGGCATCGGGATGATATACATATCGCACCGTATGGACGAGATCAAGCGGATATCGGACAGGGTGACGGTGATGCGAGACGGCGAGTATGTAGGTACGGTAGATACCGACAAGACGACGAAGGACGAGATCATACAAATGATGATCGGCCGCGTTGTTTACGAAGATCCGAAGCAAAAGAGCAATGTTCCGGACGATGCGGAAGTGGTGCTGGAAGTCAAGAACTTATGCAGCGGGAACACGATCAAGAATGTTAGTTTTCAGCTTCGTAAAGGGGAGATCCTTGGATTTTCCGGATTGATGGGAGCGGGCAGAACGGAAGTTGCGCGAGCGATTTTCGGTGCTGATCCTTATGATTGCGGTGAGATATATATTAAGGGCGAGCGGGTAGAGATCAGAACGCCGGCAGACGCGGTTCAGCACGGGATCGGATATTTATCGGAGGACAGAAAGCGATACGGGCTGATGCTGATCAAATCGGTTGCGGAGAATACGGCGATCGCGAACATGGATCGGTACATAAAATTCGGTTTTATCAACGATCGAAAGATGAAAGAAGAGGCGCTGGAGTACAACACGAAGTTGCGCACCAAGACTCCGTCCATGAATCAGCTTTTGAAGAACCTATCGGGTGGAAACCAGCAAAAAGTGATCATAGCGCGGTGGTTGATCAAGAACAGCGACATATTGATCTTTGACGAACCGACGCGCGGGATCGACGTCGGGGCAAAAAGTGAAATTTATACGCTTATAAACGAGCTGGCTGCACAAGGGAAATCGATCATCATGATATCGTCTGAGCTGGTAGAAATTTTGCGCTTATCGGATCGAGTACTGGTCATGTGTGAAGGCAGGAAGACGGGTGAACTGGATATAGCGGAAGCAAATCAAGAAAACATTATGAAACTATCGACGATGAGGGAGGAAGCGTAAAATGGCACAGAAAGCAAACGAATATCAAGTTGTGTTAAATGTGCGGGGCAGAGCCCGTCAGTTTGGGAAGAGAACGTTTAACAATCTCAAATCGAGCGGCAAGCAGAGTTTTATGATCATTTTGGTAACGCTGTTGCTGTTTGCGATTTTTACGGTGATCAATTCCAGTTATGCGAGCGAAGACAACATTTTGGCAATGATCAAATCGCTTGTTCCGTATGCGGTATTGGGCTTGGGCGTAACATTTGTCATAGCGACGGGCGGAATCGATCTGTCGATCGGTACGGTCTGTATAGCATCGGGCATCATGGCGGGAACCATTTGTCAAACGACGACTACGGTTACGTCGATGTTGTGGGCTACGATTCCCCTGATGTTGGTATTCGGCTTGGTGTTCGGATTACTGAACGGTTTCTTGGTTGCGAAATTAAAGTTGCCTCCGTTCATTGCAACGCTGGGCACGATGATGCTTTCCAGAGGCGTTTCTTCCGTGCTTGCGAACATCATCAACGAGACGTCTTCGGCGATCAAGTATCCCTCCACGGGATGGTTTCAAAAAGTATTCACCAACCTCAACGGATTCCCGATCGGAATAGTGTGGCTGGTCGTTCTTACGCTGGTATGTATGTACGTAATGTACAAGAGCAAAGTAGGCAGATACATCCTGGCGATCGGCAGTAACGAAGAGGCAGCTCGTCTGTCCGGGATCAACGTTGATTTTTATAAGATCATCGCATACGCCATTGCAGGTTTGTTTGCCGGAATTGCGGCATTGTTCTATGTGGCGGCAAACCCTTCGTTGGCGCTTGCCAGCGGAAACGGCATGGAATTGGATGCGATTGCCGGCGTATATATCGGCGGAACGAGTACGACGGGCGGTATCGCCTCCATCGTCGGAACCATTTTCGGCGCGATGATTCTCGTCGTTATCCGGCAAGGATTGAACTTTACGCTTGCACTGTTCGACAGCGGAATCAGCTCCACATTCATCACATATGCCGTTACGGGCATCATCGTCGTGTTGGCAGTCTTGATGGATATTATCAAGAGCAGGTCTTCCAACAAAGTCAAACTCAACGAATCGGCAGCGAAGTGTAAAGCAAGATTCCACGAGGTAGTCGAGGAAATCCGCATCAAACAGGATTACGTCTTATCGGATAAGTCGTTGAGCAAGGAAGAAAAGCTGCAAAAATATGAGGAATTCAACCAACAGATCGCGCAGTTGAAAGAGGTGTTTGTTGAAGAGTATGCGAACTGCAAGAAGGCGGATATAGAGGCAGAGAGGCAACTGAAACAGAGTAAACGTTTGGCAAAAGAAGTATTAAAAGCAGAAAAATCAAACAAGAAATGACGCAGAAAGCGTTGAATAAAATTCTGAAGGAGGAATTTATGAAGAGGATTTTCAAAAAGGTACTGTGCGCAGTGTTTGCGATGGCGCTGGTGGTTGCGTTGGGGATCGGCATGGTTGCTTGTAATAAAGAAGCGGAACCGATCATTGCAGTCGTAGCAAAAGGCGAGACGCACGCATTCTGGCAGAGCGTGAAGAGCGGGGCAGAAGCAGCCGGCGAAAAGTACGGATATCGGATCACATTCCGCGGCCCTACGGCGGAGTCGGAGCAATATGTACCCGAACAGCGCGAATTTGTCACGCAGGCGTTGAATAACAAGAACACGAAAGCGCTCGTACTGGCTACGATCGGAACGGGCTTTACGGATGAGTTGGTATCGGCGTATGACAAGGGAATCCCCGTAGTAGAATTCGACAGCGGCTTGTATAACAACGGTGCAGACATCACGGCAGGAAAGGATCCCACCGTATCGGCGGTTGCATCGGACAACTATGCGGCGGCAGGAGTAGCGGCGCAGAACTTCTATGACAATCAGAAGGAGAAGATCGAAGCGGCTACGACGGCTGATCCGTATGTTGTATGCATTATCCAGCATGACAGCTCGCAGACGGGTATCGATCGTGCAAACGGATTTAAGGATAAGATCGACGAACTTGCAAAAGCACAGATCGAAGCGGGGACGTTTGAATCGTACATCGAAGTCAAGACCAACAATGCGGGCGAATACAAAGCTGCATTGCAAGCTTCGCAGACGAGAGCGAAACCTGCGGACGCGGTGTTCATGTGCAACGAAGGCGTTGTAAACGAGTGCTATCCGGAAGTTACCGACAACGTATCGAAATATGCGAACATCATTTTCTGCGGATTCGATGCGGGAACGAACCAGATCGACTGGATCAAAGGCAAAGTTTCGGGCGCAGGCAAACTGATCGGATCGGTTGCGCAAGATTCTTTCCAGATCGGCTATCAGGCGGTCGAGCAGGCAGCGTTTGCGATCGAAGGCAAGACGGTTACTGAAAAAGTCGGTATCAAAGGCACGTGGTATGACAGCACGAACATCGATGAAATGATCGAGAACAACATCGTATATGAAGGTTAATAAAACAGAAATGAACTTAAAACGATAAATGAACCAAAGCGACGGGGTTGCCGGAGATCGGCAGCCC
>CALVYJ010000075.1 GCA_944372075.1 uncultured Clostridia bacterium | reverse complement strand
GGGCAACCGAATAGGTAATGGCTGATAATTTTTTCAAAAGAGGCGTTCGAAGCGCCTGCGGTTTGATCGGAGATCGCCAAAACAAGGAAAATAGTTTTGAAGGAACGTTGGCGCACTGCATGGTAAAAACTGCGGAAGACGGGGACTGTGAGCGATACAATGCGTGAAAAATGCAATAGTCAAGTAATATGAATGCGACGTCGATGAAAACGGGGATTTTTTTCGCTGTATTGGCAGCGGCGCTCTATGCGATCAATTCTCCCGTGTCAAAAATTTTATTGGAGTATATGCCTTCTACGCTCATGGCGGGATTTTTGTATTTGGGAGCCGGATTGGGAATGGGGGTTATCGGGTGGATCCGAACGCTTCGGAAAAAGCCGAAATCAGAAGCCAGATTGAGCAAAAAAGAGATGCCGTATTGCATCGCGATGATATTGCTCGACATTGCGGCTCCCATATGTCTGATGTTTGGTCTTCAGACTACGTCGGCGGCAAACGTTTCGCTGTTGAATAATTTTGAAATTGTTGCGACGGCAATCATTGCGCTGGTAATATTCAAAGAAAAAATCAGTATTCGGCTTTGGATCGGAATAGGATTTATCCTGTTGTCGTGTCTGATATTGTCTTTTGAAAGTGAACAGAGTTTACGCTTTTCGGCAGGTTCCTTGTTTGTTTTGGCGGCGTGTGTTTTTTGGGGAATGGAAAATAATTGTACGCGCAAAATTTCTTCAAAAGATCCGATGCAGATCGTGTTGTTGAAGGGGATTTTTTCCGGAACGGGTTCTCTGATCATAGGTCTGGTTTTAGGCGAGAAGATAGCGGCGTTTTGGAGTATATTCGTCGTAATGCTGTTAGGGTTTGTGGCGTATGGGTTGAGTATTTTCTTCTATGTCTATGCGCAAAGGATTTTAGGAGCGGCGCGAACGAGTGCGTATTATGCCGTTGCGCCGTTTATCGGCACGGGCCTGTCGCTGCTTATATTCTGGGAGGTTCCGCACGTACTGTATTTTATCGCTTTAGGACTTATGGCGATAGGGGCGTGGCTGTCGGCGAGGGATGAGCCGCTTTTTAAGCGAAAGAAGATCGCATCGCAGTCGCCGATAAACGAACAAAAGGACGATGTTTGCGGCGAAAACGATGCGAAACAACAGGATGAGCGATAGCTTATCTGTGCCGTATGTTTTAGCAATAAATGTGCGTCGATTGACTCTGAAAGGCTTATTTTTGCAAAAAGTACAGTATTATGCGTAACATAAATCGATAAAATATTGAAATAAAAAGATATGAGCCGCCCCGTTCGCAAACAGTTTTGCGAACGGGGCGGCTTTGGTTTTGAATGCGGAGTCTGTTTACAGGTCGATATTGGAAAAGACGTCTAAAATGGTCTCCAGTTTTTTCTCTTGGCTTGCGTTTTGTACGAAATCCACATAGCAGGAGCATACGTTACCGTTGCTGTCAAAGCCTGTGTCGTTGCATTTTTTGCAGCGATATTGCGGGGTTAGCATTGCCTCGGTCAGGTGCATTTCTTTGAGCAGAGCGGCTCGCTGTCCGCGCAGGTCTTTACACCGGGTTGCCGTTTCGGCGACGTCGCCGCCGAGCGCTTCCGCTTTGGCAAGGCGAATTTCCGTCGATTTGATTTCCTCTTCGTTTTGCAAAAACAGAGGATTGGCGCGGGCTCGTTTTCCATAGTGATCGGCTCGATCTTGTGCTCGTTCGCGCAAATTGAAATAATAGCTCTGTACTTTTTTTCGGAACTCCGCTTCCTGTTCCTCGCGCGCCTGTTTTTGGTAAAAAGTTTCTTTCGGTTGTTCTTTGGATAACTGATCAACGTTAAAAATATTTTTCGACTTCCAAGAAGATAGCACGGAGGTGATATACGGCAGGGGGCTTGTCTTTCCGACGGCTATCTCCGCCGCTTTTAAGATCATTTCGTCGGAAAAGTTCCAGGTTCGCCAAGTATGCAGGCATTCTCTGTCCCAGGCGTTTACGCGGCGGGAGACTCCGGCGGTTTTCAAAACTTGTGCGGCAAATTCCTGTTCGCGCGCTTCGTTTTCCATATATGTTACGATGCTTTCGGCGGAAACGACGCCTTGAGCGAGCAGCTTTGAGATCAGCTCGTCCATATGTTCGAACGATTTGCGTTCGCGTCGGAAGCAATATTTAGCGAGTTGCAGGAGAGAGGAGTCTTCGTATCCTGCGGCGAGCCATTTACTGACGAAGTTGTCGACGTATGTATCGATGATCTGGCAATAGACGCCCAATTCCTTTGCAATGGAAATGGTCAGCGAACGGATCTCGTTTTTGCGGGAGAGAAAATCGCGAATTTCCTGTTCGGTAAATTTTTTATTGGAATAGAGCTCCTGCAGAACATCGTCTAATTTTTTGAGCGTGCTTTTCTTATAGAGAGAAGCGACAAAACGAATGGCGGTAAGTTCGAAGCCAAATTCATTCGTCCATTTTTTAAGCAATTTGTAATCGTCCGGCTCGGGCTTTTTGGAAGAGCCGAGTGCGCGCAGGATCGATGCGATATCGGTGCTTTGCACCACGTAATCGGACAATTTTTTTTCTACCTGTTCCACGGTAGTGGCGCCTTCCGCGGCGAAGTTTTTAGCGACCTGCAGGATATAATTTTGCGAAATGTTTTCGCCTTTCAAATCGATGCAATAGCGGATGATCATGAGGAGTGCTTCCGGTTTGATCGCATATTCTTCCATGACGGAAAAGTAGCGCATAAATTCGTTTGCCGAAATCATTTTTTTTGGCATGAGCGATTGAACGGCTTTATTGAATTCGGAATATTTTTCCGTTCGGATTCGTTTGGGTTTACCTTTTGCGTAGTCGGCGGGGAAATAGCGCACGGCAAAAGGTTGGTAGGAAACGATTTCCAATAAATCGAAATCCTCCCAAAACTTAAACAAGTCGATCATTTTTTCTTCCGACAAATTCAAGGTAGCGGCGGCTTCGGTCAGGGAATATTCCTGTTGCATATTCTGGCAGAGGAACAGTCCGAAGACATAGACTTTTACGGCATCGCCGTCGGCCATCGGCATATATTTTTGAATGAATTGATTTTCGATCCCCGTGAAGGAAGCGAGGGAAAACTCTTTCGAGTATGAGCAAAATCCCATGAGCAAACTCCGCGCAACGCTTGATTTATTGAGTGATATGCGCTATACTATTATATAAATTATTTGGCGGGAATGCAAGGGTATTTGTGTTTGAAAGGGCGTGAAAATTTTTCTTTTTCAGAAAAATTTTGAAGCGCGGCGGAGGACTATGAAAATTTTACACACATCCGACTGGCATATCGGCAAGCGTCTGGCGGGCAAAGAGCGGCTGGAAGAGCAGCGCGCTGTGCTGGAAGAAATAGCCTCGATTTGCGAGCGGGAAGGCGTAGAGCTTGTGCTCGTTGCGGGGGATATATTTGATACGTATTTGCCGTCGGCAGAGGCGGAGGATGTGTATTATGAGGCGATCCGCAAGATAGCCGGCGATAGGCGCAGCATACTTTTGATCAGCGGGAATCACGACGATCCCGTTCGGTTGAGTGCGGCGACGGCGCTGTCGGAAGAGTTGGGGATATACGTTTACGGAAATTTCGGAGCGATACCGAAGGTATACAAAAATCGTCGGACGAGCGCCACGGAAGCAGACGCGAATCATATCGTATTTCGGGGCGAGAGCGGGGACGAGGTCTATATCAACGTTTTGCCGTACCCGAACGAAGCGCGGCTTCGCGAGGACAAGAATCCGGACGAAAGTTATCCGGAGAAGATGCAGCGATGGATGAATGCCGGGCAGGCGGCGAACGAGCGGCATTTGCCGTCCGTGTTTTTGTCGCACTTGTTTTTGGCAGGAGGGACGGTAAGCGAAGGTGAGCGCGAGATCGATTTAGGCGGGGCGAGGGCGGTGCCGTTGCGAATTTTGCCTCCATGCGATTATGTGGCGTTGGGGCATTTGCATAAGCGGCAAGCGTTCAAAAACAACGTTGTGTACAGCGGATCGATCCTGCAATATTCATTTGACGAAGCGGGTGCGGAAAAGAGCGTAGTGGTCTTTGATCTGGGGAAAAACGGCGCGGAAAATATTCAGCGGATACCGTTGCGGTCGGGGAAAAAGCTGGTTCGGCTGGCGACAACGGGGGTATCGGAAGCGGTGGAGCTGGTCAAGCGATATCCGGATCATTATATCGAATTGACGATCTATTTGCGCGAGCCTCTGTTGGCGGAGCAAGTGCATGCCATCAAAGAGAGCAATGCGGGCGTTTTGATGATTTTGCCGAAAGTGGAAGGGGCGGGGCAAACGTCGGAGGGCGTTTCTCTGCGTCAGCTAACGACTTCGGAGTTGTTCAACGCATATTATCGCTCGCTGTACGCGCAGACGCCGCCGAAGGACTTGACGGAACTGTTTTTGGCTTTGACGGAGGATGCGGATGAAACCTAAGCGATTGAGTTTCTGTGGGATCAACAGTTTTTCCAAGCGTGCGGATATAGATTTTGAAAGGTTATTGTCGAGCGGGATCTTCGGAATATTCGGCGATACTGGGAGCGGTAAGACGACGATTTTGGACGCCATGATCTTTGCGTTATACGGTCGAGTGGACAGGATCCGCGGCGGGAACGGGAATGAGATCATCAACTACCGATGCGACAAGGCGAGCGTGTGTTTTGATTTTGAAACGGAGACCGAGCAGGGCAGAAAGACGTATCGGATTGAGCGGGAGATCAAGCGCAAAAATTCTGCGCAGTCGCTCACGGTGTCGGAGCTGGTCAACGGCGCGGAAAAGGTATTGGAAGAGGGGGTCAAAAACGGCAATGTGCAGATACAGTCGATCGTCGGGTTGTCGTTTGAAGATTTCAAAAAATGTATTGCATTGCCGCAAGGCGAGTTTGCGCAATTTGTCAAGTCGGATCGTTCGGATCGGTTGCGCTTGATTGCGCGCCTGTTCGGTTTGGAGCGATACGGAGAGCTTTTGAATTCGCGCATCAAGGAGAAATACGCGCAGGCAAAGTCTGCGTTCGATCAAACGGAAGGGGAACTGCGCGGGTATGCCGACGTGAGCGACGAACTTTTGGCGGAGCTGAAAACCGACGCGGCGTCGTTGGAAGAAAGGCGCGCGGAACTGGAAGGGAATTATATAGCCTATAAACAGGCGCACGAGCGGACGCGTGCGGCGTATGAGCGAACATGTCAGCGGGTTCGTTTGGAAAGGGAGTGGGCAGATTTGTCTGCTTCGGCGCCGAAGATGAAGGAGCTGCAAGGAAAGCTGGAGAGGTATCCGTTTGCAAAGGAATGGACGGAACTGGAAGGGCGGCGAGCGCGCCGGGCGCGGGAGATTGCCGAGGCGGTGCGCATGCAGGAAGAATCGCAGCGGGATAAGGCGGTTGCGGCAGGTCTGCTGGATGAGGAGACGAAGGCGCAGCAGGCGAGCGATCGGGATGCGGCTCTGAATGAGATAACGGCAAAACTTGCGACGCTCGCGTATGCCAAACAGGATGCCGAAACGTTGCAATCGTATGTCGAGAGGCGAAGCCGTTTGGAGAAAGAGCGCGGTCATGTACAGGCTCGGCGGGAAAGGGCGGATCGGTCTGCGGCCGATGCGTCGGCGGAGACGGCGCGGACGGAGGAGCGGTTGCGCGCATTGGGCGAGCAGTCTCCGGATCGCTTTTTGACAGACCGATTGGAGAGCGAGTTGTTGCGCGCGGAGATCTGTTCCACGAAAGAGTATTTTGAAGAAAGTCGAAAAAAACTGCGGGAGCGGTATCCGGAAGGAGAGTTGTCGCGGTTGGTGGATGCGGAATTGACGCGAAAGATCGACGAATACGGGGGGCGGCTGTCCGTGCAGACGTCCTGCGATGCGGCGGCTCTGTTGGAAGAATACAAGCGGTTGCAGACAGAGCGGGAAAAGCTGCAGAGGCTTTTTAATGCGAGCGCGTTGGAACGGGCGGGCGCGGAAAAAGAGAAGGCGGCGGCGGAAGCGGAGCTGCGTCGCATTGAGCAAGAGAGCGAAACGCTGCTCGAGCAATCGAAAAAGCTTGAGGCGAAGCTGCATGCCGAATTGGGCGTGCGGGAGCTGGATTTTTCCAAAGCGGAGCGGGAACTGATCCGCCGTCGCGATTCGGTGTTGGAGCAGCAAAAAGCTGCGGAAAAGCGGATCGAGTCGTTGCGTGATCGCATCAAAGAGGATGAAATTTTGTTTGCCCGAGGCGAGGCGACGCTGGTTCGGCTTCGGGAGGAGGAATCGGAATCGCAGGCGCGAGCGGCGCAGCTGAAGCAGAAGGGCGAATTTGTTGATATCGAACAGGCGGCGGCGTTGACAAGGGAACTGGGCGACGCGGAAGAGGTTCGGGCCAAGCTGGAGGGATACGATCGGGAGTGCATCCGCGTGCGCGCCAATCTGGATATGTTGCAGGGCGGCGAGACGGTTACGGAGGAAGCGTTCAAAGAGAGCGAGCAAAAGCTGACTGCGCTGACGAAAATGCGCGATGAAACGGCGCGAGCTGCGGCGATTTATTCGCAGAAGCTGGCGGATATGGAAAAGCGGGCGGCGCAGCGCAAAGTTCTGGAGGCGGAGTTGTCGAAGGCGCGCGAGCAAGTGGATCGCGTTGCACGGCTGCGCGAATTGGTTCGCGGAAACGCGTTTATGGAATTTGTTGCGAGCGAATACTTATCGGAGATTTCCGTTGCAGCATCGAAAACGCTGTTGCAGTTGACGGGCGGCCGATATTTTATACGATACAAGGGCGGATTTGTCATCATCGACAATTTATGCGGCGGAGAAGAGCGAAGCGTGAACACGCTGTCGGGCGGAGAGACGTTTTTGGTATCGCTGTCGTTGGCGCTGTCGTTGAGTGCGGCGATCTACGCGAAGTCGTTGCGCCCGATCGAGTTTTTCTTTTTGGACGAAGGATTCGGCACTTTGGACGAAAAATTGATCGATACGGTGATGGACAGTCTTGAAAAGCTCAAGAACAACCGTTTTTCGATCGGGTTGATATCGCACGTAGAAGAATTAAAGCATCGGATCGATACGAAAATAACGGTGACGGGCGCTGTGGAAGGCGGCAGTTCCGAAATACAAATAAGCGGGTAAGAGAGGTTCTCCATTGGCAAACATAATTTTAACTCCAACCACATTGTGGAACAATTTTGACGATACGCAGGATTTGCGGGAACGGGTATTGGAAGAGCGTACGGGCGAGAAGATGTTGTTGCGTGCGGTTCGATTTTCCGGTCGGGCGGTAGGCGAAGGGCGGGTAGAGATATTTGCCCGCTTCGGCATGCCGGCGGAAGGGACGAAATTTCCGGCGCTGTTGATTCTGCCCGATTGTCGCAGTACGGCAGACGAATCGCTGGTGCGTCGATTTGTCCGCAACGGATATGCCGTGTTGATGCCCGATTATCGCGGGGAGAGCGAGCTTGCGCAGGAAGAGCGGACGGTGTATCCGGAGGAAATAGCGTACGCTAACTATGCGAAGGCGGGCAGGCATATGGATTATGCGGAGCCTACGGCGAGAGAGACCAGTTGGTATGAATGGGTCGGCGTGGCGCGGTATTGTCGGAAGTATTTGCGATCGATGCCGCAAATCGGCAAGATCGGCGTGATCGGTCTGAGGGCCGGCGGAGAAATGGCGTGGCAGTTGGCGGCAAGGACGAGCGAGCTGGCGTGTGTGATCCCGGTCTGTGCCGGAGGTTGGAGGGCGTATCGCGGGATACGGAAGTTCGGG
>CALVYJ010000074.1 GCA_944372075.1 uncultured Clostridia bacterium | reverse complement strand
GCGCTGAACACGCTCGGTCGCGGCGCCATCGATCATTTGCCGACGTTGGAGCAGGTGGAACAGGCTCTCAAGGCAAAGTGAAAATCCATACGGACGGATCGATCGTTTTATCCGCGTTTTATCCTCTTGCAGGCAACGTTTTGCCGAATTGCAACGAAAATACATAAATCAGACGATACGCCCGCGCAAACGATGCGCGGGCGTAGTTTTGGTATTATTTTTGGTCGGGGGAGAGTTTTTTATATTGTATAGGGGTAATGCCGTATATTTTTTTGAACGTCTTGGAGTAGTGAAATCTGTCGGAAAAGCCGCATGATTCGGCTATTTCGGAGATAGGGATATCTTTGCGGAGCATTTCAATCGAATTTTGCAGGCGGAAGTTAAGGATCAGATGGAAGGGATTATTGTTTGTATAATCCTTAAACTTTTTATAAAAGGCCGTGCGGCTTAATCCGCATTGTTTTGCCAGGTTATTCAGATCGATTTTTTCATTGTAATGTATTTTTATATAGCGCAGGGCGGGATTGAGCAGCCTTGCGTTTTCATTTTTCTCTTTTCCTAAAGGAAGCAGGTAATGGATGATATCGAGCACGGCGATATTTCTTTTGACCAATCCCGTGATCGTATTTTTGGGGTACGAGGCGATCTCTTCGATTTTTTTAATGATATAGCTCGATGTTTGGCGGTCTAAATGCAGGGGAAAATCGTACAGATCGTCCAGAGAGAACTGGTCGTTGATCACAGCGTCGAAAAACAGCCAGCGATAGCTGTTTTTATAGTCTTTATCGGGCAAGTGATCGATTTTTTGGGTGATGTTGCTCGGCGCCAAAAAGCATTCCATTTCGTCGATCAGCGCGCAGTCCTCGCCGATCGAAATGCGATAATTCCCTTGATACGGGAAGGCAATGGAAAAAAAGGGCAGAGATTTCGTGTGCTGTATTTTTCCGTTCGGTGAAAAACCGTTTGTTTCGATGAATTGGATCTTAATGTTGCGCAGTTCCATGTGTACTATTTTACATAAAATAAAGACGAATGTCAATTGAAAAAGGAAATGCGGTATGCTATGATAAGGCGCGAGCAGTTTCTAGGAGGGAAACGATGATAAGCAAAAAAAGGATGAGCGCAATTATTGCATTGGGAGTTGTGTTTATGATAACGGTATCTATGCTTTTTGGAAATTTTGCCTGGGCGCAGGGAGAGAGCAAAGAGGAGTGGTATAACCAAAAGCACAATATAGACACGGTAAATACGCCCTTTTCCGGGGCGAGCGAGGAGGTCGAGCTTCGAGAGGGCGGAGAACCGATTTCGGAGCAGATCCGCACGATCGATATATCCGACGGGTGGAAGCTGGCGCAGGCGGAAAAAGTGATTTTGAACCGCATTGTTACAAGCAACGACGTACCGACGGTGTACGACGAGGATTTTCCGAATCTGTCTATCGAGGAGGGCGATGATTCAAACGTTATGCCGCAATCGGCGGACGAAAATGCGTGGAAAGCGTTTGATAACGATTCGCAGACGGCTTGGAAAAGCGATCGCACCGATCATGTGCGGTACATCATAGATTTCGGGCAGCCCATGCCTATCACGACCTTGACGCTGCGCTATCGGTATATGGAAGGGGCGTCGTTGCAGATCATGTACAGCAACGACAATCCTTCTTCGGTGCTGGACACGGATAACGACGGCACAACGCCCCGCATACCTGTGATCAATGCGAATTCGACGGCGGAGGATTATCATCGCACGCATACATACGAGGCGGGGAACGGATTTGACAAGCCGCGCACGTACAACAATGTCAACTGGTACAATTTTGAGGACAAGCCCATTTGTGCGATCGATACGGACGGAACCGTCACGGAAAGCAATCGGGCGACGATTCTGCAAAACAATCCGAACGGCGAAACAGTTTACAACTGCAACGATCGGCTGGTTCGCTTTTTAGAGCTGGAGGTTTTTTTGCCGGAGCAAGGGGAATTTGAGTTGATCGATATTATTCCGCAATACATCGGTCAGCAAAACTGGCTTGCCGAGGAAGGAGTGCGCGCCGAAGCGGATTCCTGCATGAATAACGAATATTTCCCGGAGGGGGCGATAGACGGCGGTTGGACAAACAACGGATTTGATCAATGGATCTCGGATACGGCCGCGGAAGGCGAGCCGCATTGGATAAAATTCGATTTAGGCACGGAGCGGGAGATCGAGAAAGTCCGCATATATCATGCGGCGAACGTCGCGTCGCCGAATGTCGATTATATAATATACGGCAGCAATACGGACGATCCGGATTTTTCGAACTGGGACGTATTGGCGGACATAAAAGGCAACGTATATTATTATGCGGATCATGCGGCAGAGGGGACGTATCGGTACGTTGCGATCTTGATCACCGATACCGGTTTACCCGATAATTGCGCCCGCATTCGGGAGGTTTTGATTTACGGGGGCGAAACGGAATGTACAAATTACACCTTGTCCACGCAGGCGCCCGAAGATTGGGAGGGGGAGATCGATGCGGTCGTACCCGGGAGCATTCATACCGCGTTGTATGAAGCGGGGGTCATTCCCGACCCGCGGCAGGAAAAAAATTATCGGTATGCGCGAGATGCGAGTTATCGCACCTGGGTTTTGCGCAAAAGATTCGATACGCCCGAAACGGGAACGGACTGTCGTTTACAGTTCGGAGGCGTTGCCGACCGCTGTCAGGTTTGGTTAAACGGCGTGTATTTGGGGTATCATCAGGGCATGTTTACGACCTTCGGGTGGGAAATCGGCGACTTGTTAAAGGCGGACGGAACGCAAAACGAATTGATCGTAAAGCTGTTGCCGGCCGTATATTGGGAGGATACGGTAGTCTTTTCGAATTCATATGGTTGGCACTACGTCAATATGCCGCCGCTCGGGATATGGAAAGGCGTTGAATTGCAGCAACCCGCTTCGGTTGAGATGGATTCGCCGTTTGTTTCGCTGGAAGAGCTTTCGCAAAATCAAGACAACGCGCGCATGCGGCTTGTCGTCGACTTAAAATCAAGCGCCGCGCAGGCGTGGGAGGGCGGCACATTGCGCTTTACCATCCGCAAAATTTGGCCGCAGGAAAGCGAGATTTTGTACAGCGGAGAAAAGAGCGGCATCGAATCGGATGAAAGCGGCGCGGGGAGATTGAATTTGCGGTTTGACATTCCCGATCCGCAACTGTGGTGGCCGAACTCGTACGGCGAACAAAACTTATATGAGATGACGCTCTCTTTTGCGTGCAACGGTTCGATCGACACGCAAACGCTGGAATTCGGAATACGGGATGTTCAATTATTGCCAGCCGGTACGTCCGGCACGCCCTCGTCGGATATGTATAACTGGAAATTTGTGGTCAACGGCAAAGAGGTTTACGCCCGCGGCGCAAATTGGTGTACGTTAGACGCGATGATGGACTTTTCCGAGGAGCGATACGAACAATATTTCCGCATGGCAAAAAACGCGAACATGAATTTCATGCGCCTGTGGGGGAGCGGGATGCCCGAAACGGACGAGTGTTATAAATGGCTGGATCGCTATGGGCTTATGGCAATTCAGGAGTGGCCGAACGCGTGGGGCGCGGCGCCGAACATACCGTATGACTTGCTCAAGGAGACAGTGATACAGAACACGAAGAGGCTGCGCAATCATCCGTCTTTGATCATGTATACCGGCGGAAACGAAATTTCGGAAGTACGCGATACCAGCAAGGCGGTGGCCATGATGGCTCAAGTGTATTATTATTATGACGGGTCTCGCTTTTTCCGAGTAGACGATGGCGGGTGGCACAATTATGCGGTCGGTTGGGGGTATTCCGACCCGGATTACAATTTGACCAACAGCGTATTTACCGATTTTCCCATTGTCGGGGAATTCGGGTTGCAAAGTTTTCCGGGATATGATTCTCTGAAAAAATATTTGCCGAATTTTGATGAAAGCGTCGATTGGCCTGTCGATTCGGAAGCGTTTAACGCGTTTACCGCGCATCTGCCCACGTTTAATTACAACGGTTTGAAGAAGCGTGGCGAAGATATGGACGTATTCAACCAGTATGCGGGGTATTTTACGGACGGTACGTCGTTGGAGCGATATCTTTTGAGCAGTCAGATCGCACAAGCCATCTTCAATCGTGCCGTGATAGAACGGACGAGGATCAACTGGCCGGACTCCACGGCGATCAATCTGTATAAACTGAACGACAATTATCCCGGCGCAAGCTGGTCTGTGATCGATTATTACGGGACCGCAAAGCTTGGCTATTACGCAGTGCAGCAGTCGTTTGCGCCCGTTGCCGTATTTTTAGAGTTTGATTCCTACAATCCGGGCAAGACAGATCTGGCGGTGCCTGTGTACGTCGCAGACGATAACGACCGCCTGCGCGGCGATTGGAAGGTGGAAGTATCCGTATATGACCACGAGCTGAATTTTTTGACGTCTTCACTGTTTGAAAAGAGCGGCGCGGCGGGGAAATCTATGCAGATCGGAACGTTTTTGCTGGGAGCAGAGTATCTGGATGAAAAGTATCCTACCTATTTCCACGTAGAGATGCTGCAAGGCGATGAAAAAATTTACGATACGTTCTATTTCGTCAATTTCAGCGAAACGAAAGACAGCCTTTTCCGCTTTACGAATTTTACCACCGTCGAAGTGGAGCGAGAGGAGTCGGCCGTCGTACTCACAAATACGGGAAAGTACCCGGCGATCGGCGTCATGATCGAAAACGGGAATGTCTCCAGCGGATACGAAACTTTTTTTGCGGAGGAGGGCTTTCTTTGGCTTGACGCGGGCGAGAGCCGCCGCATTGCGGTAAACGATCCGTCGGCAGCAAAAGTTACCGCATGGAATTTGTACGATCCGGATTCGACGGAGGATATATCGGCTATTGAAAATTTGCGGGTCGCGGAGCGGGCGTATGACGGGATAGTATTGGAATGGGATGCGCCGAACTGCGTTTCGGGAGTCAAAAAGTATGTTCTGTACAGGGACGGAGAGTATCTGTGCACGCTTAGCGGAGCGATCACGACGTACGCCGACTTTTTCGGGCTGACGGAAGCGCGGTTTTACGATTACACGTTGGTGGCGGTCAGTTTTCAGGGGGCTGTGAGCAAGCCCGCGTCGATACAGGCATTCACGTACAGGGACTATGTAAAACCTGCGGTCGAAGGCGTTGTGACGGTAAACGCGCAGACTTTACGGGTGACCTTCAACAAATCGATCGACAGGGTCAGTTTGGAAAGTTGCAATTCATATTCGATAGTCGGAAACGAGATCGTCGGGGCGCAGGCCGTTTCCGAGAGCGAAGTTTTGCTGACGCTCAAGCAGGGTCTTCGGGTCGGCGAGATGTATCGGCTGGACGCCTTTGTGCAGGACGAAGCCGCGGCAGAAAACAGAGGGTATTCGCAGAAGATTTTTGTCGCGGGGGGCGTGGCAATCTATGATTTTGACGCAGAGACGTTGGGAAAAGACCTGTCTTTAAGCGGGCGCGATCTGGATTGCGGGGATTTAACCGACGCGGATTTTGCAAAGGGAAGAACGGGCGGCAGCGCGCTGTGTCTTGTCGGGGAGGAGGGATACCTTCAGAACGAAGCTCCCTTGCCGGCGGAGATGAAAAACGAATTTACGCTCCTGTTTTCTCTCAAAGGGGAACAGACCGATTACCTTCGGGTGCTTTTTGCAAAGGGCGAAAAGAAGAAGGGGCATTTCGAATTGTATATTTCGGAAGATACGCTCTATATGTATGCGATCGGAGAAAGCGAATACACCATCGCGTTGGCAGACGGATTGACGGACGGGAACTGGCACACCGTAGCGTTGACGTATCAAAGCGGGGTTTTCCGTACCTATGTAGACGGAATCAGAAAATCCGTTCATTCCTGTGAAAATACGTTTTACGGCGGCGGAACGTTCTGCATAGGCGGGCTGGTCGGCGGCGGATTGCCTGCGTTGGGGTTGAGCATAGACGAGGTAGCGCTGTATAGTTGCGTTGTGGAGATCGGACAGATCCGTACCGTATTTTCGCAAAGGGATGCCGCGGCGGTTATAAACGTATTGGCAAGTGCGGATCGGAATTTTGTTTCGGAATCCGTTTCGGCAAAATTGTCCGTTTACGGCATGTTTGGCAATTATGCCGTGGAGGAGATCGCGGCGGTATTCACGTCTTCCAACCCTTCCGTGGCGACGGTCGATGAGGGCGGAACGGTAACGTTTGTATCGGAAGGACGCGTCGTGATCCGCGTCGAGGCGCGCATCGGGGGACAGGTCTATTACAATGACGTGATCATGGAAGCCGCTCCCGAACGGGATCTTGAGCCGACAAACGCTGAAGCAGATAATTAGGTTGTAAACAATAAGGGAGGTTTTTTATGAAAAGTTTGAAAGCGAAGGGGATAGCAACCGTTTTGATGGTGCTGTTGTTGGTTTTCGGCTCGTTTTTTGTGACGGGCGGATTCATGCTGACGGCCAATGCGGACGAAAGCGTGACGCGCGTTTCGGTAAAACAGTTCGATCGCCTGCAGGTAGAAGATCCGATCGGCGGACTGCATATGGTAGCGGTTATTCGCCTCTACACGCTCAACAACATGAGCGTGACGGGAATTGACGAGAGAGAAGACGTGGCGAATACGATTTTGTTTAACGGAACGCCGATCGGGGAACTGGATTGGGATGTGCAAATTCATTTTTTGGGAGACGGACTGGTCTTTTATTCGCGTACTCTTTTTGAAGAGGGCGGCAGCATAGAGTTGCTGCGCGACATGCCTCTGCCGACCTCGCAGGACGCGTCGGCACCGATCACGCTTTGCCTGGATGAGGGATTTCGCATCGTGATGCGCGATGGTCAGTGGCAGAACGAGCCGGTTGCGGCGCAGCCCGGGGCGAATACCGCCGTCGAGGCGATCAACGCAGGGAATTTGGGCGGCACGGATCTCTATGTGGAATTTGATAACGGATATACGACCAACGGGATGTTTGTACAGCGTTTAGCGGCAATCCAATATTATGTGTATTACAAAAACAGTACGCATCCGGAGCAGAGCGGGTACTTCGGCGATTTGAACGGGACGGCAGTCGTTGACGGGCCTCGGTATCAGATGCATCAAAGGAGAAACGCGCTATATTTTCATGCGCCCGGCGATGCGCTCTTTGCGCCCGGAGACGAAATAACGTTAAAGGCGGGAATGGGATTTGCGAACGTTACGGAAGACGCTTCAAGCAACGATCCCGCCGATCCTCGCCATCCCTGGACGGTTACCGGAGATCGGCTTGGCGCAGACACGACGTTTATTCTGAACGAGCAGGGACAATGGGTCAAAAAACTTGTCTTGCAGGAAATCGTTGCGGAAAGCGAAATCGAAATGCTGGTGGGATATTCGCGGCCGTTGAACGTTTCCGTTCGTCCCGAAGAGATCGTCGTCAATTCTATCTCCTATTCTTCGCAGGACACTGCCGTTGCGACAGTGAATGCAGAGGGAGTCGTAACGGGGAAGGGCGTTGGCAATACGCAGATCCTGATTACGGTTCATACGCAAAGCGGAGATTATACGAAATCCGTGCAGGTAAGCGTCTCGGATGCGGTCGAATCGATTGAAATACAGAAGGGCGAGACCTTTCGAGAGGAATACGCGTACGGTGAAGCGCTCGATTTAGAAGGACTGTCGATCCTTGTAAAGATGGCGAGCGGGGCGCAGAACGCCGTTTCGGTTACAGCGGATATGATCAACGGGTACGACGCAAACCGGATCGGTCAGCAGGATTTGATCGTCTCTTACCAGGGAAAGAGCGCTGTCGTTTCGGTGAGCGTCTATGACGTGATCCGTTCCGTGGAAATCCAAGCGGATAAAACATTTCAGGATGAATACACCGTAGGCGATACGCTCAATTTGGAAGGACTTTCGATCCTTGTAAAGATGGCGAGCGGGGCGCAAAATCTCGTTCCGGTAACGGCGGATATGGTCGCTGGATACGATTCGAGTAAGCCGGGCACGGTCACGCTGACCGTCAACTATGAAGGGCAGAGCGCATCGATATCCGTTACGGTGAAAGAAGAGCAAAAACAAGAAGATC
>CALVYJ010000073.1 GCA_944372075.1 uncultured Clostridia bacterium | reverse complement strand
AAAGATCCACGAGCGTTCAGACGTGCGCGTTTTGCTGACGGGCGAGATATCAGACGAGCTGTTCGGCTATAAATATACCGACTTTGCGCCCGACGCGCAGTCCTTTCAGCGCGAATCGCAAAAGCGCGTGCGCGAGCTGCACATGTACGACGTATTGCGTGCGGATCGGTGCATATCGGTGCATTCCATGGAAGCGCGCGTGCCGTTCGGGGATCTGGATTTTGTGCGGTACGTCATGAGCATCCCGCCGCAGTTGAAGATGAACACGTACGGAAAGGGAAAATATCTCTTGCGCAAGGCGTTCGAGGGCGATTATCTGCCGCCTTCGATTTTATGGAGGGAAAAGGCGGCGTTTTCCGATGCGGTCGGGCATTCGATGGTGGACGATCTGAAAGCGTACGCCGATCAAAGATTCGGCGACGACTGGAAGGAAAAGGCGAACCGTTACGCATACCATGCCAAGCCGTTTACCAAAGAGAACCTCCTGTGTCGGGAAATCTTTGAAAAGTATTATCCGGGTCAGGCGGAAATGATCAAAGATTTCTGGATGCCGAACAGGCGTTGGAAAGGCTGCAACGTCGACGATCCGTCTGCGCGCGTGCTTTCCAACTACGGCGAGAGCGGAAAATAGCGCAGGCGCACGGCGTCGCAGCCGGGGCGCGGCGCCGTGCAGATCGAAGCGAGATCGCCGCAAATCGGAGAGGATCGCCGCAAATCGGTCAAGCAGAGGAAAAAACGGGCGTATCCGCGCAATGCCGCCGCCGCACATATGTGCGGCGGCGGCATTGCGCCTCGAAAGCGCCTCGAAAGCGCCTCGAAAGCGCCTCGAAAGTGCGTCGAAAGCGCCCAGAAAGCGCTCCTATGCGCGAAAGCGCATCCGTAAACGGGGGAATGCGGCGCGTTCGGGCGGGCGGCGGCTTGCGCAGAAGTTGCTTTTTGGGAAAAAACGTGGTACAATATCGGCATGAATGCCATCGATTACAATCGGCGCATGCTGGAGATATGCGCGGGGCAGCCCAAAGGGCAGCGGTTGTTGTTGCACAGCTGTTGCGGGCCGTGTTCTTCCCGTTGTCTGGAGACGTTGCGGGAATATTTCAGCGTGACCGTGCTTTTTTACAATCCGAATATCACCGATCCGAGCGAATACGAGAAGCGCAAGAGGGAGCAGATACGTTTTCTGCGCGAAACCGGTTGGGCGGACGTTCTCGATTGCGATTACGATCCTTCCGAATTTTTTGCGGCCGTAAAGGGGCTGGAGGGGGAGTGCGAGGGAGGTATGCGCTGCTATGCATGTTATCGGCTGCGCCTCGATTTTACGGCGCGCACGGCGAAAGAGGGCGGTTTTCCGTTCTTTTGCTCCACCCTTTCCGTCAGTCCGCATAAAAACGCCCGCTGGCTCAACGAGTTGGGCGAACAGCTGCAAGAAAAGTACGGGGTTGCTTGGCTCTATTCCGACTTCAAAAAACAAAACGGCTATTTGCGCTCCGTCGAATTGGCAAAAGAATACAACCTATACCGCCAAAACTATTGCGGATGCGTCTTTTCCGATTGGACAAAAGAGCATACAAAACCGTAGTTTGCAGAATCTGCGCTCCCATCCCGTGCGCGATCGGAATATACGGCTCAAACTATTGCGGATGCGTCTTTTCCGATTGGACAAAAGGGCGTACCAAATTGCATTTTGCCGAATCTGCGCGCCCAGTTCGAGCCGTTCACGTGGGCAAATTTGTTTTCGATCAAACGTCGATCTGTCTTTTATATTGTCCGAAATTTTTTTGCTTTTTGAAAAAGTCTCGCCCTACGGCGAGCGCCCCGCCGCACGGCAAAACGCCCTGCGACGGGGCATTTTTTATGAATCCGCATACGGAAAGCGCTTTTTTCAAAAAAATAAAAATCCTCGGTCAAATCGGTTGACGAACGGGCAACTTTATTGTATACTAAATGCAACCATTTTAGTAGGAATTAAAAAAAGGAGAGGGAGACATGCGGCTTTCGTCGAAATCGCAGTACGGGTTAAAGGCGTGCTTTATATTGGCGCAAAACTATCCGAACCGATGTGTAAGCGCATCGGCGCTGGAGAGGGAGATTGCGGTATCCGGGAAATATATTGAGAAGATCATGCGGATGTTGTCGGGAGCGGGGATCGTCACGGCGGAGCGTGGAGTATCGGGCGGATACAAATTGACGCGTATGCCGAGCGAGATCACGATCGGGGACGTAGCGCGGGCGTTGGAGGACAACATGGAGATTGCGGACTGTATCACGTCGACGTGCAAGAAATGTGCGACGGGGGTCGTCTGGCGCAAGTTATATGCGGGGATCAACGGGGTATTGGACTCGATGACTTTGCAGTCGGTATTGGACGATCATGAAGAGGCTGGCATCTGCAAATGCGGCTCGCAGGAAGAAGGCGAGCGATGCAAGTGTGCGGCGATGCCGCGGGAAGCGGGATGCGGATGTGTGCGAGGGCAGGCGAACTAGAGGAGAAGGAAGATGGAAGGGATATATTTTGATCATGCGGCGACGACGCCGGTGGATGCGCGCGTTTTGGAGAAGATGCTTCCGTATTTTACGGAGAATTTCGGCAACGCCAATTCGCAGCACGGGTATGGGCGCAGGGCGGTAACGGCGGTCGATGCCGCGCGTGATACGATCGCGCGGCAGATCCATGCCAAGCCGAGCGAGATCTATTTTACGTCGGGCGGCACGGAATCGGACAACTGGGCGATCCGCGGCGCGGCGCATGCTCTGCGCGGCAAGGGCAGGCATCTGGTCGTGAGTGCGATCGAGCATCCTGCGATGCTTGCCACGGCGAAGGAGCTGGCGAAAGAGGGGTTTGACGTGACCTTTGCGCCGGTCGACGAATACGGCACGGTCGATCTTGAAAAGCTGAAGGCGAGCGTGCGGGAGGACACGATCTTTATCGGCGTCATGACGGCGAACAACGAAGTGGGCACCATTCAGCCGATCGCCGAGCTGTCGGCGTTTGCGCGTTCGCGCGGCATCGTATTTTTTACGGATGCGGTGCAGGCGGCGGGATCGCTGGCGATAAACGTGAACGACCCTGCGGTGGATATGCTGGCGATTTCCTCGCACAAATTTTACGGGCCGAAGGGCGTAGGCGTACTGTACATTCGGTCGGGGCTGAAGATGGGCAAGCTGATCACGGGCGGGCATCAGGAGCGCAGCATGCGCGGCGGAACGACGAACGTTGCGGGCGTGGTGGGAATGGCGGAAGCGTTAAAGCTCGCACAGCAGGACATGCGCGAGCGCGCGGAGTATGTTTCCGGCCTGCGCGATCGGTTTATTCGGCGGGTTTTGCACGAGATCCCGTACGTCCGCTTGAACGGGCATCCGAGCAATCGGTTGCCGGGCAACGCGAACTTTTCCTTTCGGTACATTGAAGGGGAGTCTTTGCTGTTCAGTTTGGATTTGGCGGGGATCGCGGTGTCCAGCGGTTCGGCGTGTTCTTCCGGTTCGCTGGAACCTTCGCACGTATTGCTCGCGATGGGACTGAAAGAAGGGGAAGCGCACGGAAGCATTCGGTTTTCGTTCGGAAAGGACAACACCGTCGAGCAGGTGGATTTCGCGGTGGACAGATTGAAGGAGATCGTTGTAAAACTGCGGGCGCTTTCGCCGCTGTTTCCCAAGGATTGCAAAAACGAAGTGATGGAAAAGGAGTAGGGATATGTATACGCAAAAAGTAATGGAGGCCTTTCAAAATCCGAAGAACGTAGGAGAGATTTCCGATTATGACGGGATGGGAATGATCGGAAGCGAGGCATGCGGCGACATCATGCAAGTGTTTATCAAGGTAAAAGACGGCGTCATAACGGACGCGAAATTCAAGACGTTCGGGTGTGCCGCCGCGATTGCGACTTCCTCTACGGCGACGGAGATGATCAAGGGCATGACCGTTGAGCAGGCGCTGGAAGTGACCAATAAAAAGGTCGTGGAGGTGCTGGGCGGATTGCCGCCTCAAAAGATTCACTGTTCGGTCTTGGCGGAGCAGGCGATCAAGGCGGCGATCGACGATTATTTATCGAAAAAGAAGGCGTGATCGGTCGCGCACGAGATGGGCGCATGGGCGCGCGCGGCATGGCGCGCGGAGAAATTGCCCCGCGCGTTCGGAAAATCGGAGGGACAGGTATGCGAAAGGGAGAGCGGGAAATTACGGACAGCGAGCAAAAGCTGGAAGCGTTGCTTCGCTGTGAGAGTATGACGGTGGCGTTCGGAGGGGAAGGCGCGCCCTATATGATCCCCCTCAATTTCGGGGCGGAGCTGGTCGAAGGGCAGCTGTATCTCTATTTTCATTGCGCGCTGGAAGGGGAGAAACTCAACCGTCTGCGGAAGGATGCGCGGGTAAGTTTTTGCGCGTATCGGATGTTGCGGGTTTTTCAGAAGCGGAATTCTCCGTGCGGGTATACGACCGATTACGAGAGCGTATGCGGGGAAGGCAGGGCGGAGCTCGTGCAGGACGCGGCGCGGCGATTGCACGGATTGAAGGTGCTGCTGGCGCATTATACCGATCAGCCGTTCGAGGACGGGGCGTTTGAGCCGCACGCATTGTCGTTGACGAACGTCGTGCAGATCCGCATCGAGCGCTGGACGGGAAAGCGACTGATACGGCAGTAAGAAAGGGAAAATTTTGTACTCGGCCGCGATCGATTTGATAAATTCATAAAAATTTGGTAAACTGTAAGGGTAATTTCCATATGCCTTTCGGCATAGACGTAAGTCCAATCAAAGTTTTTTGGTGCGTAGTCTGAAAATGACTGCGCATTTTTTTTGGCAAAAGCAATTCCGCGCCCGCACCGGATCCGGTGCGGGCGCGGATTGTTGTTTGAGCTTTTTCCGCAATACATTGTGACGCTGTTCGGGAACGAGAGTGCGTTATACGATCGGTATGCGCATCTCTGCTTTCGGATCTTCCTCGGCGGAATACTGCTGTGTTGTGTGCAAAAGGCGAGCAGTATCTTTCTGCAATCGGTGGGAAAATCGGTCAAGGCGACCCTGCTGTCCGTCTCGCGCGACGTGTTGTTTCTCGTGCCGCTCATGGTATGGTTCGCGTTGCAATTCGGCATTGTGGGCATGCTCTGGGCGGCGCCGTGTGCCGACGTATTGTCCTTTATCTTGACAATTTTGCTTGTCGCGCTGGAATATCGGAGCATGCGCAAAAGGCAATCGCGGCAAGGCGACGTCTCTCAAAGCGCATCGGATAGCGCAGACGGAACTTGCCAAGCGGGCGTTTGAAAAGCGGTGCGAAAAAAAGATCAGCCGAGCCGTTCGAAGAGCAAATCGGAAAGATATGCGAGCTGTTCGGGAGAGAGCGATTCTCCGCGCGCTTTGGCGGGGATACGCGCGTCGGCGAGCAGCGTCTGCGCCTGATCGCGCGACAGATGAAAGGCGTTGACGAGGTTGTTTTCCAGCGTTTTGCGGCGGGAGAGGAAGGCGGCGCGTACGGTATCGCGATAGCATTTCGCGCTCTTGACGGGGATGCGGTTTTCTATAAAATCCAGTCGTACGACGGCGCTGTCCACGTTGGGAACGGGATGGAACATGGTTCGCGGCACAGATTTGACGATGCGAGCGCTTGCGCGCCGCGCGATCGCGGCGGTGATGGCGCCGTATTCGGCGGAATCCGGTTGAGCGCAGAATCGTTTTGCGACGTCGTCCTGTACCATGATCACGAGCGAGCGCACGCGCGTTGCCTCCTCGATAAATCGCATGACGAGCGGCGACGTGATGTAGTAGGGGATATTCGCAACGACAGTGTAATCGCCCAATTCTGCTTCGACGGCGTGCAAATCCTCCTTCATAAAGTCGCGGAAGACGACTTCGGCATTGTCGATGCCCGCCAGCGTTTCGGCGAGCACCGGCTGCAATTTCGTGTCGATCTCGTAGGATACGACCCTTTTTGCGGCGAAAGCCAGCTCGCGCGTGAGCGTGCCGGCGCCGCAGCCGATCTCAAGGACGGAAACGGTGGCATCGACGCCTGCCAATGCCACGATGGATTTCAAAAGGTTGGTATCCGAAATAAAATTTTGCCCGAATTGTTTTTTGAAGGAAAAACCGTTTCGGGCGAGGATATCTTTCAAATTTTCCATAAACTACCTCTCGTCTGCGGCGCATAACGCGCCGCAGACGGCACATACTGTTTGCGTAAACTTTTGAAAGGAGCGAACGGACAACTGCGATAGGCGGAAATACGTTTGCCATGATCGAAAAAGTTTACGGCACGAAAGAGAAGAAAGAAGGTTTCTTGAAACGAATGTTTTGGGAAGCCTTTTTTCTTCGCCCCGAAAATGGGCAACCTTGTTCAAAGGGATATCAGCAAGGCGCATCCGATGCGAAAATCGGGCGCGCGGCGCTCGTTCGAAGCGAACGAAGGCATACAAATCGCGCGGCGCTCGTTCGAAGCGAACGAAGGCATACAAATCGCGCGGCGCTCGTTCAAAGCGAACGAAGACAAAGAAAGCGCGCGGCAAAGAAAGCGCGAAGATATTTGGTGTTCGGGATAGTTATTTGCTGTCTGCGATAAAGGGGCGCACGCGCAGGGGGACGCCGCACGCCCGCGCGATAGTGCGGCACTGTTCAATTTTTTTCTCGCCGATGATGTCGACGACGGAAAACCACGTTTCGATGCCCCGTTCTGCGCAGCGTTTTGCGAAGTCCTGTAAGGCGAAGAACGCGGTTTCGCCGCGAGCCGGTCTGCACAGTTGTACATAGGCGGAAGGGGTCGCTTCGTTGAGGCTCACGTTGATCTTATCCACGCGCCCCGCAAGGTCGAGGGAGATATCGCGGTTTGCCAACAGGCTTCCCTGTCCGTTGGTATTCAGCCGAACGATCGCCCCTCTTTGTTTGAGCTGGGCTGCGATCGCGAGGAGAGTCTGCAAGCGCAGAGTCGGTTCGCCGAATCCGCAAAAGACGTATTCTCGGTACGCGGAAATATCTTCCGGAAGGCGGGCAATGACCTCCTGTGCGGAAGGTTCGCGCGAAAGCCACAGCTTGTGTCCGAAATAGGTAGAATGCTCGTTGCGCACGCAGAAGGTGCAGTCGTTGGAGCATTTGCTGGTCAAATTGATGTATAAATTGCCGTCCAGGGCATAGGTAAAGGTTTCGAACGTTTCCATATTATTTCTCCGCAGCGCCCAGTTTTTTGAACAACGTGTGCGCGTTTTTCTCGATTTGCTCTTCCAAACGAGCGGGCGACTCGCCGCGCAGGAGCGCGAGTTTTTCATAGACGTATTTCACGTTTTTGGGCGTATTCTGCGTACCTCGCAGGGGTTCGGGCGCGAGATAAGGGCAATCCGTTTCCGCCAAAATTCTGTCCGAAGGAACGAGCTTTGCCACTTCGTCCAATCTGCGCGCGTTCTTGAAGGTGACCGGCCCCGCAAAGGAGATGTACAGCCCCAGCTTCAGATATTCCGCCGCCGTTTCGGGACTTCCCGAAAAGCAGTGCATGACGGCGCCGTATTCCAAGAGCGGTTTGTTTTGCCGAAAAATCGCCAACGTATCGGCGGCGGCATCGCGGCTATGCACGATGAAGGGCAGCTTGAGCGCGTGCGCCAGCTCCATCTGTTCTACAAAAGCCCGTTTTTGTCGGGCGGGATCGGTATCGGCGTAATGGTAGTCCAGTCCGATCTCTCCGACCGCCACGCCCTTGGGATGGGTGAGCAGACGCTGCAATTTTTCGTAATCGCCCAGCTGAAAATCGTCGAGGTTGGAGGGATGAAATCCCGCCGCAAAATACAGAAAGTCGTACCGATTTGCCTGTTCGGCGGCGTATGCGGAGGAGTCATAGTTCCACCCGACGTTGATTATTTTCGAAATATGCGCCTCCCGAAGCGATTGAAACAGACTCGCTTCATCGCCGTACCGATCGGAATAATTGAGATGTGCGTGTGTATCGATAATCATAACGACAATATTGTATTCTTTTTTTGAGTGCGCGTCAAGAAAAAAAGCACGCAAACCGCCAAAAGCGGGGCAGAGTGCGGCTTTCCGCTTTCTGGGAACAGATGCGCCTTTCCGCATTTGAAGGACAGACGTGCCGTTTTTTGCATATAACATACAAACGTGCGGATTTTCGCATTTGACGGGCAGAGGTGCGGTTTTTCGCATTTGGCGGGGGATAGGTGTGTTTTTTTGCGGCGGGCGGCGGAATTTGTTTTCTGTGCGCGGCGGCGCATATGCGCCGCCGCGCACAGGAGAGAAAAATTCAGAAAAAGCCTCCGCGCGAAGAGAGGGATCGCCCGCACAAAGCAGAAAAAGCCT
>CALVYJ010000072.1 GCA_944372075.1 uncultured Clostridia bacterium | reverse complement strand
GCGTACGTTTCCACCAGCGCCACACCTCCAGCCGCGGCCCCAGAGTCTATGGGCCCACAGGGTCCTACAGGACCTACAGGGCCGACCGGGCCGACCGGGCCGACGGGAGCGACGGGCGCAACGGGCGAAACGGGAGCGACAGGCGCGACCGGCGAAACAGGCGCAACGGGTGCTACGGGACCTACAGGACCGACGGGAGCGACGGGCGCAACAGGGCCGACCGGACCTACGGGTCCGACCGGACCGACGGGACCGACCGGAGCAACCGGCTCGGATGGCGCAAGCGGTACGGCGGCGACTCTTGCCGTCGGTACAGTGACGACGGGTGAACCCGAAGATAATGCTTCCGTTACAAATTCCGGAACTGAAAACGCAGCTTTGTTCGACTTTGTCATCCCTCGTGGTGCAACGGGCGCGACGGGCACAGCGGGTGCGACAGGCGCGACGGGTGCGACGGGCACAGCGGGCACAACGGGTGCGACAGGTGCGACGGGCGCGACGGGTGCGACGGGTGCGACGGGCGCGACGGGTGCGACAGGTGCGACCGGCACGATGCCTGCAGCACAGACCTTGAACGCATACACCACGCCTACCACTCCCGTCGCCTCCGGTTCTGCGATTGATTTTGACCAAAACGGTTCACAGAACGGGACGGCGATCACGCACACGGCAGGCAGCACATTGTTCAATATCACAAAACCTGGCGTATATGCAGCCCTGTACAGCGGAACGGCATCCCCGGGATCCGGAGCGAGTTTTCCGACGTCTAACGTACTCAATATTCAACTCAACAATTCCAATTTACCGGGAGCATCGACGACAAGTGTTTTCACCTCATCCGGGAGCACCTCTCGTCAAACTATTTCGACAACATTTTCTGTAACGACTACGCCGGCAACGCTGCGCGTAGTATCTACCGGAGGAAATTTCAACTATACGAACGCCACAATGAACCTTTTTTATTTAGGGGCGACAAGTTGACAACAAGGGAGCGGTTTTCCGCTCCCTTGTTACGCGATGCATCGATCATCCGTCGTTGCGCTTAACCTGCACGGATTTGTCCGATTGACGCCACCAAACATAAAGTACGCTTGACAACGCCGCAAAAAAGACGTATGATAATAAAAAGGAGAACGATATGATCACGGCGGACATACACACGCATACGACCTATTCAAGCGACGGCAGAAGCGATTTACGGGACATGGCAGAAGCGGCTGTGCAAGCGGGACTGAAAATATACGGCGTCAGCGAACATTTTGAATATGAATACGAGCGAATGCACCTTACCATCGACGGAAAGGAACCGCGGCAGATCGATGCAGACGCGTATTTTTCGCATATCCGAATTTTGCAGAGGGAATATCGGGATCGAATGTTGCTGCTAGCCGGAGCAGAATTCGGCTTTGACCACAATGCGCGCACGCAAGAGCGATATCGGCGCGTCTGCGAAGATTACAAACCTGATTTTATAATCAACAGCGTTCACGTTTGTCAAAGGCACGATTGTTATTTTGCCGATTATTTTGCGGGAAAAAGTAAAAGCTACGCCTACAACGCATATCTTTATCGAATTCTGGAAAGCCTGGACGCTTCCTATCCCTACGATATCGTCGCGCATCTGGGATATTGTGCGCGCAACGCGACCTACCCCGACCCGAAACTTCGCTATGAAGAATTTTCGGACGTTTTGGATGAAATCTTAAAAAAGATCACAGCGAAAGGCAAAATTTTAGAGGTCAACACTTCTTGTAAAACGGCGGGGAGTCCGTTCCTGCCCGATACCGACATTCTTACCAGGTATTTTCAGCTCGGCGGGCGTAACATTTCCTTTGCCTCGGACGCACACCATGTTTCCCGCATAGGTGAAAAACGCGACCTCGTTTGTTCGGTTCTGAAAAAAATAGGGTTTACCGAATTGACCATCCCCTACAGAGGAAAATTTATTCGGCACCCCCTATAATAATATCCGACATTCTGCCGAAACAGAATGCCGCTATCGGTTTTTTGCTCCGCCCGCCGCTCTTTGCGGCGGGCGGTCATTTTATTTTTTCTTCTTTTCAAACCATACGTTGACGATCCCGCACAGCAATCCGCCGACAACAAAGCAAATCCATGCCTTTGACCACAAATCCCATAAAAATCCCAACAGCAAAAAAACGGCGGTCGCAACGATCATAACGGCGGAACATAATTTCGCAGCCAGACTGTCTTCTTTCCATTCGTTCTCCCGTATGATCTGCAAAATTTCGCTCCGCTCTTTTTCCTGTTCTCTCTCGCAGACTTTTTTGCAATACGCGTCCCATGTGATGCCGCCGTATATAAAAAAGAAAGCCGCCAACGCAAACAGCGCCAATCCGCCGCCAACGCTTACCGCAAGCCGAACGTTATCTTCAAACATACCGCCTTCGGCAAAAAAAGCGCCGCTCAAAAAAGCGCAGACGCCTGCTCCGCCCGCCGTAATGCCCGCAACCATAAACACGATAAACCTGCGTACGCGCGCCTTCCACGTCTGCCCTTCCGCGGGCAGAAAATATCGCTCATGCACGATCCCTGCCGCCGTGAATATATCCGCAGAAAGAGTGAACGCCGCCAGCATTGCGATCGTAACGGAGATGTGCAAACCGCTTTCTTCTTCCGCAAGAATGCCGGAAAGGATGAGCGCAACGATCCCCGCTACAGACAAAATCACCCCGATCCCTATCCAAACCGCAAATTTGACCGCCCATTTCTCCGGCCGAAACTTTCGCGCCAAGTCCTCCGCTCGCGTCTCCCCTCTCTGCTCGGCGGAAGCGACCGTTTCTTTCTCAATCCGGATTTGCGCCGTCTCGCTCTGTTCGTCCTCTCGCGCCGATCTCCCCCGCAAAAGTTCGTCTACCGTTACCCCGAAAATATTTGCAAGCGGCACAAGCTGCGCCGTCTCGGGAAACGCTTCGCCCGTCTCCCACTTCGAGATCGCCTTGTTCGTAAGCCCGAGCCGGTCCGCTAACTCCGCCTGCGTCATTCCCTTCGCTCGGCGCAATGCATACAGATAGTTCCCAAATTCGTTCATACCCTTTCTCCAACGCTCTTTTTCTTCATTGTAACCGCATTCGCTTGAACCGTCAACTACCTGCATTCGAAGATTGTCGAATTTTATTAGAACTTTTCTCCTCGGAAAAAATATTCAATACGTACCTCGAATTTTATATCACTTTTCCCCTTCATCGCCGCTGATTGTGAATTTATACAGCTCGCTCTTCGATACTCCCCTGTCCTTTGCAGCCGCCTTGAGCGCTTCCTTCGCACTCATTCCCTGCGCTACGTAATGCGCTATATGCTCTTTCTCCGTCAGAGCATTGAGCGGATTTTCCTGCTCCGAAGCGCCTTCTACCAACAAGACGTATTCTCCTCGCTTTTCCCCGGGCAAACCCGCTTCCAAAGAAAAATACTCCACGCTTTCATGCACTTTCGTGATCTCCCGCACCGCACACGCTCGGCGGTCTTTGAACGCCTCATACAGCATCTTCACGTCCGCATCGACGTCTTGCGGGGCGGAATACAGGACTATCGTTCCGTCAAACGCCGCATACTTTCGCAGAAACTCCCGCTTTTGCGTATTTTTTCCGCGCAAAAAACCCAAAAATGCAAACTTGTCCGCCGCAAACCCCGAAAGCACCAGCGCCGCCACAAACGCGCACGCCCCCGGTATAAGCGTATACGCCACTCCCGCTCGACGCAGACTCTCCGCCAATAGATTTCCGGGATCGGAGATCACCGGAGTCCCCGCATCCGTAATCACGGCGACGTTTTTCCCTCCTTGCGCAAGGGCAAGCAGCTTTTCCGCAGCCGCCCGCTCGTTGAATTTATGACACGCTGCCAACGGCTTCTTGATCTCATAATAATTCAATAATTTTAAGGAATGCCTCGTATCTTCACAGAAAATCACGTCCGCTCCCCGCAACGTCTCTAACGCCCGAATGGATATATCCCCCAAATTCCCGATCGGCGTGGCAACAAAACTGACCATGCAGCCTCCCTCCCTTTTGCTTTTTCGCACAAAACGCGCGCTTTATCCTTTCTTTCATCCGAAACGCGCGCGCATTAACGCGCGATCTTTCCCCGATCGCCAGCAACGCGCATCGGCTCTTTTGCGCTTGACTGCAACGCACGCCGTCCTTCTTTTCTTCCATCCGAAACGCGCGCATTTTCCGCCAGACAATCGAAGCATGGTTTATGCCGATCTTCAGCCGTTTCGGAATTGCGGCGTTAAAACGTTTGCGAACGCCGACGCTCTGTTTCCGTTTCCGAAAAAAGTATGCCGCTCAAAAATGATCGCGGCGCACATTGATCGCATCCGGTAAGATTTCAATGCCCTCTTTGGCGCCCTTTGTGCCTTCGACTAAGATCAAATAGGGCACGGCGCCCTCTTTCCCGCGCACAAATTGCAGGCGTTTCGGTTCAATGCCGCGATTTTTCAGGCAATACAGCACTTCCGCAAGGCGGTCTGCCCTATGCACCAGCGCGAATCTGCCTCCGAATTTCAACTTTCGATATGCCGCGTCGACAAGCTCCGGCAACGTAAGCGTGATCTCCTTGCGGCAGATCGCCTTTTTATATTCCTCTTTCGCAAAGCCGCCCCGCTCATAGGGAGGATTGCACAGAATGAGCGAAAAATACTCGTTGTATTCCGCGCCGATCTGCTGAACGGGCGTGCATACGACGGAAAAATTCGTTAAACCGTTCAACTCCAGCGACCGCGCGCTCATCTGCGACAGGTCGCTCTGCAATTCAAACAGCGTCACCGATTTTACATTCGGATTCAATCCGTAAAAATGCAGCCCCACGATCCCGCTTCCCGCGCAAAAGTCCGCTACGACTTCCCCTTTCTTTGCCTTGACAAAGCGCGTAAGCAGGATGGAATCGCTCGTAAAGCGATACAGGCTTTTGTTTTGAATGATCTTCAATCCGCCCTCAAACAGCTCCTCAATGCTTTCATCTTCTTCCGGCATACCTTTTCTCCTATAGTTTAATGGTAGCATAAACTCGATAAAATTTCAACCGTATTGACAAACGCCCGAAAACATTTTATAATGGTTTCGATCATTTATTGTTTCGGAGGTCTATAATGGAATGTTTTGATGTTTTGCGCGCACGCCGAAGCGTGCGCAAGTACAAAAAGGGCGCTCCCGTCCCCGCAGAACACGTACGGCTTATGCTCGAGGCGGCAATGTATGCGCCCAGCGCCGTGAACAGCCGCCCTTGGGAATTTTTCGTGACGGATAAAGACTCCGTCAAAGAACGGCTCATGCAGGCGCATCCTGCCTGTAAAATGCTTTCGACCGCGACGCTGGCGATCGTCGTCTGCGCAAGGCCCGACTTGCAGCCCAATCACGGATTTTGGCCGCAGGATTGCGGCGCAGCCATCGAAAACATCCTATTGCAAGCCACCGACCTCGGCTACGGCACCTGCTGGTGCGGCTGCTATCCCAGCGAGCCGCGCGCCACGCTCGTAAAAGAAGTCCTCGGCTGTCAGTCCGTCCCCGTAGCGATCATTGCCGTCGGCGTCGCCGACGAATCCCCCTCTTGCAAAGGGTTCTACGATGCGTCGCGCGTCACCTTTATCTGACCGATCCGCAGTTTGAAATTTCTCGATCGCAAAGGTTTGCAATCGCACCGCCGGCGCCGTATTTCATCGGCGCCGGCGCTCTTATAAGATCCGAAAAATATTTTTATGATAGTCGAGCACGCCCCTTTGCTTCAACTTGGAAAGGACGGCGGAAAGCGCACTGCGGTCGCATCCCAGATAATCGGCCAACCCCTGTCGGTCAAACGGCACGCGAAAGGTATTTTTCCCCGAAGATTTCCGAACGGCTGACAGATACGAACGCACTTTCTCCTCGATGCTGCGGCGGGATAAATGCCCGATCCGTTCGTTGAGAAATACGTTTTTTCGGGAAGAGATCCGAAGCACGTTCGCGCAGACAATCGGTTCCTCCCCCGCCAGAAGCCGCTCTGCCGAAAACCACGCCACGCTTGAATCCTTTGCCGCCGTGACCGAAACAGAAAGCGGCTCTCCGGATAACGCAAACGCCTCGGCAAATAATTCGCCCTCATCGACGTGCGCCACCGTAACGGGATTTCCGCCCGCATCTTCCCGCACGATCTGCACGCTCCCCGAAAGCAATATTCCGAATTCCCCGCACCTTTCCCCCATATGCAAAATCCTCTCTCCTTTTGCGTACTCCGCGCAACGCATCCCCAGGCGCGCAAGCGCGCGCTCCGCATCCGCCGCCCCTCGAAAAATAGAATGCTCGGTTATGTTCGATTTGATCATATTCTTTTCTTTGCCCCCTTGCATTTTGTCGGGTTGCGTGCTATCCTATTCACGTAAAATCTTTTTGCCCTTAAAAATTTTTTCGAAAGGTGCGCCATGTATAGTTTGAACGAACCCGCAAAAAAATCTCCGGTAACCCGAAACCTGTTCTTTGCAACAACCTTGCTGATCCTCATCCTTAACTTCGCAATTTTCGCAGCGTACGGAAATCAAACGCCCGATTTTGCTTCCAAAGTCCCTTGGGATAGCTTTTCCGTAACCAACCTGTTTCATGCGTTGGTCAATACCTTTACCCATTCAAACCTCCAACACGTTCTGCTGAATATGCTCTGCTTTGCTATCGCCGGCAGTTATCTCGAACGAAAAATGGGAAGTCTGCGCTTTCTTCTGTTTATGACGATCGTATGCTTCTTTACGGCGTTTGCCTCCTGCACCAACTCCGGCCTGTATTGGCATGGCTTTTCCGGCGCCAATTACGGATTGTACGGCTATATCTTGCTCGAATATGTCTTTACGCTGGCGCGAAAAAAGACGCGCACCCCCTTCAATATCGCGTACGGCGCAATTTTGATCGGTCTGATTTACCTCGCAATGTGCTTTTGCGGAGGAACTTCCGCCATCCGCTTCGAATGGTATCCCTATGACCTTTTGCACAATCTTGGACACGCAAGCGGCTTTGCCGTAGGCTTGCTCTTGGGCATTTGCCTGCCGCCCTCCTTCCTCCTGATCGAAAAAGAAGTTTCGTAAGCCCCCCGCACCGTTGCCAAAAACCTACGCTCGCCCCATAAAGACATCTTGCCATGCTTTCAAACGCTTTACCCCAAAAAGCTTCGACCCAAAACGCTTTTGCTCAAAACGCTTTTGCTCAAAACGCTTTTGCCCAAAATGTTTTGACTCATGCGCCTTTTTGAATTCGTGTCCGATAAAAGCACGATCCGTTGTAATTACAACGGATTTTTTGATTCCGGTATACTATACTGAAAGGGCAAAAGCAAGAAAGGAGAAGAGATATGTTGCGAAAAATCATAAAAATCGACGAAGAGAGATGCAACGGATGCGGATTGTGCGCGCAAGCGTGCCACGAAGGGGCGATCGGAATGGTAGACGGGAAGGCAAAACTTCTGCGCGAAGACTATTGCGACGGGCTGGGGGATTGTCTGCCCGCATGTCCGACGAATGCCATTTCGTTTGAGGAGCGAGAGGCCGCCGCCTATGACGAGGAGGCGGTTTTGAAAGCCAAGCGCGAAAAAGCCGCGTCGCCCGCACTGCCGTGCGGATGCCCGGGAACGCAGTCGCGCCGCATACGGCGCGCAAGCTGCGAGCACAAGGCGCCGCTTGAAGATTCCGGCTATGCGCCCGGCGAATTGGGGCAATGGCCCGTACAGATCAAACTGGTACCCGTGCGCGCCCCCTATTTCGACGGCGCCGACCTGCTCATCGCCGCCGATTGCACGGCGTACGCGTACGGAGATTTTCACCGTCGGTTCATCCGAAACCGCATTACGCTGATCGGCTGTCCGAAACTCGACGCGGGAGATTATGCGGAAAAATTGACGCAGATTTTGCGCGAAAACGACATTCGCAGCGTGACCATAGTTCGAATGGAGGTGCCTTGCTGCGGCGGACTCGAACAGGCCGCAAAACGCGCAATGCAGGCGAGCGGGAAATTTATACCCTGGCAAGTCTTGACCGTATGCACCGACGGCACTCTCAAAGCATGATCGCACCCTCGGCATAACGCCTTGCTCCGTCCTCTTCCGCATTCAAAACGCAGACAACCTGTTTTCCGCGTACATTTCCGTACCGCGCGCCGCGTTCGTTCATCCAAACGCCCTCGCCTCTTGCACGCAAGAGGCGAGGGCGGCACATGAGGCGTAAGAGGCGCATCCGCCGTAAGAGGCGTATCCGTCGTAAGAGGCGCATGAGGCGCGTCAGGCACATTATGTGCCTCCTATCCACCGCCCCCCTCGCAAAGTATTTTGCGAGGGGCGTACGGTTCGTCTTATCCGCCATCAAAACGGCGCGAAACGCAATTAAACTTGCGATTCGCCCCACTC
>CALVYJ010000071.1 GCA_944372075.1 uncultured Clostridia bacterium | reverse complement strand
TGAATTCCTTTGTGTTGCGGAACATTTGCTGGTAAAAATTATCGCCGTACCCGCCCTTCATCATTTCCAGATCGCGCGAGTATTCCTTATTGAACGTATCGACAAAATATACGTCCGGTTGCGCAAATTTGATGGCGATCCATTCGTTCCAGCCCGTCATAAATACGGTGTGTACGGAAGCCTTGTCCTCTTCAAGAAAATTGAAAACGGTGTCCCACTGCGATTCGAAATTGATCCCCTCGTCCGCACGGTCGCTGTCGTTGATAAACTTCGCCTGATCGTATCCGCGCCCCCAGTTGTCCTCTTGCAGACTCATGCGGCTGGTCGTATGCTGTGCCACCGATACGCTCACGATCCCGTTAAAATTCCTCTGCGGATACGTCCAGTCCATCCAGGGGAAACTTTCCTCGTCGTGAAGCGCCTCATTCGGCCAGTCCGTCTTGCGGATATCGAAAAAACTGCCGATCTCGCTGTCCGACGTAAAATTGCGAGGATTTCCGCAGATCATCGGCTTCCCCGCAGGCGCATACCAAAGATCGGGATAATAACACTCCGCGCCTTCCTTGTAATACTTCTCATATAGAGAATTGACCACATTTTTTGAATTGGAATTGGTGATAAACATGATCTTCGGTACGTCCCAGCCCTGCTTCCGGTATTTGTCCAGAATTTGCAGCATCTGCCGGACTACATTGTCGTAAGTGACCGCATTGGTCACGTCAAATCCCAGAAAATCAATGCCCGCCATCGTGAACAGTTCCACATGGCGCGTGATCACCCACGGATCGTCCGAACGATAGTACCCGTACAGCGGTTCGCCCCAAAAATGATAGGCTCCCGTCGGACTCTCCGAAGTACCTTCCGGATCCCACAGCGCGTCCGGATCATTTTCGAGAAGATCGGAAATATCATATACCTTGTTGCCGTGCGCACCCAGCCACAGAAAATAGAACAACCCTACGTCCCTGTTCTCCTGCCTTTCGTAACTTGCATACGCCGTCCTGCCGTACGCGTCTACAGACGCGAGGCTCGCAACCGTAAACGCGGTATCCGACATCTCCGGAATAGGTTTTGCACAGGCGGCTGCGGAAAGCAATACTGCCCCGCACGCCGCAAGCGCAACAATTTTTTTAAGAAATTTTTTCATCTTTTACCCCTTCAGTGCGGACGTCGATATGCCCTCGATCAACTGTTTCTGGAATACCAGGAACAAAACTGCGGGGAATATAGACATGAATACGCCCGCCGCCATCTTCAGGTTTGCCTTGTCCGGCGTGACGAACTTGTAGAGCGAATCTTTGAAGATCGCGTAGGCAAGCGTTTCCGTCCCCTCTTTGCTCAAATACAGGAGCGGCGTATAGAAATCGCTCCAGTTCGCATTGAACACCGTGACCATGATAAAGGTAAGCACGGGCATGCAAAGCGGCAACGTGATGCTGAAATACCGCACCAGCGGATTTGCCCCGTCGATCTTCGCCGCCTCTTCCAGCTCTTTGGGAATGCCGATCATGTACTGACGGATCAGAAACACATAGATCGCGCCGCCGCCGAACAGGTTCGGAATGGTGAGCGGAAGCAGGGAATCCAGCCAGCCGAAATCGTTAAAGAGAACATACAGCGGGATCTGCACCACGACGCCGGGAAGCATCATGGTCGCCATCATCACCGAAAAGAAAAACCGTTTGCCGCGAAACCAGTACTTCGAAAACCCGTACGCCACAAAGGAAGCCGAAAGCGGTATGGCGATCAGGTTAAATACGACTACCTTCGCCGTCTGCAAGAAATATTTGAAATAATTGTTCGCCGTGAACAGCTCAATATACGCTTTGATGCTGAAAGGTTTTGGCCACAATTCCACGGGATAGCGCATCACCTGGCTATCCAGCATCAAACTGCGCAACAGCATGAACATATACGGAAACAGCAGTATAACAGCCAGCACCGTCATGAACAGATACATCAGCGCCAATCCAACCGTGCGGCGCACTTTCTGCGCCTTGTTTCTATCGATAGCTGCGTGCATTTTAGTCGTCCCCCGTATAAACCCACTTGTTGGTCATGAACGTGATCGCCGTAAGCACCGCGATTACAAGGAACAATACCCAGGCAAGCGCCGACGCATAGCCGAAATCTTTTGCAATGAACGCTTCGTTATAAATCTTGACCGCAATAAAATACAGCGAATCTTTGGGGCCGCGGCCTCCGTCGGAGGCAAACACCATCGTGTGATTGGTCTGCATCGCTCCGATGATTCCCGTGACCAGATTGTAAAAGATCATCGGCGTGGAAAGCGGCACCGTGATAAAGAAAAATCTGCGGAATACCCCTGCCCCGTCTATGCGCGCCGCTTCGTAAAGCCCCGCGGGAATGTTTTTCAGCGCCGCCAGCCATAAGACCATGCCGCCGCCAAGCCCCCACAGATTCATCACGATCGCAGACGCCAACGCCGTGGAAGCCGTCGCAAAAAATCCGCTCGGCGGAATGCCGAATCTTCCGAGAAATAAATTCAAAACGCCCTGCGAAGAAGGATCCATGATCTGGCTCCATATCACGCCCGATACAACGCCGGGGATCACGACAGGCAAATAGTAAAACATGCGGAACGCTTTTACGCCGTGTATTTTTTGGTTCACCAGCACAGCCAGCAGATACGACAGACACAGGTTGAGCGGCACGCTGATGATGCCATACAGAAACGTATTGCCGAATACCTTCGCCACTTCCTCAAAATCCAACCCGAACATATAGCGAAAATTTGCGATCCCGTTAAATTCGAACAAACGCCCGCCGTCGTAGTTGTAAAAACTGTAAATCAAAGACTGCACCATCGGATACGCGGTAAAGATCGCAATACCGATGACGAGCGGTGATATGAACATCCAGCCTGCCCAACTCATCCGCCACTCTCTTTTCAGAAACGTCACGACGGCGTCTTTCCCGCCCCCAGAAACTCCTTTATCCGTTTTTTTGTGCATAGTTTATCCTCATTTGGAAATGTATTTGTTCAGATTCTTCACACACTCTTCAATGCAGCTTTCAATCGTGTACTCCGCTTTCAGCGTTCCCACTTCCGTGCCCGTATACGTCATGATTTCATTGACAAACGAAGACATCGTGCTGACCAAAATCTGCTTTTTGGATGCAGGATAGTTCAGGAAGAACGTCTCGCCGTAATTGCGCTCGGGCTCCCAAACCGTCGCTTCCAGATTCAGATCGCGATATCCTTCGCCCCAGGAAGCCGTGTTGTAATCCTGCAAATCTTCCCGCACGGACGGCGTCTTCATACCCGCCATCGCAAGATATTCCTGCCCTTCGTACGAAATAATATAGTTGAGGAACTGCCATGCAAGATCGCGCTTTGCCTCGTCAATTCCCGCAAAAATACCGTATCCCGGTACGCCGAATCCGAATACGCCCGAATCTCCGTTGATCACAGGGAACGTGACAATGTCGTAATCGTCCCCGATATACCCTTTGTACTTTGCGATCGCGCTCGAAGAATGAAACAGCATCGCGCCGTTTCCGTTTTCATAGTTCGCGCCGCCCGTAGCCGTATGCCCGATGTAACCCTTTTCGATCATCTCGCGGATCATCTCCGCCGTCTTAACCGTCCCTTCGTTGTCCAGCGTGAAACTCGTACCGTCCGAAATGGACGCGTTGTTCGATTTGAACAGCGAGAACATTACCGGCGCCCATGTAAACGTATGGTCCACCAGATAACGACCCTTCGAAACCGTCCACCCCTGACTGTCAAAATATTCGCGCAGCGCCGCGCATACGTCCATAAAATCATCCCACGTCCAGCCGTTCTTGATAATGTCCGTCGGCAATGCCTCGTCGGGATGCTGTTCGTTCCAATACTCGATCGCCGCATCCGTGTATTTCGTGTTCAGATGCGTAACAATACGGTCGGACGAGCGCGGAATAAAATATTGATCGCCGTCGTAATTTTCCTGCCCCATCTTCCACGCTTCCGCTACAAACTGCTTTTCATAATCCGCATTGTTCTTCGTCTCCGCATTTATGTAAGGAGCAAGATTCAAAAAATATTCGCTCGATATAAAGCTAAAACTTTCCGATTCGCTCGTATAAATTATGTCCGGTACGTTCTTCGCATTTACACGCTTGTCCACTTCGCTCACATAATCCGTTCCCGATATGCGAACCGTCTCAATGGTCACGTTCGGAAACAGCAGCTTGAACCCCTCCGCTACCGCATTGATCAGTTCCGTTTCGTACGGATCCGCCGTAACACCAACCGTCAAAGTAGCCGTTTGCTGATAATCTTCATCGGTCATGTCAACGTTGACTTCATAATCGTCGCCCGGATTGTCAAACGAGTCTTTTCTACTGCACCCTACTACCGAAAATGCAGACACAAACGTTGTAAGCGCAAGCAGGATCGCAACCAATGTCTTCTTCATAAAAATTACTCCTTTTTTCAGTATATTTTCCGCCTGTCAGATTTTTCCGGCTTTGCCGCAAATTGACACGCGTCAATTTCTCGTATAAAAGTTACCATCGCAAACGGCAATGGCACAAAAATCTCGTCTTCCCTTATATGGTTTTTCGTTTTTTTCTTTCAAAACACCCTTTTTTGCTTAAGCAAAAAAGTCAGGCGCCTGACTTTTGATTTATTTTGAAAAATCAAACTTCATTTGCGTTCTGCCAGAGATTCGCGATACACCACGCGCGCGGGATAGATTTTATGAACCCTCGAACGCTTTCCTTCTATCTCCCCGATCACCTGTTCGGCGATCTCTTCCCCCTGTTTGCGCTTGTCGATGGTGATCGTCGTCAGCGACGGAATAAAGAGTTTGCCCTGATCGATATCGTCGCACCCGATCACGGAAATATCCTGCGGAACGCGGATCCCCGCATCTTTCAACGTTCGAAGCACCCCCATCGCACACAGATCGTTGGTACAGAATACGGCGGTAACGTCCGGATAGTCGCACAATAGCTTCTGACACAATTCTCTGCCGATCTCATCGCTGCGCAATTCGAAATCATGATTGTAAAAAACTTCGGTCTTTTCGAATTTCCCGCTTTCCGACATCGCTTTCCATGCCTTGCCGCGGCTGTCCGCATAAAAACCTTCCCTGTCCGCGTTGCTGATATACGCAATTCTACGATGCCCGAGTTCGTAGACCTTTTGCAGAAGTTCGTTCATCGCTTCCGTATAATCGTTTTCAAACAGCGACCCCACTTCCCCGTTAAAATTGATCATCACCGCCCCGTAATGCGCCAGCCAGTCGATAAAACTGTCCGGATACTGGTTCGTCATAAAATTGATGATCCCGTCCAGACGATGCTGCACGATAACGTCCAGCTTGTTCTTCATGTTGTTGTCCAGCATGAACAACGAAACAATATATCCCCTTTTCGTTGCATGGCTCTCAATGTGCCGCGCAAGCTCCATATGATACGGATTCGTCGTTTCGTAAATCGCGATCCCGATATGCCGCGATTTTCCCATGACCAGCGTCCGCGCATTTTGATCGGGTACATAGTTCAACTCGTTGATCGCTTTCATGACCCGCCGCGTCTTGTCTTCCGAAACACACGCCTTCCCGTTTATTACGTTCGATACGGTAGCCTCCGATACATTCGCACGCTCCGCTACCTGCCGCCTTGTTACCATTTTCTCTCCACTTTATCCATAAATTATATATGAAACCCAAATAATGTCAATAATTATCATTTTGACACGCGTCAATTTACGATTGAATAATATCACACTTTTTGCAACTTGTCAACAGTTATTTTACAAAAACCCAAAATTTTTTGCCGACTATGCCTATTCTCTTCTGAGCGGCTGTCTTTACAGAAAAAATCGCACAGCCGCTGCACGCGCTCGCCGAAACGCGTATCTTTCAAAAAAACGGGACGCGCTCCATTCGAAAAAAAACGCGTATCCGCCAAAGCCATGCTTTTTACGAAGCCTCATACTACGGCAAAGGAATATTATCCGCAAATCTCCGACAAACCCGCGTCACAATGCGAAAAGGCAACCTGCGTAGGCTGCCTTTTCGTTTATTATCCATATCCCGACATAGTAAAGCGGATGCAAAATGGACGCATTTCTATCGCACATTATGCGACATATTTTATCCTGTTCGCCCAATTTCGCCATACGCGATTCATTCTCTGCGATACACTTTCTTTGCAATCGGCTCGAGCGTTTGTTGCAGATCGCGGCTCAAAAACAGCGAGAAAGTCGCTTAACCGCCTTTTCCGAACGGACAAAGTCCCCGACCGGACTGATCCGCTTGGCTGCACCGTTTCCGAAACTGTTGTACGGCTTTGGATCGTCCGATTCCAGCCAACGGGCAAACATTCCGCCATATCCCGCATCCCAATATTTTCTGCACAACACCATGCGCATCGCTTTTGCTGGGGCGCACGGAAATAAGCCCGACGCTCTCGGCATCAAACGCGAGCGCCGCTACGGCATGCCCCGCTTCATGATACGCTATCTCTTCTTTCACTGCCGTCGACATTTCGTTGACGGACTCATCTGCATCAAAGATATCCCGCAACACCGCGCGCACGATGTGTTCGCGCCTGATTTCGGATTTATTGTCAAAACCCGCATAGACACCCGCCTCGTTGAGCACCGATTCAAGCGCGGCGCAGGAATTTCCGTCCATCAGCCTTGCAACACTTTACGCCGTCACGTCCTCCCCGACTTTTTTATCGGAAAGATAATGCCGTACGATTTCCACCGCCTCTTTGCGATTCGGAGGACAGATTTCAAGAATGCGGTCAAATCTTCCGGCGCGACGCAAAGAACAAGGCAATTCATCTATATCGTTTGCCGTGGCAATCACAAACACATCCGCCCCTTTCACATCGTCAATCCCCGATTGCACCGCGATGAGTTCTTCCGGATTTCTCGAACTGCTATCGGAAGCAAATTTATCGATGTCATCCAGAAAGATGACGGAAGGCGCATGTTCCTTCGCCTCCGCAAAAAATCCCCGTATGGTATCGATAAATTCTTCATTCGCCTTATCCTTGCGGCAAGTATAACACACTCTGCCCATCTCTTCGATGAGTGCAGTCGCCATCAGCGTTTTGCCGACTCCCGGCACACCGTGCAACAAAATCCCGCGCGGCAATCTCACCCCCAATGCCGCATACTTTTCAGGATTTTTCGCCATGTCACACAACTGCAAAAGTTCTTCTTTTTCTTTCTCATAGCCAATCACTTTGTCAAATGCACTCATAACAAACCTCGCTTTCGTTTTATTTTGAATACATTATACGACATCTCATGTACTGTTTTTGGTACTTTTTACAGTTTTTTTCGACTATTTTTTGAATTTCAATCCCAATCGATCCACAAAAGGCTCCTTCCGTATTCCGGATTGATTCCAACAGGCCCTTTCCGCTCTTCTTTGTATATCGCTCCACATTCGCTTCCCTTCACCCGCCAATTTATTGTCCGTCATTCAAATGCCGTTCCCCGTACCCTGCTTTTTCAAACAAAAAGCGGCCGGAGGGTCGCCGCCAGGCTTCCTTCCGACCGCTTTTTATAATTTTGTGCCGCGCACGATTTTTCAGTCTGTCTGTTGCAAAGTTTCCGCGTTTTGAAAAATCAATTACCGCCGCTCCGAATTATTTGCGCTCTTCCAAAATCTTCTTTTCGTAGCTTTGAACCGTCTTATACCAGTCGCTTCCGGCAACTTTTTGACGGCGCAGATATTCGTCCCAAACGGCTCCGTACGGCAACGTCTTCACCTCTTCGCTCAACGCAAACAGCTCGGTGAATTTGCCTTCGTCTTGCAACTGTTTCATCTTTGCGTGCGGTTGCAGAGCGGCAAACAACAGTGCCTTTTGCATATTGCGCGCGCCGATCGTCCATGCCGCAACGCGGTTGATGCTCGCATCAAAATAATCCAATCCGATCAGAACCTTCTTATCGGCATCGTTGCGAATGATCTCCTTTGCGATCTCCTGCAATTCGTCCTCCAAACGCACGACGTGGTCACTGTCCCACCGTACGCCGCGCGTCACGTGCAGGGCAACTTTATCGTAGAACGCCAAAAGCGAAGGAATTTTATCGCTGACATACTCCAACGGATGATAATGTCCGTTATCCAACAGACAGCACACTCCGCTCTTTGCAGCGTAGTTCTGATAAAATTCGTTGCTGCCTACCGTATAGCTCTCCACGCCGATACCGAATACCTTGCTCTCTACGCTGTCTACAATGTACTCCGCAGGATATTTCACCGACAAAATCTCATCCAGACTCTCCTTCAAGCGCAGACGCGGCCCAAGACGATCTGCCGGAACGTCTTTGAGACCGTCCGGAATCCAGATGTTCAAAAGACAGGGCGAGCCCTGAATCTGCCCGATCTTCGCCGCAATCGCACGGCATGCCTTTACATGGTTGATCCAGAATTCGCGCACTTCCTTC
>CALVYJ010000070.1 GCA_944372075.1 uncultured Clostridia bacterium | reverse complement strand
CGGCAAAATCAGCCTGTCGCAGCCGTCCAATTCTCTCCGTTCGCCCGAAACGATCGCCTTCTCGCCGATGGCCTCGAGCGCCTTTTGCACCGAGCGCAAATTCCCGGCGCCGTAATCGATGATCCCGATCATTTACAGCACCCCTTTAGAGGAAGGGATCTTGTCCGACGTGATCAGAATCGCATCCTGCATACATTTCGCCAGCGCCTTGAAGATCGCTTCCGCCTCGTGGTGCTTGTTCCCGCCCTTCAACAGGCGCACATATACGTTGATCCCGGCATTGAAGCTGAACGCGCGCAAAAATTCCTCGATAAGCTCTGCGTCAAACTCGCCGATCTTGCCCGAAAACTTCTCCTCAAAGTTCAAAAACGGCCTGCCGCTGACGTCGATCGCCACCAGCGCGGCGCATTCGTCCATCGGCACGACGCGGTCGGCAAAACGCGCGATCCCCTTCTTGTCTCCCAGCGCCGTCCGCACCGCCTGCCCCAAACAGATGCCTACGTCCTCTACGCTGTGATGAAAATCGACCTCCACGTCGCCCTTGCACACGATCGTCAGATCGATCCCCGAATGCACGCTGAACAGCTCCAACATGTGATTGAAAAAGCCGACTCCCGTATCAACGGACGCCTTTCCGCTCCCGTCCAGATTCAACGATAACCGTATGTCCGTCTCGCGCGTCTTGCGCGCTATCTCCGCCTCTCTCATCTTTCACCCTCCAACCGTACGCGCACTGCGTTCGCATGCGCCGTAAGCTGCTCGCTCTCCGCAAGCCGTATGACGTCCGCTCCGTCCGCCATGATCGCCTCTTTCGTATATTTGATCACGCTCATCTTCCGCATAAAGATGTCCGCGTTCAATACTTCAAAAAATCTGGCCGTGCCGCCCGTCGGCAAGATATGATCCGGCCCGGCAAAGTAGTCGCCCAGCGGCTCCGGCGTGTACCTGCCCAAAAATACCGCCCCGGCATGCTCGATCTTTGTCAGCAGACGATCGCAGTCCTCCGTGGCGATCTCCAGATGCTCCGGCGCGATCTCGTTCGCCAGCGCGCACGCCTCGTCCATGTCCTTCACCAGCACCACGCCGCCCGATTGCTCCACAGCATACGCCGCGATCTCCTTGCGCGGCAGCAATTTCAACTGCCGATCCACTTCCTCCGCAACCGCCTGCGCAAATTGCTCGTCGTCCGTCAATACGATCGATCGCGCCAATTTGTCGTGCTCCGCCTGCGAAAGCACGTCCGCCGCGATATACGCGGGATTTTGCGCGCCGTCCGCTATGATCAGAATTTCCGACGGCCCCGCCAGCATGTCGATGCCCACTTGCCCGTAGACCTCTTTCTTCGCCAACGTCACATAGATGTTCCCCGGCCCGGCAATCACGTCTACCTTCGGAATGCTCTGCGTTCCGTACGCCAATGCGGCGATCGCCTGCGCGCCGCCTACCTTGAACAGTTTGCTCGCCCCGCACTCCTTCGCCGCTACGATGATCGCCGGATCTACCTTTCCGTTCTTCGCCGGCGTGCATACGTAGATCTCCTTCACGCCCGCCGCCTTCGCCGGCAAAACGCCCATCAGAACAGAACTCACCAACGGCGCCGTGCCGCCCGGAACATAGATGCCCGCGCGCGTGACCGCCCGCACGACAAACCCCGTCGTACGGCCGCCCTCCGTGCGGATATCCTCCCGCAAGACCGACCGCGCATGGTATGCGTAGACGTTTTCGATCGCCTTTCTCAACGAGGAAAGCAGCGCGCCGTCGACCTGCGCATACGCCTGCTCCGTTTCCCGTTCGCTCACGCATACGGTGTCCGCGTTCAGCTCCGCTCCGTCAAACTGCGCACAGTACCGAAACACCGCCGCGTCGCCCTGCTCCTTGACCTGCGCGACGATCGCCTTGACCGATGCCGCTCGCTGCTCATCGTCGAATTTTCCGCGCTGCAATATCCTTTCGGCTTCCGCCGCGCTCCGATAGATCTTCATTCCCGCTCTTCTCCTTCCGCCTTACGCCTGCATGCCGTCAATGCACGCGCGCATATCCGCGATCAGCGGCAGTATCTCCGCCGCCTTTGTCTTCAGACTCACCTTGTTTGCAACCAGCCGCGCCGATATGTCAAACACTTCCTCCAATACGACCAGCCCGTTTGCACGCAACGTCCCGCCCGATTGCACTATGTCGAAGATCACGTCCGCCAATCCCGTCAGCGGCGCAAGTTCGATCGAACCGTTCAGCTTGATGATCTCGACGTCTTCTCCGCGCGAAAAAAACAGCTTCTTCGCCGTGTTCACATACTTCGTAGCCACCCGAAGATGGGGCGCCAACAAGACCTCCCGCTTCTCCGGAAATCCGGCTATGCACAGCTTGCACGCTTCAAATTTCAGATCGAGCATCTCGTACAGATCCGCGCCCGCTTCCAACAGCGTGTCCTTGCCCACAATGCCGATGTCCGCAATCCCGTACTCCACATACGTCGGCACGTCCGACGGCTTCACAAAGAAAAATTTGAATTTTTTGTCCGGCGTTTCCAGTACCAGCTTGCGCGTTTCCTCTTTCAAAATCTCCGCACGTATGCCGCATTGTATAAAAATATCCGCGCAGGAATCGGCCAGCCGACCCTTCGCCAACGCTACGTTCAACATGATTCGTCTACCTCCGTTCCCTGCGCCCGCAATGCGCGCATCAACCCGATCGCAAAGCCGACCGCCGTGCGGTCTTTCCCGAATTGCGCGCACAGTCCGTCGTACCTGCCGCCCGAAAGGATCGGCGCGCCGACTCCTTCCGCAAGCCCGGTAAATACCATGCCCGAATAGTACGACAAACTCTTGATCGTTCCCAGATCAAAGGAAATATACTGCTCTACCCCCAATTCCCGCAGATACGCGTACACCTCTTGCAGATGCTCCAGCGCCGAGAGCGCCATCCCGTTATCCGTAAACGACTTGGCGGTTTCCAAAATCTGCACGCCCCCGAACAGCGAAGGCAGCGCCAACAGCGCCGATTGCGCTTTCTTGCTCGCACCGTATTTCTTTAAGGCGATCTCCGTATTGACCGCGTCCTTCGCGTTGATATAGCCGCGGATCTCCTCCGCCGCCTCCTCCGAAAGTCCGCTGCCCTCCAGAATCCCTTTATAAAACCCGACATGCCCGATGTCGATGATGAAATTTTCAATCCCCGACGCCCGCAGACACTCCGCCGCAAACGCCACCGTCTTCGCGTCCGATTCCGCGCCCTGCTCCCCGAAACTCTCTACGCCCGCCTGCATCACTTCCCGGTCGCTGTTCCCTCCGGCAGAAAAATCGTAAATGTTGGAAAAATAACAGAGCTTGATCTTCTCATCCCGCAGTTTCGTGGCGGCAATCCGCGCACACGCCAACGTCATGTCCGGCCGCAATACGATCAGATTTCCGTCCTTGTCCGTCATTTTGAACATCTTTGTCTGCGGCACTCGGCTCTCTATACACGCCAACGTGTCGTAATACTCCAATCCCGCCGTGCGCACCGTCCGATACCCGGCCTTGATAAACTTTTCCCGCAAGATCGCTTCCATCCGATCCAACCGCGCACTCTCCTGCGGCAATATGTCCCGCAGCCCCGCCGGCAATTTGAAAAATGACATACCTCGTCCCTCGTTCGTTGCTATCCTTCGCGTCCGTTCGCCATCCGTAAAAATGAACCCCGCGATTTGTATAATTTTATCATGAATGCGCCGCCCCTGTCAATGGAATCAACCCATCAAGAACGTCTCGCGCCGCTTTTCACCCGCTTTTCACCCTGTCGCCCCGCTCTCGCCGCACCCGTTCATACCTCGCTCACCGCTTTCCTTCTCAAAACATCCGCCGCGCGCCTGCGCCCGTCAATTCAAGACGACGTCCTGCAAACTTTCGTATTTTTTCAGCGCCTGCGCCCGCAGATACGCGTTGTCCGCGCACACGATCGCCTCGTCGGCAAGTTTCTTCGCCTCGAAGATCGCCTGCGCCGAGTAGCGCAGATTTTTCAGTTGCGCAAACATCTTGCCGCTCTGCCGCGTACCCATAAAGTCGCCGCCGCCGCGCATCTTCAAGTCGTATTCGGCGATCTTGAACCCGTCGGTGTTTTGCTTGATGATATTCAGGCGCTCCCTGGCTTCCTCCGAATCGCTGCCCAAAAGCAGAAAACAATAGCTCTTTTTGTCGCCCCTGCCTACCCTGCCGCGCAGTTGATGCAGCTGCGAAAGCCCGAACCGCTCGGCATTGTAGATGACCATGATGGTCGCATCCGGCACGTCGATCCCCACTTCGATCACCGTCGTCGTAACCAGACAATCCGTGCGCTTTTCCTTGAACGCCTGCATGATCTCCGCCTTTTCCTTCTCCTTCATCTTGCCGTGCAACAGCGCAAATCTTACAAACGGCAGACGGTTTTTTAATTCTTCGTACAGCTCCGTCACGCTCATCAGCGAGCCTTCTTCATCCTCTTCGATCTTCGGACAGACAAAATAACTCTGATTTCCCTTCCGCACTTCCTGCCCGATGTACGCGAGCATGTCGTCGTATTTGTGAAGCGGAACGATGCCCGTCACGATCTCCGCCCGCGCGCGAGGCTTGTCCTTGATCTCCGATATATCCAGATCGCCGTAAAAGATGAGCGACAGCGTGCGCGGTATGGGCGTAGCCGACATCACCAGCATGTCCGCACCCATGCTCTTTTCTCCCAACGCACTGCGCTGCGCGACCCCGAACCGATGCTGTTCGTCGCACACGCAAAACGCCAGATCGCGCGGCTGTACGTCCTCCTGCAAGATCGCGTGCGTGCCGCACAGGACGTCCAGCTCGCCCGAAGCCAACCGCTCCTTGATCGCGCGCTTTTCCTTCGCCGGCGTGCTGCCCGCCAGAAACGCCGCCCTGTATTCCGGCAAATACCGACGCACAAGCGCATAGTTCTGCGCCGCCAATACCTCCGTCGGAGCCAAAAACGCCGCCTGATGCCCGCTCTTGAGCGCCATGAAGATCCCGCACAGCGCAACCGCCGTCTTTCCGCTCCCCACGTCGCCCTGCAACAGCCGATTCATCCGATAGGGCGATTTCAAATTTTTATAGATCTCCCCGATCGCACTCTTCTGCCCGTCCGTAAGCGAAAAGGGGAAACGTTCGGCAAACAGGGCGACTTCTTTGCCCGTACAGGCATATTCGAAGGCGCGTACGTCCTCCTTTCCGCCCTTGATATACCGAAACGCCGATATAAGAACAAAGTATTCCTCCAGCGCGATCCGCTCCGCCGCCGCGTTGATTTCCGCCATCGAAGCGGGCGCATGGATCGCCCTGTACGCATCCGCCAACGGGGAAATGCCGTATTTCTCCAGGAGCGAAGCCGGGATCGCCGACTTCACGGGAACGCGCCGCAACGCCTCGGCTATGGCGTCGCGCATACACCGCTGCGTGAGCGAGCCGCGCAATGCGTACACCGGAACGATCCCCTTCAGACGCGCGTTTTTCTCGCGAAGTTCAAACGTCGGATTGACCATCGACAGCGCGCCGATCCCGTATCGGTTTTGGATCCTGCCGTAAAACAGATACTCCTCGCCCGCCTTCAAATTGTTCTTAACGTACGGCGCATTGAACCAGATCGCAGAAAATTGCTCGCCGCCTTGTTCGCACCATACCTTTACGTAACTGCGGCGCCCGTTGTAAACCGTCTGCGGCGGCGATGATACCCGACACGCCACCAACACGACGTCGTTGTGATAACATTCGGACAACTTCACCGTCTGCGTCAGATCCAAGTACCCGCGCGGAAACCACTTCAACAGGTCTTCCGCTTCGTTGATATTCAGTTTGTTGAGGTCCTTTTCCCTCTTTTCGGATATCCCGCGCAGCTGCGTAAGTTTCAATCTCTCCCGCTCCTTTCTTCTCCGATGCTCCCGCTCTGCCGCAGACCTTTGTGCGCCCTGCCGCAAAACCAAACCGTTTTTTTCCAAAAATTATAAAACGGCGGGCATACACCCGCCGCGGCATCTCTCATTCAAGCGATACAATGTAATAATAGATGGGCTGCCCGCCGAAATGGAAATCAACGTCGCAATCGGGATATTTCTCCGCTACACGCGCGGCAAGCGCCTCCGCGTCCTCCTCCGAAACGTCTTTCCCGTAATACAATGTGATGATCTCATGCGTGCTGTCCTTCATCAGCTCGATCAGCGCGATCAGCGTGTCGTCTACATTGTCGCCTTTTGCCAAGATCTTCTTGTCGTCCAGTCCGATAATGTCGCCCTCTTGCAGATTAAATCCGTTGACGCTCGTCGACCGAACGGCGTATGTAACCTGCCCCGCCCGTACATTATCGATCGAATGGATCATGTCCGTCTTGTTTTCTTCCGCGCTCGATTCACTGTTAAACGCCAACGCCGCCGCAAACCCCTGCGGTACGTTCTTGGTCGGTATAACGTGGATCGTTCGGTTGCTCACAAGCGCTTTCGCCTGCTCCGCCGCCAAAATAATGTTCTTGTTGTTCGGGAATACAAATACGTGCTCCGCATTGATCTTCTGCACCGCGTCCGCTATGTCGCTCGCGCTCGGATTCATCGTCTGCCCGCCTTCGATCACGCGGTCAACCAGCAGATCCTTGAAAATCGCCGCAAGCCCTTCCCCCGCACAGATCGCCAACATGCCCATTTCCTTCTTCTCCGCCTCGCGCTTTGCGCGCAACGCACGGTTCTGCTCCAGCATGTTTTCAATCTTGACGCGATCCAACTCGCCCAGCTCCACCGCGTTCGACAGCGCCAACCCCGGATTGTTCGTGTGCACATGTACCTTCACCAGCTCCAGATCGCCGATACAGATCACGCTGTCTCCGATCCCCATCAGCTTCTCTTTCAGTCGGTCTATGTCCGCCAACGTCGTCGATTTATGAAGATTGATAATAAAAAATTCCGTACAATAGGCAAACTCGATCTCTCCCAGATCCAGATTGATGATATCCGAATTGTCGCCGAACGTCTCCTCTTCGCTCTTGGTCGATTCGGGCGCTACGTACTCCTCCGTAACCTCTTCGCCGTTGAGTACGCCCAAAAATCCGCGGTAAATACAGAGCAGACCCATGCCGCCCGAATCCACCACGCCCGCCTTCTTCAGTACGGGCAACAGCTCGGGCGTCTGCGCCAACGCCTCTTCCCCTTTCTTGATGACGTCCGCCAAAAATACGGAAAATTCACGATACTTCGACGCCGATTGCCGCGCAAATTCGCTCATCAGCCGCGCTACCGTCAGCATCGTGCCTTCCTTCGGCTTCGATACCGCGCTGTACGCAACCTTCGTGCCGTTTTCCATCGCCTTGGCAAACGTCTTGATCGTGATCTCGTCTTCCGTCTTGATCTCCGCACAGATCCCGCGGAATAACTGCGACAAAATTACGCCGGAATTTCCCCGCGCTCCCTTCAATGCGCCTTTGGAAACCGCATCGCACATCTCGCTGAGACGGTTGCTCGGACACATCGACAGCTCCTTGACCGCCGATTGTATGGTCAAAGACATGTTCGTTCCCGTATCTCCGTCCGGAACAGGAAATACGTTCAGCGAATCCACCTTCGTTCTATTTATTTCAAGTACCTTCGCCCCCGCAAGAATCATCTTGCGAAATTCGGTACCGCCGATTGACTTTGGCATGAATGAATTGTCTCCTTTTGACGGGAGGGAGAACTTACAACTTCACCCCGATTATGTTTACGTTGACCGTGTCCACGATCATGCCCGTAAACTTTTCCACTCTGTACTTGACGCTCTCTTTTAACGATTCGGCAACGGCATTGATCGATACCCCAAACTTGATGATCACATATACGTCGATATAGATGCGGTCCCCGTTTGTGGTCACTTTAACGCCCTTGCCTTGCGACTGCTTCTTGAACAATTCCGACAAGCTGTCCGTAAAACGGCGCGAAACAGTTTCGACGATGCCGTAACATTCCATCGCCGCCTGTGACGCGACCCGCGCGATCGCTACATCTGAAATTGTGATTTTGCCGTAGGCATTGCTCGTATTTACAGACATAAAAGTATACTCCCGTACCGCTTCTATTTTATACTATTTTTGCACTTTTTGCAAGGGAAATTACAAAAATCACGATTGTTTTTTGAAAATCATGAAAAATTCTCGAAAGCAGTGCAAAATTGATTGCTTTTTTTTGTCGTTTTTGGTATAGTTAGTATGCTCGTTTTGAGCGGGGCGCAGTCACGCGCTCAATTTTTTGTCAGATTATGACCGTGGAGGTGTGAATATGTCGAGAGTGTGCAGCATCTGCAACAAGGGGCAGAATTCCGGAAACAACGTGAGCCACAGTAACCGCAAGACGAGAAGAACGTTCAAAGCGAACGTGCAGAAAGTGAAAATCGTCAGCAACGGCAAAATCGAATCCGCTTACGTTTGCGCTCGTTGCTTGAAAAGCGACAAAGTAGAACGCGCTTAATCAACGTAAAATCAGGCATCGCCCATCGGCGATGCCTCTTTTTTTGTCCGCCACGACACAAAAGGCGGCGCGCAT
>CALVYJ010000069.1 GCA_944372075.1 uncultured Clostridia bacterium | reverse complement strand
GATCCCGCCTTCGCTCGCCGCAAGCGAAATGGCGCTGCACCAACCACGCCTACCATATGACGGCGCCCAATCCCGAAGCGGTCGCCTCGTCCAGAGCCATTTCGCTTGCGGCGAGCGAAGGCGGGATCCGCGCGAGCAGAGAGGTGTACGTGAATGCGCACGGCACGGGCACGCCGCTCAACGATAAGACGGAGACGAACGCGCTCAAGCGCGCGTTCGGCGCGGATGCGTATGCGCTGCGGGTGTCGTCGACCAAATCGATGACGGGGCACATGCTGGGCGCGGCGGGCGGCATAGAGGCGATCGCCTCGGTGCTCGCACTGTGCGACGGCGTCGTTCCGCCCACGATCCATTATAGAGTCAAGGACGAGGAGTGCGATCTGGACGTCACGCCCAATGCGGCGGCGGAGGCGAAGTTGCAGTATGCGCTCTCCACGTCGCTGGGATTCGGCGGGCACAACGGATGTCTTGCCTTTAAGAAAATCTGAGGTCTTGCCGCGACGTTTGCCGCGGCAAGACCTTGCAGTATCCGTGCGCCGATCGCCGAGCGAGACGGCGCACGCTCACAAAACGAGACAGGGAGGAAACCCGAATGGATAAGAAAAAATTGCGCGAGATCATAGCCGTATTCAAAGAGAGCGGACTTGCGAAGATGGAAATTTCCGAAACGACGGGCGAAGAAAACTATTCCATTCGCCTGGAAAGCGCAACCGCGCCGGCCGTTCCCGCCGTGCAGTACGCCACAGGCGTGCCCGCGGCGGCAGTCGAATCGGATAAGGAGCAGGAAACGGCGATCAAGGACTACAATAAATACCGCGACGTAAAGTCTCCCATGGTCGGTATCTTTTATACCGCGCCCTCTCCCGACGCCGAACCGTTTGTAAAGATCGGCAGCAAAGTCAAAAAGGGGGATACGTTGTGCATAATTGAGGCGATGAAGCTGATGAACGACGTCGTTGCCGAAGAGGATGGCGAGATCGTGGAGATCTGCGCGGAAAACGGGGCGCTGGTCGAATTCGGACAGATCCTGTTCAAGATTTTTTAAGAAAATCTTTGCAGGGAGGAAAGCATGTTCAGTAAAATTTTGATTGCAAACCGCGGCGAGATCGCCGTTCGGATCATACGCGCCTGCAACGAGATGGGCATTCGCACCGTGGCGGTGTATTCGCAGGCGGATGCGCAGTCGCTGCACGTCAATCTTGCGGACGAGAGCTATTGCATCGGCCCCGCGCTCTTAAAAGACAGTTATCTCAATATGACTGCCATCATCGACGTCGCCATTGCCACCGGCTGTCAGGCGATCCATCCCGGTTACGGGCTGTTGAGCGAAAATCCGCGCTTTGCCGAATTGTGCGAAAAGTGCAACATCAAGTTTATCGGCCCGCACTATTCGGTCATTGCCAAGATGGGCGATAAGGACGAGGCGCGCCGCACGATGAAAAAGGCGGGCGTACCCGTCGTTCCCGGTCTGGACGAGATCACCGACATCGCCGAGGCGAAGAAATTTGCCGCCGAGATCGGCTATCCCGTCATCGTCAAGGCGAGCGCGGGCGGCGGCGGCAGGGGGATCCGCATCGTCTGGAAGGAAGAGGATTTCGAAACGGCCGTTCGCACCGCTTCGGCGGAGGCGCAGAGCGCCTTCGGAAACGGAAAAGTCTATCTGGAAAAATATTTGACGAACGTAAAGCACGTCGAAATGCAGATCGTGGCGGATAACCAGGGCAACGTCGTGTGCCTGGGCGAGCGCGATTGCTCCATGCAGCGGAAAAACCAGAAACTGATCGAGGAGAGCCCGTGCGTCACCTTAAGCCAGCAGGTGCGGCGGGAAATGATGCGCTGCGCGGTGCTCGCCGCAAAGGCGGTCGAGTATACCAGCCTCGGCACCATCGAGTTTTTGCTCGATCGCGAAAACAAGTTCTATTTCATGGAAATGAATACCCGCCTGCAGGTCGAGCATCCCGTCACCGAGTATGTGACCGGTATCGATATCGTCAAATGGCAGATCCGCATCGCGGCGGGCATCGAATTCATCTACAAGCAGGAGGATATCCGCCTGCGCGGCTGCGCCATCGAATGCCGCATAAACTCGGAAGACGTGCGCAATAATTTTCGTCCCAGCTGCGGTCAGATCAAATTTATGCACATTCCCGGCGGCCCGTGGGTGCGCTTCGATACGGCGATCTATCAGGATTACGTCATTCCGCCTTACTACGACAGCATGATCGGAAAACTGATCGTCTACGCCCGCGAACGCACCGAAGCCATCCGCAAAATGCAGGCGGCGCTGTGCGAGTTGGTCATCGACGGCGTGCATACCAATGCGGAGCTCTCCAGCGATATTCTGGCACAGCCGGAATTTAAGGAAGGCACCTATTGCACAAACTTTTTGGAAACCTATCTGAAAAATTATTGATAAATAATCGGCAACGTATCGGTGCGGCATCGGCAAGAGAACGATGCGGTATCGATCGAAGGCGTTTGCCGCGCCGCGAAGAGGAGCGGGCGGCGAAACGACACATCCGATCATCGGGAGCGGCATAAAAAGCAATCTCAGCGTCGCAAGAAGGGGCTGCGCGGGAGTCTGCATAGGCGCCCAAAGCGGGCGAGAGGCGGATTTTCGGCGAGCAAGGGCGCGAACGGGCGCAAGGTCGGCGTCGGGCGGCGAAGGTTGCCGAAGGGGGAGCAAAGCGGCGAACGGGAGAGGACGAACGTAAGGAGCAGAGAAGTGAACTTTGAGGATCTGAAAAAATTTTTCTTCAAGAAGCCGAAGAATGCGCTGGAGGGGACGGACGAAGCCGCCCCGCAGGAAGCGCCTTCGACGGAGGCGGTGATACCGGAAAAACTTGCGGAAAAGTGTGAAAAATGCGGAAAGATCATACTTTCGGACGAGATGCGCGAAAATTGCGGGGTATGTCCGAAGTGTGGGTACTATAAAAAACTGAATGCGCGCGAGCGGATCGAGATATGCGCGGAGCAATTCGAAGAGTTGTTCGGCGAGGAGACGAGCGAAAACATTTTGGATTTTCCGGGGTATGACGAAAAGCTGGCGGCTCTGCGCGAAAAGACGGGCGAGCGCGACGGCGCGGTCTGCGGCAGGGCGACGATCGGCGGAGTGGAATGCGCGGTGTTTTCCATGGATTATCGGTTTATGATGGGGAGTATGGGGCACACGGTAGGCGAGAAGATCACCAAGACCTTCGAGTATGCCACGGAGAACAGATTGCCGGTCGTCGGGTTTGTACTGAGCGGCGGGGCGCGCATGCAGGAAGGGATCGTATCGCTGATGCAGATGGCAAAGACGAGCGCCGCGGTAGCAAAACACAGCGAGGCGGGGCTTCTGTATATCTCGGTGCTGACCGATCCGACGACGGGCGGGGTATCGGCGTCGTTTGCGTTTGAATCGGACGTGATCATGGCGGAGAAGGGCGCGCTGATCGGGTTTGCCGGGCCGCGCGTCATTGAACAGACCATACGGCAAAAACTGCCCGAGGGCTTCCAGCGCGCGGAATTTTTGCAGAAAAAGGGATTTGTGGATCTGATCGTCGAGCGCAAGGAAATGAAAGAAAAATTGGCGTCGCTGTTGAAGATCCACTGCATGGAGGCGGACGCATGAACGCATACGAAATCGTAATGAAGAGCCGCGAGAAGGGAAGACCCACGGCGATGCAATACATCGAGAAGATCGTAGAGGGGTTCATCGAGCTGCACGGCGACCGTCGCTTTGCGGACGACGCGGCGGTGATCGGCGGAGTCGGGTTTATCGAGGGCAAGCCGGTCACGGTGATCGGGATCGAGAAGGGCACGGATACGAAGGCGAAGATCGAACATAACTTCGGATGCGCCCATCCGGAAGGGTATCGCAAGGCGATGCGCCTGATGAAGGAAGCGGAAAAATTCCATCGTCCGGTGCTGTGCCTGGTAGATACGTCGGGCGCGTATTGCGGGATCGGGGCGGAGGAACGCGGTCAAAGCGAGGCGATCGCCAATTCGATCATGGAAATGATACGCTTGCGCACGCCCACGCTGTCGATCATTATCGGCGAGGGCGGCAGCGGCGGGGCGCTCGGACTTTCGGCGGCAGACGAGGTCTGGATCACCGAAACGGCGACCTATTCCGTCATTTCGCCCGAGGGCTGTGCCTCCATTTTATGGAAAGACAGCGGGAAAGTCGCCCAGGCATGCGAGAGCCTGAAGCTGACCGCGAACGATCTGCTTGCGTTGCGGGCGGTGGAGAAGGTACTGCCGGAACTGCAATTTTCCGACGAGTTTTTTGTCGGTTTGAAGGCGGAGATCGCGCAGTTTTTTGCGCAAAAGCGGGGCGTTGCGCCCGATCGGCTGATCGAGGAGCGGTACGAGCGTTTCCGTAAATTTTAAGGGGTAAATCAAACGACGAAATGCGCATTTGCATGCCGAGCATGCGTGCGCGCAAAACAAGGAGGAAGATATGATCGCCATCGTGACAGATTCGTCCGTAGGCTATTCGGCGGATGAGATCGCCAGCCGACAGATCCTGAGCGTTGTTCCGCTCAATTACCAGCTCGGTTCCAATTTTTACGAGGAGTTTGCATCGGGTAAAAACGGGAACTTTATGCAGATCATGGCACAAAGCAATCCTTGCAAAACCGCACAGCCCGCTCTGAATCATTTTATTCGCACGTTCACCTCGCTCGTTGAAAGCGGGTACGAGGTCATCTGCATCGTCTTGTCCGGCGCGCTTTCGGGGACCTATTCTTCCGCGTGCTTTGCCGCCGATCAGGTCGGAGGGCATATTCGCATCGTCGATTCACAGACCATCGGCGCGGGAATGCATTTGCTGGTCGACGAGGCGGTCAACATGGTCAAGTGCGGCCTTTCCTTTGACGCCGTCTTGGAACACTTGGAGAGCTTAAAGAAAAAGATCGGCGTCGTATTCACGGTCGAATCGTTGGAGCGGCTGGTGTTCGGCGGCAGACTCAACAACGTAAAGGCGAAAACGACGCTCAATCTTCGGCCGGTCTTTGAACTGAAGGGGAAGATCCTGTTCCGAAAGAACGCGCGCGGCGCGCGCGAGCGCCTCGACGAAATGGTTGCGTTGGTTCCCGAAAATACCCGCCGTCTGATCGTCTGTCGCTGCGGCGAAAAGACGGACGTCTCCGAATTTACGCAGATGCTCAAGAATCGGCTTCCCTCCGTATATATTCATCAGCGCGTGACGGGGCCCGTTTTGAGCATTCACGTTGACGAAGGCGCGTTCGGCGCGGCATATATTCTCAAAGACTGACCCGCTCTGTCGGCGGATTTGACTTTTTCGGCGGATCCGACGGGGTTTGCCGCAGAGAGGGAGATATGCGCCAGCTTGCAGGCGAGAATGTCGGAGCGGCGGGCGCTGTGGTGGCGGCGCTGCGAAAAGAGCGTACGCGTACGGGATAGGAACTTGAAAAACGGGGCGCGCCTTTGCGGGATGAAAACGCAAAGGCGCGCGCAAAGAGATGCCGAAAGGGCGGCAGGATTCTTGCGCTGCGCCGGCGGCGGAGGCTGTTCAAAAATAGTGAAACGGTTTCGGCGGCGTACGGCAAGCGGGGATTGGCGGCTGTAGGCGGGGGTACGGAGCGAAAAAATGACACCGAAAATGCTTTATATGCGAAAGACGCCCATACAGAGTGCGGCAATACTGTATCTGCTGACGGCCGGATTTGTGCTGTTTCCCACCGAATGGGCGGGAAAACTCTTTACGCACGACCCCGTTCTGGCGCCGATGTTGGGGCTGGGGATCGTCCGTATGGCGTTTTGTCTGATCATGGTGGCGCTTGCGCTGCACATGGGAATCCGCAACGTGTGGGGAGTACAGCGCGGCGCGTGGCGGACGCTGCCGCTCCTTCTTCCCGCGCTGATCGTTGCCGTCAACAATTTGCCGATTATAGCGCTCGCTAACGGGACGGCAGTGGTAACGGGCAGCGCGGCGTATATCTTGGCGTTTGTATTGGAATGCGCGGGGGTAGGCATGTTTGAAGAGGTCGCGTTCCGCGCGGTCATTTTTCCCTTTGTACTGGGCAGGACGGGAACGGGAAAGCGCGGCAGGTTTTGGGGCGTGATCCTTTCAAGCGCGATGTTCGGACTGTTGCATCTGGTCAACTTGCTGGGCGGATTTTCCGGCGGCGTGTTTTTGCAGGTCGGGTATTCCTTCCTGATCGGAAGCATGCTGGCGATCTGCATGTTCCGCGGGGCAGGCGTATGGACGTGCGCCTTCGTGCACGCAGTGTTCAATTTTTGCGGAAATTTGATTTCTTCCGAGCGCGGCTTGGGCATCGGCGCGTTTTCCGACGTTTGGTGTTTGGAGGAAATTTTGCTCACGGCGGCGGTGGGCGTTGCGGCGATCGTCTACTTTGTTTTCTTGCTGTATAGGAGCAAGCCGGATGCCGCCGACCGATTCGCCGTGTACCCGCCCGATCGGGAGGGCGAACAGGATATGCCGCACGCGCAGCCGTAAAGACGCACAGACAAAATCGACCCTTTCAAAAGCAAAAATCAGGCGCGGCGCAAAAAATTGCGCCGCGCCTGTCGCTTAAAAAACGACGTCCTCTTCCGCCGTACAGAATTGCCCGCCTGTTAAAAAATTTCCCTGCTTCGGCGCGAAAAGATTATCCGCCTGTTAAAAATTTCCCTGCTTCGGCGCGAAAAGATTATTCGCCTGTTGAAAAATCGTTTGCTTGCCTCGGCATAAAAATTGCCCGCTTTTTAGGAAGGTCGTGGGCAGATCGGCAGACGCGGATCCTTCGTTGAAGGGGGGATGCGATCGTTTGGCAAAACGCAAAAGGGGATGGCGCTCAAACGGGAACGAAGCGGTTGGATGTTTCGTCGTATGCGTATCCGATCGAACGGAGCGTCTCTTCGATTCGATCGCGGTCTTCGTCCAGCTCGCGGCAGAGTGCGCAAAGGTCGCAAGCAGAATTTCGCAATTTGGTGTTGATATAGCTCAGCAGAATATAGGGATCTCGGAACATAGAATAAAACGTCCTTTTTTGTATCGGTCTGGGCGGCGATGCGGGAGAGGTACGCGCGCTTGCGGCGTTTTCCGCAAAGGGGTTGGCGAAAAGAGATCGTGCGGCGCGCCCTTCGCGGCGTTTGTGTCGCCCGCAAACAGTATACCACAGCGCGCCGCCGCAAGCAAATAAATTCTCGTCCGATGCGTCAAAAACCGTTGACGAATGCACATTGTTGAGTATAATAATACTGTCTGAAAAATCATTAGGTGAAACTATGGACATAGAGGAAACAAAGCCCTCCCGCGCGCGCCGTTTTTGGTGGGCGGCCGGGCATATTTTGCGGGGAAACGTCGTGTTGATCGTCGCGCTGATCGCGGCGGCGATCACCTGCTTTTTTGTCCCGTTCGATCGGGAATATTTGGGGTATTTCGATTTGCGTACCCTTTCTTGCCTGTTCTGCACCTTGGCGGTGGTGGCGGCGCTGCGAAACATTCGCTTTTTTGTGTGGTTGGCGGACGTCATCGTTCGGCGGTTCAAAACGATGCGCAACATCGTTCTTGCCCTCGTCTTCGTTACATATTTCGGTTCCATGATCATGGCGAACGACATGGCGCTCGTCACGTTTTTGCCGCTCGGATGGTTTGTTCTGGAATCGTGCGGGAATAAAAAACTTGCCGCGTTTACCTTTATCATGCAAAATATCGCGGCAAACTTGGGCGGCATGCTCACGCCCTTCGGAAATCCGCAAAATTTGTACCTGTTTTCCTATTACGAAATTCCGACGGCAGAGTTTTTTGCGATCATGGCTCTTCCGTTCGCCGTCGCCTTTTTGATGATCCTCGGCATCTGTTTTACCGTAAAGAACGAGCCGGCGCAGGTCTTGTCAAAACCCAAACAGGCGCCGTCCGCTTGGCGCGCGGCGGTGTATGCCGTCCTGTTCGCCATCTCCGTCATGATCGTCTTTCGCGTCTTTCCCTATTATTGGGGTTTGCTCGCCGTGTTCGTCGCACTGCTCCTGCTCGATTATCGCTCGATTCTGCACGTCGATTACGGTCTCTTGCTTACCTTTTGCGCGTTTTTCGTCTTTTCCGGAAACCTTGCCCGCATTCCTGCGGTGGAGAATTTTTTGGGGAATCTCGTGGCTCTGGACCCGCTCGCGTTCGGTACGCTCTCTTGCCAGATCATTTCCAACGTCCCTTCTTCCGTCTTGCTCTCCCGCTTTACGCAGGATTATGTTCGGTTGCTGATCGCCGTCAATATCGGCGGATTGGGTACGCCCATCGCTTCGCTTGCCAGCTTGATCACCTTGAATACCTTTCGCCGCGTCAATCCCGGTCAGACAAAATCGTATATCGCAAAATTTCTGGCGCTGAATTTCTCCTTTTTGGCGGTGCTGTTGGGCGCAGGATATCTGACCGCTGCGATTTTGTAGCTTCTACAATGCGGTTTGCGCGAAGCAAACCGTCGTTCGCAAATTGCGTGTAAATCAACAAACGCAGGAGCTTTTCGCGCTTTGATCGTCGCAGAAACAACGGCTGCGCGTTCCGTATGCCCGCAGATAAAATACGCGATTGTTTGTCGCGGATAAAAAGTGCGGTTGCTTGTCGCAGAAAAAAACGGATACGTGTTTGCGTATCCGGGCAGGACGCTCTTTCTAAAAACGAGCCGCGCGCCAAAACGGCGCGCGGCTCGTTGCGGGCAGAGCCTTTCGCGCGAAAATT
>CALVYJ010000068.1 GCA_944372075.1 uncultured Clostridia bacterium | reverse complement strand
AATGAACAACCTTTTTTTTTTTTTTATACGATAGTCTATAATGTATTCGAGCGGAGCACGGTTCATCTGATGTTTGAAGATCGCCCGGAATCGGCTCGGCGAAATCCCGTATTCGCTTACAACTTTATTTAAGTCAATGGCTTCGGAATAATGATTCGTCATGTATTCGATAAACCGCGATACGTAATCGGACGGCTCCGAATTTTCCCGATCACTGCTGCTGAGTTCCTCCAAAAATTCAGCGATGATCAGCGTCATGTACGCCTTTGCTCGAAATCGACCGTTTACCGTATTTTCCTGAAATGCGTTGTACAACTTCTCAAATAATTCGATAAACCGAAATTTGTTCCGCACTCGATAACTCTCCACCATTTCCATGATCTCAAGTTTATATCCCTTGCGTCTGGCAAGATCTACACGAATCGGCACCGCGTTCAGCTTCTTTTCGCAAGGCTCCTGGTACACCTCCCAGGCTGAAAAATCAGGACTGCCTTCGTCAAACATAAAGTCCAAATGTACCCCGTAGTAGGACGTCTTGATATGTTCCGGTACCACCCGCGTGTGCCGTACATACGGCGGCATAATATGCAGACAGCCCTCCCCGATCGTATATTCACTGTCTTCCTTAATGACACACAGCTCTCCCTGCGTAACAAATATCACTTCAAAATCGTACAATATACGCCACGGCACGATATGATTCTCATGCACCGAGCCGATCAGTTTATTGACATACCGTATGTACGGGTTAAATTGAGCTACCCCTATATCTCGTATCTTTTCATCCATACCCGTTCCTCAATTTACTGAACTTTTATTTGCAGTATACCACATTTCCATAAAAAATGCAATACTTAACACTTGTTTCGATGCGTATTTTGCTCCGTGCATTCCGTCTGAAATGACTTCATGCGCGTAATCTGATTTTATCGGCGACAACGGACAACAACCCTGCTAAAATTTACAACCAGGCACCTTTGAACACTGTTGATGCGATTCGACGCCCGTCATTGTTTGTCCGCCCGAGAAAACTTATCTTCATTTTTCACGATAAATTTTTCATTCGATTTGCGTTTCTCTTTTTCCACCACCAAAAGGCGATACCCTATCGGGTATCGCCTTTTGTGTTATGGGAAGAAATAATTGCGAAATGCCGACGTTCGGTTGTTCGCGTGAGCCTTGCTGAATTATTATTCGCACGAGCCTTGCGGCATTGGTTTTTAGGATACGTCCCCTCGTTTTTCCCGCAAGGCGACGCTTTGCGGATAACTCCGTTACATATCATGCGCTTTTTTGCATAAGAAATGAGCCCGGCAATATACCGGACTCATCTCAAAACCTTTTTAATTTTTGCTCAACTCAACTTTCAGAACTTGCTTTTTGCAAGCGCCGTTCGTTATCGAGCCGTTCTAACCTGCATTATTCCGCTTTTTTACGGAACATAACGACCGCCGCGCCTGCGCACAACAACGCACTTACTGCCAGGAACGAAACGCCCGCAAAAGCACCGCATCCGCCCGACGTTTCGGTTTTATCCGTGTCGTCCGTGTTGTCCGTATCGCCCGTTCCGTCGCCGCTGCTCTCCTCCGTAACCGTTATGGAGCAAGTTGCGCTCTGATCGCCCGCTTGCGCAGTAATGGTGACCGTACCGGCCTTTTTGGCAACAACGGTTCCGTTTTCTACCGTGGCGACGCTGTCATCCGACGACGTCCATACAACTTCGTCCGTAGCTCCATTCGGTTGAACGGTTGCAGTCAACGCCAATTCCTCTCCCACTTTCATTTCCGCGGAAGACTTATCCAGCGTGATGCCCGTCGCGGGAATGCTGACCGTGATTTCAATTTCGTTGGATACTACGCCGTTCAACGTCGCCGTGATCTTCGTAGTGCCGGCTTTCAGAGCTTTAACTACATACGTCGTTGTTTCGGTCTCTTCGTCCGTAACCGCTTCCACCGCGGCTACCGTTTCATCCGAAGAAGCAAATACGGGAGTCCCTCCGATAAACGAAGGCGTCGCCGCAAAGGTGAGTGCCGTACTTTCATCAACGGCAAGCTGCGTCTTTTCCGCCGAAATTGCGACAGACGCAGGTACAAAATCCTGCTGCGTTCCGTCGTAACGGATCGTTACGTCTTCATCGATATACGCGCCCGAGAAGAATGTAAAGCCTGCTTTGAATGTGATCTCGATGTTATCCGTTTCACCAAATCCGTTCGTAACGTTCGAACGGATGGAGAGAACGTTGTTGCTCAAAATATGCATCTGGAAACGGCTGGACTTCGCTTCTGCGCCCGACAGCTCCGCCCAATAGTCGCCGACGCTCTTACCGTTGATAAATATCTTTTCCAATACGTTGCGCGTAGCGCCCGAAGCAGCCAGGGCATTCGCCTGCTCCTTCGCGTACCCTACTCCGGAAGGAACAGAGTTGGAAAGCAGATATTCGGGATGCCCGCTGTAAAGAAGCATCATGCCGTCCGCTATGTCGCCGTCGAACGTGATATCTATGCTGCCGTTTACTCCGTTATCGATAACATCAAAAGAAACGGAAGAAATGGAAACTGCCGACGTCTTTTCGATTTCATAGGGCGCTACATTCGACCAGAACGTGAGCTCGGGAATGTAGTACCGCTCGATGTCCTCGGTAAGGACATGTTTCGTGTCAAATACAAACGCTTTGGAAATTTTGAAGGTGATGTTGGAATCGGGATCAATGACGCCCGTATCCGCCACAACCGTGATCTTGATCGTCGTGCCTACGGCGGAAATCGTGACCGCAGGAATCTCCATGCCGTCCGCATCTTCCGCTTTCACTTCCTCGTTGATCTGCTTGATGCTCTTTCCGTTGATGAAGAAGTTTTCCGAATAATTTGCCTGCTCTTGCAAGTCGGATGCTTCCGTTGCCGATGCTTCCAGCTTGAATTCCGCGGCAAATTCATACATTGCAGGCATGGTCGCACCCGCTTCGATGTACGTCAGTCCTCCAAGCGTATTGAGAGAGTTTATCGAACCCGCATCCGCGCTTTCTGCCCAGGAACCGTTGGAGTACTTTACTTTGATGCCCGTGCCGAGATAATCCTTAAATACCGATCCGTCCTGGCTTGCCGTGAAATGCAGCCCCGCGAGGATCTCAATCATGTCTCCGTCTTTGAAAGAAAATCCCGTGTTCGGATAAATATAGAACGCGTTTTCATACTGATGCACGGAAAACTCTCCGTTTACAGGTTTCCCGTTGTAAAGGATAAAGGAAGCTACCTTTTTGCCGCAATCGGTAAGATTCTGCACGTTCTCGTAGTTCATGTTGCTTCCCTGGCGTCCCAAGTCGAACACGATGGATTCGCCGTTGCCGAAGCCGCCGCCCAGTCCCGTCACTTTCACATCGGTGCGCTCCTGTGAATCGGAAGGCGCCGTTTTGATCCAGCCGTTAACGGTATAGACGAGTTTGAACGACTCGCCCAATACCCCCGCAGACGTCGCTTTGTCCGCATTCGGAATGGGAAGTCCCTTCAAAAATTCCAGCGTTGCGCCGACCGTCTTGATGCTCTGATCATTGATCGAGACGCTGAACGTGCTCTTCGCGCAGTAATGTACGTTGATCTTGTTGGTATCGATCACTTCGCCGTTGAAAAGCACATATTCCTTGAATGCCTTTCCGTCGATCGTCGCTCCTTCAAGATTGGTCACATTTTCTCCGCCCAATCCCGTCTGACTCAGACGAAGATCTGTGTCGTTGATGCCGCCCGTAAATTCGCCGGGATACGAAACGATGGTGATCGGTGCGGCTTCTTCCGCCACAGCAAACATTACCCCTGCTCCGATGCAGGAAATCGCCATTACCAAACTCAAAATAAGCGTAATGACTTTGCTACGTTTTTTCATACATTTCCTCCTGTTTAGGGGTTACGCTTCCCCTTTTTTAACGAACTTTTTTGCGCAGGATCAAAACCGCAGCCGCGCCGAGCGCAACTGCCGCCACGACGATCGCTCCCGCGCCGAGTACGGAAGAACATCCGCCCTTTTGCGTGTCGCCGCTGTCCGGATTTTCAGGCGTGTCGTCGGGTTCTTCCGTTCCGCCGCCGGATTCCGACTCCGATTCGCCTACCGTAATCTTAAACTGGCAGGAATAACTGCCTTCCTCCACGTCCGTGGTGCGCACGGTAAACGTGTAGGATCCTGCTTTCTTGTTGTTCAGAAAATCTTTGCTGATCGTGATGACGTACACCGTGCTTCCATCCGCTTCGGGTTCAGCCGTATAATTGTTCGTCATGATGCCCGCACCGGAAAAAGATTTCCAGATGCCGTTGTGAATATCCACTTTTACCACGAGATCTTCGGTTCCGCTGCCCGTCTTCCAGAAATAACTGTCCTTTTCCACGGTAGGAGCCTGCGTGACCAGGTCGGGGTCGGAGAACCGCACCGAAATTTCGGCACTGCCGTCACCGTTGCTCGCGTACAGCTTATAGATTTCGTATGCCTTGCCTTCAAACCACGAATATTTTACGGTCAGCGTTTCCGTTTCGGCATTGTAGCTGTACAGAGACGCATCTACTTCCTGCAAAACGCCCTCTGCGTCGGGCGCCAGCATGGTGATTTCCCCTGCGCCCGGGTTTTTCAGCCCGACCTGCAGATCTGTGTTCGAATCGCCCACTACTTTGTATTCGGTATCTTCTTCCGTAAGTTCAGGTACGTTGAAACCGTTTATGACGATCGTGTTGCCCTTCGCCGTGTTTGCAACGTCTTCAAAGAAATGGAAATACGGGTAAGCCATATATCCGTTGGACTCAAAATCGGAAAGTTTCGTGACCAGGTCGCTGAAAATCAGCTTGCCGTTGTGATACATATCCGTCCCGTTTTCCTTCACGATGAACGTGATGCGGTCCATGTTTTCTCTGCCCTCGTACGGTTTGGATGCAGAATTCGTAGTATAGCTTTCCAGACGGTTATTCTGGGAAGGTTCGGTCGGCTGCGCCATGCCCGTTCCAGTCTGGAACATGATGCCGTCGTTTTTGGACGCAATGCTGTCGCTGTAATCTTCCAAGACTTTGGTTTTATCTTCCCCGAACACGTCGTATTTGAGACGAGTGATGGAATCGAGTACGTCGGGACGCCCCAGTCCTACCGCATACCATACGGCGGAAGCGTTGGAAACGTCGTAGCTGTATTCGATGGTGATCGGCTGACGCACGTCGTATGCCGTCGCGCTGATCAGATGTTCCCTGTAACGGATCAGCTGCCCGGCGTACTGCGCCGCACGCTGATCTGCAATCCTGTAACGCACGGTATCGTCCGCAAGTTGCTCGATCTGATCGGATCCGAATTGCAACAGATTGTTTTCAATGTAATGTTTCGCAATGCCCGCTTTTGCCGTGTACAATTTGAACGAGGGCGTATTGGTCTTTGAATAATATTCGAACGTCAGGGACGCCTCGGAAAGATCCATGGCGTTGAGTTCGGGAACGGGGATCGCCGTCAATCCGTCGAACGCAAAGAACCACATATCGTTCTCTTTGTGGATATCGATGCAGTGGCGCGTATCTTCGATGCGCTGGTACGTTTCAAACGTTTCCAGATATTTCTTGCCTGCCACCGCGCCTTTCCCCTCTTCAACGGCGGGATCCAGATAGAACACGTCCACGTCCATCTTGTTCGCCATCGTGGAAACGGAAGAGTAACGCGCATAAATTACCATTTCGACGCCGACGCCCTGCGCATTCACCGCCGTAAAACGAATATAGTTATCGCCGTTGCTGCGCGCGTCCGCGGAGATCGTCGTGTCCGTCGACTTTACGATGATAAATTCGACATACGCGCCTTCGTTGAAGTTGACTTTCTCTTTCTGATTCAGTACGATGGCCGTTCCCGCTTCGCCCGTGACATTGGAAACGGTTTCATTTCCCGTAACGGACGCACCGGCGGAAGAAGTTTCCCACATCGCCGTGCTTTCCGCCGCAAAAACCGTCGCCACAGAGAAGCTCAATGCAAAAAGCAGCGCAAAAGCGATGATCCAGACAAATCTTTTCTTCATCTCTTATCTCCTTAACCTTTGAAAATATAGTTGATCCTTCCGACAGGCGCAACGTCGCCCGAAATATAGTAGCTCTGAATATTTTCGGGTTCGGTAACGTTGTCGGCTACTTTGAAGTTGATCGTAAATCCGTCCGTAATGCCGAGCGCGGATTTGGGAATGCTGAACTGCATATACTTTCCGTTCAACGTGAACTTTGCGACGCCCTTCCCTTTATAGGCGATCTTGCCGCTCTCCTTGGCATACTGTTCCACGCTGCAATCGCCCGTATAGGAGGACTGACGGTTGACTATGTAATCGTAACCGCAGAACGCGTCGTTGTCCTGCCCTACTACGTCGATGAGCAGATTCATCCAGTTGTTCGACTCGACGTTGGGTACGATATCCTCTTCGCAAACGACGAGCACATAGATGTTTTCATCGTCGTGCGCCACGCGGATCTCGGAAATATCGTTTTTCAGACTGTCGTCCTTGTATTGCAGATCCTGCGAGAAGCCGCGATAATCGCGATTCCCTTCGCCCGTAACGTCGTAATAGACGTCCGCGACCTGCGACCACTGCGTCATGCCCTGCTTGATATCGACCGTCGTCTTTGCACTCGCCGCCATCTCTCCGGTCGCGCCTTTGAGCGTGCGCGTGTTGCGCATCAGTTGCAGGAATGCCGTATCGCCGTAACCGCCTTTCATCATTTCAATGTCGCGCGAATATTCGCGGTTGACCGTATCCACAAAGAAGACGCGGTTGCCGCGACATTCCGGATATTCCTGGTTGTTGCCCAGCGCAGAGGCATTCTTGATCGCCACCCACTCGTTCCAGCCGGTGACAAACGTGTATTTTACGTCATAACGGATGGCATTCTGCCACATCTCTTCAAAGTTCAGCCCCGCATCGATGGCATCGTCCGAATGATCCGGCCCGTTCGCCAGGGTATATCCTCTGCCCCACATCACATCGGCAAGATCCGCAGAAAGAAGCGCATCCGAGAAAGGAAGTTTGTTGTGCTGCGCTACCGATACGTTGACCGTGTCCGTATAGACCGTCTGCGGCTTGCTCCAATCCATCCACGGCAGTCCGTTTTCGTACTGCGTCTTGTTCGGCCACAGAGATTCCCAGAAATCAAAAAAATTCAAAAGTTCGGGATCGGTCACGATATGATCCTTCGGGTCTCCGATCTCGCCGTTCGTGCTGTTCGGATCGGTGATCGCTGCCACCTTCGGTTTCCCTTCGGGGGCAAACCAAAGATCTTTGTAATATCCGTTCTTGTAGATGCCCTCCTTTTCCAGCACGTTGTCCGAAGACGTGACGCGCCCGCCGTACAGCTCGCCGAGTACCTTTTTGGAATTCGTGTTCAGATAGAACATAAATTTGGGAACATCCCAGCCTTCGTCGTACATCTCCTGCATAATGGGCAGAATCACGGAAATTACGTCGATATAATCGTACCCGTTGGTGCAGTCAAAGGCAATAAAGTCGATGCCCGACAAAGTAAACAATTCCATCTGACGGCGGATCACCCACGGATCCTTGCTGTTGTAATACCCGTACAGTGGTTCGCCCCAATAGTGATACTGTCCGAGCGGACTTTCTTCATTGCCTTCCGTATCCCACAGCGCGTCCGGATTCTCGTCGATCAGTTTGGTAATATCATAAACATCCTGCATCTGTGTGCCGTGCCAGCCTAACCACGTAAAGTAAAACAGCCCAACATACCGCTCTTTGTCCGTCTTGTACCCGTCCATGTAACCAAAACTTCTGCCATAGTCGTCCGCCGCCTGCAATTTGTTGAGCGTATCCTGACGGGATACGGTGGAAACCGCAAGCTCTCCGTCCGTCACGAACGTATAAGTGGGATTTCCGGCATCGCCCTTGTCTATCGTCATATCGCTTTCTCCCTGGGATCCGTCGCCCGGATCTCCGCTCGGTTTATCGTCGTCCTTCTTGCCGCATCCGACAAAAAACACGGACGAAACCAAAAATAGTATGCTCATCAATAAAGAAACTACTTTCTTCACAACACTTTCCTCCTGCATCAGAAATTACCGTAGGTATAGCCGAGCGCACCGATGGGCGCGCTGTCGCCCTGCACGTAAAAATTCATGGGATCGGAAGCATCCACATTGTCCGAAACACGGAATCGGATCGCCTCGGGATTTCCCAACGCCCCTTTGGATACCTTCACCGTCATCACGTTCCCGGAAACGCTTACCTGCGCGTTCCCCACCGCTTCGTATCCCGCTTCGCTCACCTTGCTGACCTTGCCGTATTCACGGTTGATCACATACGCATAGTCGCGGTCCGCCGCCGTTGCGATCCAAATATTCATCCAATCCGTATCGCCCTGCTCGTATTCCGTGAGGTCGGAAGCCGTCGTGATCCTGAAATAATAATTCTTTCCGTCCTGCATCACTTCCGTCTTCACGATATCGTTGCGGTTCGTCGTGTCCGTGTACGTCACGGATGAATCGTATCCCGCAAAATCGCGCTCCATTGCGTCGCCCTCAAAATCGAGATAGACGACCGCACTTGACCAGTCTCCCTCTTTCCCTGCGGAAAACTTATACTTTTCCGCCTCTCCGTATTTGAATTCCTTTGTGTTGCGGAACATTTGCTGGTAAAAATTATCGCCGTACCCGCCCTTCATCATTTCCAGATCGCGAACGCGTTGGATAAGACCCGTCCCGTCCACTACGAGTGCGACGCATGGATGACCATCTCCGACATCA
>CALVYJ010000067.1 GCA_944372075.1 uncultured Clostridia bacterium | reverse complement strand
TATATCCCGCAATATCGTCGTCTTTCCCCGCCCCGGCGCAGAAAGAATCAGAACGCTCGCCAACTCCCTCGCCAAACACCGCTCATAGATAAATTCTCCGCACCCGATCACTTCGTGCGGCACACGTATATTGATCGAAGTCACTTCCTTTACCGTAAACTGCTTGCCGTTTTCATAGACAAAAATCCCCGCCAGCCCGATCCTTTCTCCGCACGATCCCGTAATAAATCCCTGCCGCAGTGGGTCGGTCACCGAATAAATGGAATATTCGCTCGCCCGATACAAAATACCCTCAATATCCGCATAGGTAGCCGTCAACGCTCCCTCCCTATACTCCGTAACGCCGTACGCGCCCAGAAAGGTATAGCGCCCTCCATAATTGATCACAACAGGCTTGTTCGCCCGCACGCGCAACTCGTACACCAAGTTGATATTTACGCTCCGCAACGCCGAACGCAGGTTGTCCGTTAAAAATTCAAGCATTTCGTTTTCTTCCCCTTTGGGCATATTCATATATATTTCTCCGCTCGTACCTTTATGCCAACCTTTTCGTTTTCTCTCCTCGAATCTCGTTCTTCTCCCCGCCCTCCTCATCCTTCCGTACGCGCTTAAAATCGTAAAAAAAGAGTATCGCACAATTTGCGATACTCCGCTCATTTCAAACGATCCGATTTACTTTTCTTTTCCGACAACTTTTTTCTTCTGCAAAACACGATACGGTTGAATCAATCCTTCCGCAATCAGCTCTTCATCCGAACGGTAAGGAATATGATAATCGGTATAGACACATCCGACTTCCGCCGTATCCTTTTTCCGAAAAAGGATACTCAACAATTCTTTTGCCTGACGTACGGAACGACGGCTCCCGAGCTTTATGCGCAGAGGCGTATCTCGATGCGTCCTTTTATCCGACATGTCCTCAAAGCGATAGACAGAATTTTCAAATTCCAACGGCTCCAACGCCATATAAAGTACCAGCGTTTTCCCCGCAAAGGCAAATTTCGCGATCCGTTCCCCGCCCAAGCGATAACTTTCGTAATTTTTACATGCGCGTACTTTGATGCCGGCATATGCCATGATTGCATTTTTCAGTTCCGTATATGTATCCTGCACGGCGCCGCTTTGAATCAGCCGAGAACGAAACGAACGACGATATCGCGTCACGTATTCGTAGCCTTGCGGAATTTCCTTCCGATTCCCCTCATCGCGCAAAACCGCCTCGCCGCCTTGCTCGGCCTTTGCCCGCCGAGACGACTCATCTTCCTCCGAAATATCAGCCAGCGCCACCTCTTCGTCGACTTCTTCCTTCAAAATACGATCCGTCTGATCGGTCTCCTGCGCCGACGGCTGCTTGCTTTGCCGCTCTTTTTCGATGATTTCATCCACTATTTCGTCCAAAGCATCTTCCATTTTCTCGCGAAATTGCGCCTTTGCACACGGATACGTCTCCCCGCGAACACAATATTTGCACCAGCGCATACTGCCGCACAGATCGCGCTTTGCCTTCTCGCTCGCTAACCATTTGTCAATATCCAATATCGTCTGCTGTTGCGCAAATTCCGCCTGCGAAATCGCCGATAAATCTTTTTTCCGTTCCATACTTCCCAATTCCCGCTCCACTAAATTCAGCGTTGATTTGAAAACTTTATTCGAGTATATTATACAACACAATGCCGCTTTTTGCAAGCGTCAACTTTCATTTCCTATAAAACTTTCTCCTGCGACTCCGTTCCTTGCGAGCCCGTCCCTTGCGGCTCCGCTCCCCGCGACTCCGTCTCCTGCATTTGCTCGATCCGCTTGCGAATACCCAACATCCGCGCGTCGGTGGCGGCGATCGTCTCCGCACAACTGCGAAGCTCCGCCGCTATATCCGGCCGATCCGCCGCCTGTTTTTTATAACGCATTTGATGTTCAAGACTCGCCCAAAAATCCATCGCCACCGTCCGAAATTGGATCTCAACGCGCATGATTTGCTTGCTGTCCGACAAAAAGACCGGCACCTCTACGATCATATGGTAGCTTCTGTAACCGTTCAGTTTAGGATTTCGTATATAGTCTTTGATCTCCACTACCGTTATATCATCCTGTTTGGCGAGCATTTCCGCTACGCTGTAAATATCGTCGATAAACGAACAGATGACGCGGATTCCCGCCACGTCGTTCAAATGATCGGCTATCGCATCGACCGTCACAGGAACGCCGATCCTTTTTAATTTCTCCGCAATACTCATCGGCGTCTTGATCCGCGACGATATGCTCTCGATCGGATTGCGGCTGGTTCGATAACTCAACTCCTCGTTTAATACCTCAAATTTTGTCCGAACCTCTCGCACGGCACAGTTGTAGCGCACCATCAGCGCCCGAAACTCCTCGAATTTCGCCACGAAATTCTGATCGTTTCCGCCAAAAAACTCCCGAAACAATATTTCCTTATCCTGCGTTGAATCCATTGTAAACCTCTTCACACAAAAAGTTTGGGATTTTTCCGTTCTCGACACGTCTCCTCCAGGCGCATCCGCAACCGCTGCATATCTTCGCCGTCAAATGCGCGCGCCTGCCTCGGACAAAATTTGACGCACGCCGCACAGCCGATACATTGACCTCGATCGCTTAAATCCGCCGCTATCGTACAGACAGGACAGACCTCTATACACTTCCCGCAATGAACACAGAGCGCGGCGTCGACGACGGGAGCCTTTCTGGCGGACAATACCGACGGCGCATACTCTTTATACGGCCGGTTTCCCTCGATCAGAGACCGAACGGGAGTCCCGCTTTTTACCTTCTCATACGCAACCGTAGCAAACAAATCCGCCGCCAGCAAATCTTCCACGTCCGGTCGATTGCCGGCAACCGCCTTTGAATAGGAGTGCTCGCCGATAAACGCACCTGCCGCGCAGACCGTAAAACCCTGTTCCGTAAATAAATCGAACGTTTCCAAAAGTGCGTCGTCAAAGGCGCGATTTCCATATACGGAAACGACAACCGCCCTTGCGCCGTTTCCGTTTACTTGGCGCAATACAGGCAGGAGCAACGGCGGAATTCTGCCCGCATAGACGGGCGCGCCGAAAATGACGACATCCTCTTCACAAAATGAATATGTACGCATTCGAACCGCCAACGGCGTAAGGTCAACAATGTTCGTTTTGCAAAGCATCTTTTCAAAAAACGTCTTCCCGATTGCGCTCACGATCTTTTTCGTGGTTCGCGTCGGACTAAAATACATCATTGTCAGCATACTATCCCTCAAAACCAGTTTTTACTGTTTACGTCACGCATAGTATTTCGTAAATCACTGAAATCGTGCAAATTTCGGCTCCAAACAACCTTTACTTGGATAAAGATGCTTTCAGAACCGCATATAAATCTTCTTCCGAAAAATAGACCATGCAATTTTTTATATTCTTATTCAGTGAAGCCTTTTCGGCATACGCGCGCAATAAAGAATCCTGATACGTTTCCCTTCTCCCCAGCAACGCATCGACAAATGCCGAAAACGCTTCTTCACCCATCCCGATCGCCGCATAAATTTCCTCTATGCGCTGCGGAATTTGTTTCGCGCAGATTCGCAAAAATGCCGGCAAAAGCAATCCGTTTGCCCTGCCGTGCGGTACCTGATGAAAATAGGTTAGAGAGTAACCCATACCGTGTACCGCCGTCGTTCCCGTATTCGCGATGACCATGCCCGCAAGCGTGGAACCATGCAACAGGTTCTGTCTCGATTCGGCCGTATATGTTCCTTCCGACAGCGCTTTTCTTTCCCCCAATAAAAGGCGCAAACTTTCCCGTGCGAGCGCATCCGTAAACACCCCCGCCCGAACCGAAAGCATACCTTCGATCGCGTGCGACATTGCGTCCAACGCCGTGTTGACCGCAATATCCTGCGGCAATTCCTTCATGTACTCCCCGTCTAAAAACGCGACTTGCGGAAACAGGGATTTTGCCGCTATACTCGTCTTGGTCTGCTTTTCGTCGTTGGTAATGATCGCATATTGCGTGACTTCACTGCCCGTGCCTGCCGTCGTCGGAATGTGCAGCATCGGCAAAACGTCTTCTCCGATCGCATGCGCAAACAACCCTTCCTTCGCATCCTGGCGCGCCAACATCGCGATCGCCTTCGCCGCGTCCATGGGCGACCCTCCGCCGATCGCCACGACAAAATCCGCCCCGCATTCTCTTGCGATGCGCGCGCCTTCCGTTACGCTCTCCACCGTCGGATTGTTCGGAATTCGGTCGTAAACCCGATACGATTGACCATTCCCTCGCAACACGCCTTCCACGTCGCTCAGCGCGCCGTTCTTCGCCGAGCTTTTTCCGGTAACGATCAGCGCGCGCTCTCCATACACGCGAAAGAGCGAAGCGTTCTTTTGCACGCAACCGCTTCCGCTGACGATACGGGTCGGCATATAATATTCAAAGCGTTCTTCCATTTCTATGCTCCTCTAAAACGACAGGAAGGCGCCCGCATGCGGACGCCTTCTTCCCATTATTTCTTGCGGGGAAGAATTTTTTCCTTTCCTCCCATATATTTGCGCAAAACTTCCGGAATTGTTACGCTTCCGTCTTCGTTCAGATGATTTTCCAAAAGCGCGATCAGCATACGAGGAGGCGCCACGACCGTATTGTTGAGCGTATGAGCAAACGCGTTGCCCTTTTCCGTCTTATACCGTATCCCAAGCCTGCGCGCCTGTGCATCGGTCAAGTTGGAACAACTCCCCACTTCAAAATATTTTTCCTGCCGAGGACTCCACGCCTCTACGTCTACACTCTTGTATTTCAGATCCGCCAAATCCCCGGAACAGCACTCCAACGTGCGTACGGGAATCTGCATCGATACAAACAACTCTACCGTATACGAATACAGCTTTTCAAACCATTCCCTGCTCTCTTCCGGTTTACAAATGACGATCATTTCCTGTTTTTCAAACTGATGTATGCGATAAATTCCGCGTTCTTCAATGCCGTGCGCACCCTTTTCTTTACGGAAGCACGGCGAATAACTGGTCAGCGTGAGAGGCAATTCCTTTTCTTCCAGCACGGTATTCATAAAACGCCCGATCATCGAATGCTCGCTCGTACCGATCAGATACAAGTCTTCTCCTTCGATCTTATACATCATGCCGTCCATCTCCTCAAACGACATAACGCCCGATACGACGTCGCTGCGGATCATAAACGGCGGAATCACATACGTAAATCCCTTATCGATCATAAAATCCCGCGCATACGTCAAGACGGCCGAATGCAGACGCGCAACGTCGCCGATCAAATAGTAAAATCCCTGCCCGCTCGTGCGACGCGCGGAATCCAGATCGATCCCGCCGAGATTCTCCAATATATCCAGATGATACGGCACTTCAAACGGCTTTTTCTCCGCAACAAGAAACCTGTTTCGCTCGACATTCTCCGAATCGTCTTTGCCGATCGGGACGTCGTCCGCTATAATATTCGGAATCGCCATCATGTCCTGCTTCAGCTTTACGGCTATCTGCTCCGACTGCGCCTCGATCTGCGCGATCCGCTCATTGTTTTTTACGACTTCCGCTTTGACCTGCTCCGCCTCGTCCGCCTTCTTTTCACGCATCAGCTTGCCGATCTGCGCGCTCAACGCATTGCGCTTTGCCCGACACGCATCCCCCTCTTTTTGCAGCTCGCGCCGCTGCAAATCCAATTCCAAAACTTCATCCACAAGGGGAAGTTTCCTCTCCTGAAATTTTTTTCGCATATTTTCGCGCACCGCGTCCGGGTTGTTGCGCAAAAAATTGATATCGATCATCGCTTTTTGCCTCCGTGTTTCTTTCCTCTGTTATTTTAACCCAATTTCAGACTTTTTGCAATAAAATGCACGCCACTTTTCCGTTTTTTGCTCGCTTTTTTATCTTCCGTAAACCCGCTTTTCAAAAAAATGAATATTTTATTTGAATTCAACTATATTTTATGGTATAATGTCTGTAATGAATTTGATTTTCGAGTGGAGGAGACTCTATGTCCGCTAAAAAACATACAACCGCTTCGGATTCCGATCCGCTTAAAAGTGAACGTTACGCCGCACCGAAAAACAAAACCGCCTCCCAACAACAAAACGTTCAGGATTTTGTCTTGGAAAAATTAAACGCCGCGGACTCCGCAAACGCAATACAAACAGCCGCTACCGATGCGAAGGAATCGGACTCCTCCATCGATATCGCGCGCATAAAAAAACAGTTCAAGAAAAAGAAAAAAGCTCCGGCGGATGCCGCGCAAATTCGGCGCTTTTCACCCGATACTTCCAACGGCCTAACCACCAACCAGGTCAACGAACGGTATTCGCAATTTTTATTCAACGATACCAATCAAAAATATTCCAAATCGTATGCGAGCATCTTTATCGGAAATTTATTCACCTTCTTTAACTTGCTCTGCGTTTTGGCAACCGCCGCACTCATCTATTCCGGCGCCAGCGCGTCGCAATTTTTGTTCGTCGTCATCTTTTCCCTCAATATCGGCTTCGGCATCGTGACGGAAATCTTCGCAAAACGAAAGATCGACAAGCTGTCCTTGCTGACCGTTCCGACCGCAACCGTCATTCGAAACGGCGAAAAATGCGAAATTCCCTCCAAAGATATCGTTTTGGACGACATCGTCGTTCTCTCCCTCGGCAATCAAATCCCCGCCGATTGTATCCTCGCCGAAGGAAATATCGAGGTAAACGAATCCCTTTTGACCGGAGAATCCATCCCCGTTAAAAAAGACCCGGGCGATTTGCTCTATGCCGGCAGCTTTATCTCCAGCGGCTCTTGCAAGGCGCGCGCCGATAAGGTCGGGAAAAATACTTACCTCAACTCCCTCTCCTCCAAGGCGAAAAAATACAAAAAACCCAATTCCGAATTGATGCGCTCTACCAAGCTCATTATCCTCATCGTCGGTTTGCTCATCATCCCCATTGCAGGTTTGATGTTCTGCGTAAACTGGTCGAATTTTAATCCAGCTTCCGAACTGACACAGTTAAACGATACCATTCAGCGCACCGTGTCCATTGTCGTGGGCATGATCCCCTCCGGAATGCTGCTGCTGACCAGCATCGCACTGACCTTGGGCATTTTGCGTTTGATGTCGCACAATACCCTCGTTCAAGATCTCTATTCCCTGGAAGGTTTGGCTCGCGTAAACGTTTTATGCCTGGATAAAACGGGAACGATCACAGACGGTAGAATGAAAGTAAACGATTGCATGTTGCTTTCCAATCCGACCGACTATTCGATCAATGAGATCGTCGGTTCCTGCCTCAATTCTCTCAACGACAACAACCAGACCTCGATCGCTCTGTACAATTATTTCGGCCACAACACCTCCCTTACGCCTACCGCTACCCTGCCTTTCTCTTCCAAACGCAAACTTTCTGCCGTTTCCTTCTCCGAAATCGGCACGGTTGCCATCGGCGCCCCGGAATTTGTGCTGGGAACGATTCCGGAAAAAATCAATAAAATCATCAAACAGTATGCCTCCATGGGACTGCGCGTCTTGATCGTGGCGCTCTCCGGAGGAAAATTGGCCGGAGATAAACTCCCCGCCGCCTTTAAGCCGCTGGCAATCATATCCATCGCCGACAATATTCGCGACGACGCCGCCCAAACCATCCGCTGGTTCAAAGACAACGACGTCGCCATCAAAGTAATTTCCGGCGACAACCCCGTTACCGTCTCCGAAGTCGCCAGACGCGTAGGCGTTTCCAACGCCGATAAATATATCTCCTTGGAAGGCTTAAACGAACGAGAAGTCATTTCGGTTGCAAACAAATATACCGTCTTCGGCAGAGTGACCCCCGAACAAAAGGCGACCTTGATCAAAGCCATCAAATCGGAAGGAAATACCGTTGCCATGACCGGCGACGGCGTCAACGATATCCTCGCCATGAAAGAAGCCGATTGCGCCGTCAGTTTTGCCTCCGGCAGCGAGGCCGCAAAAAACGTCAGCCACATCGTACTCTTGGATAACAACTTCTCCTCCATGCCGCGCGTCGTCTTTGAAGGCAGACGAGTCATCAACAATATCCAAAATTCCTCTTCCCTCTATTTGATGAAGACCTTTTTTACGACCATCTTTGCCATCATTTCTATCATCGGTTGGGAGCTCTATCCCTTCAAAACCAACAATTTAATGCTTCTGGAATTCTTTGTAATCGGCGTACCGTCCTTTTTCCTGTCGCTGCAACCCAATACAAACCGCGTTCAAGGTAATTTTTTACCCTCCGTCCTCTCCAGAGCCATGCCATGCGCTATCGTCTTGGTCTTGGCCGTACAGAGTACACGCATCATTACCAACATGCAGCCCCTGTATTTTGAAGGACATTATGAGGAGATCTCAACGCTGATCATCTCGTTTACCGGTCTCGTCATGCTCTATCACGTCTGTCTGCCCTTCAATATGTTCCGTACTTTGTTGTTCTTGAGTATGTTAACTCTATGTATTTTGGGAATTGTTTTTTTTCCGCAGATCTTCCTCGGAAAAGAATACGCACCCGATTTTGTTTCTATCTTATATCTGCTCGTGGTTGTGATGCTGGCATTCCCGTTGACCGGCGTTTCCATAAAAATTTTTGATAAACTCCGATCGAATAAAAAACCCGAGGATCGGTTCAGCAACCGCGTTTAATCTTTATAAGCCGAGCCGCATCGCCGCAACCGACCTTCCGACAGAACCTTGCACGCGCCGAAGCGCCATTCCCCATGCGCTTCGGCGCGCGCATTTCGTATACGACGTCGGCGCTTTCGCTTCCCGTTCGCTCGATTTTTTCGACTCTTCTATCCGCCGTATTCAACAGGCACGCGCAAAAAAATTTTGCGCGTGCCTGTACTTCTCATACTTAAAAAGAACCGCCGTGCGGAAAATTGATATGCACCCCAAAAGTTGGACAGACTTTAGGGGGTGCATATTTTTATGTCAAAAGGAAAAAGATTTCAAACAAA
>CALVYJ010000066.1 GCA_944372075.1 uncultured Clostridia bacterium | reverse complement strand
CTATGTACGGCTTCTTGCGCACGATGTATTCGTTGATCTTGACCAGCTTCTCAAACGTAAGCGACGTGTCGTATGCCAAAACACAGACATCTGCGCCTTCTTCGCACAGGGCGATCCCTTCGCTCCGAAATTCCTCCTTCAGCGCGTCCGTTCCCACAAGATACACGCGCTTGCCCGCATAGCGCTCCTGCAAATATTGCACCGTCGCCATGCCCGACGTGTAGACAAGATCCTCCCGCTCCCAAATGCCCAGCCGCTTCAGTTTTTCTTCGTATTCGCGCGCCGTTTTGGACGAATTGTTCGTACAATATACGATCTTCCTGCCCGAACGACGAATCTTTGACAACGTTTCACACATCCGCCCGATCAACTGATCGCCGATATATACCGTCCCGTCCATATCCAATACGAATACGCGCGTCGCCTCGATTATCTTCTTCAATTCGTTGTCCATTCCCTTTTCCTCTGTAGTCCTTTTCCGCTTCCTCCGCAATCGCCTTCCGGTTCCGCTCCCGTCAGATCGCTCTTTCGAACGAATGCGCAAGACCGAATTCCCGCTCCAGCACCGGAACACATAACAACGGCGTCATCTCCGCCGACAGATCATATCCCAACTCCAGCGGAAAAAGAGGCGTCGCCCGATCCTCCGCCGCAAAGTACCCGCGCGCCACATCCTGCACATACTCCGCAAACAAGCGCGCCGATATCGCCATGCGGCGTCGGCTCTGCGCAAAAATTTCTACGCGCGCAAAACTTTCTTCCGCCGTGGGCACTCGCACATTCTCGTACAACTCTTTTGCCGAACAACCAATCTGTTCCGCCGCCGCCCGCAACCTGCCCGCATAGTCCGGAACATAATAAGCGCGCGGGTTCGCATATTCCCAAAATTTTGTCATGCGTTCCGCCGCATAGCGCAATACCGCATACGCGGCATGAGAAGCGTTTTGCGGCATTTTCGCCGTCAGATAGTTCATAAACCCCATGCACGCAAACGGCGGCAATTCCTCTTTTTGCAACGCAAACAGCGCGGAGGCGTAAAAGAGCGAGATTCGGCTCTGCTCATCTTCCGCGCGGATCGACTGCACCGCTTTTGCCGCCATCTCCAACGCATCCGTCGAATAGCGATTTCCCGAAAACAGCGCGTCCGTTCGCAACTCTTCCGCACACAGCGCGCTCATCGCCGTCCTTGCCATACTCGCCGCAAAATCACGACGCATCGCGTCGCCGTTGAGTAAAACCCAATTCGGATATTCCAACGGATATCCCGCAAAATCGGAAAGACTCCGCGCAAAACAGCCGTCTGCCGAAGGCGTCGAAGGGATCGCAATGCACGCGCAGCCGCGCAACGTGGCAAAAAAACGAGCCGCCTCGATCGCGCGCCGACCGTACCCGACCGCTACGCGAACGTCGTCCGGAAGTGAAAATACGTCCGTAAAAACGCCCTCTCCCAAGGCGATACACACCGGAGAATAGGCGCGCAGACCTTCAAAAATTCGCTTCGCCCGCTCGCGGGATTCCTCTTCCGAAAACAGAAAAACAGCGCGGCATCCGCCCCCGATCAACTTCGCAAATGCCTTTGAAACGCCGTCGCTTGCTTGGACGATCTTCGTTCGGATACCCGATGCGTCCAGCTTTTTTATCAAACTTTGCTCGCACATAGACCTCTCTCCCCGTTTTTTCTCTTCTTCCTATGTGCGACTCTTGCGTCTTTTCCGCTGTAGTATCCGCCTTTGCCCTCAACAATCGCGCAAATAGGCATCCAATGCGCGCAGCAACGCGTCGTTTTGCTCCTTCGAGCCTACCGTTATACGGCAAAAATCCTGTATGCGATCTTTTGCAAAGTGCCGAACCAATACGCCGCGCGATCGCAACGCTTCATAGATCGCTCTTCCGCTTTGCGACGCATGCCTGGCAAATACGAAATTCGCCTTCGACGGCAATACCGTGAACGATCTTTCTTCCAATGCCTGCGTGAGCCGCTCCCGCTCGGAAATGACCATCCCGTTGATCGTAGCGTAATAGTCCGGATCGGAAATCGCCGCCGCACACACCGCTTGACATATCCGATCGACCGGATATGAGTTAAAACTGTCTCGGCAGCGCTCTAATCCCGCTATCAGCGATGCGTTGCCAACCGCATACCCGCAGCGCAGCCCCGCCAGCGAATACCCCTTGGAAAAGGTCTTTACGATCAACAGGTTCGGATACCGCTTTGTCAATGCGACCGCACTTTCGTTGAAAAAAGGCATATACGCTTCATCGATTATGACGATCCGATCGTTTTCCGATACAAATTTCTCGATTTCACGTATCCCGATCCCGATACCCGTCGGCGCATTCGGATTTGCCAAAATCACACCTTGCGCCGGCGTTGCCGTAAGTTTGTCCAACCGCAACGTAAAATCGTCCTCCAACGCAACGACCGTATTGGGGATCTTGAAAAATTCACAGAATACCGGATAAAAACTGTATGTGATATCCGCAAAAACTGCCCCTGCGCCGTCCGGATCGAAAAACGCCGGAAAACAAAACGCCAAAATTTCGTCGCTTCCGTTGCCGCAGAATACGTTTTCCGTCTCCACGCCCTCTGCCGCCGCGATCGCCTGCCGCAACGCTTCCATCCGCAGGGGCGGATACAATTTCAATGTGTCAAACGCATAGTCCCGATACGCCTGCAACGCCTTCGGACTGGGCGGATACGGATTTTCATTGGTGTTCAGCTTTATGTATTGCCTGTCCTTCGGCTGCTCGCCTGCCACATACGGCGTAATCTCGGTTGCCGCCTTGCTTAAGTAATTCTTCATTGGCTCCTCTATCTCGCAGACCGTACGTCCGCGCTCCTTTCCGAACCGACTTCGGTTCTCTATGTGTATCATACTGTTTTTTGTGAAAAAAGTCAAGCGGCGCGCGCTTTGGAAAGCGCGCGCCGACAATTTCCGACAAAACTTTTTTATTGCATGGTTCCCTTTCGCTTCGCTCGTTCCCGCAATTCGCCTTCCCTGCCGCCGAAAAAAACCTTGCGCCCCGCTTACGGACGCCGTCCGCACATTTTTTTCAGCGCGGAAAAAACACCGTGCGCCGAACAGCTCTCCGCCTCCAACGCGTGTTCCGCCTCCGAAATATCCCATAGATAATGCGCATCCGAATTGACCAGACGCGGCAAATTTACTCCCGTATCCGCCGCACTCTCCACCATCTCGAACCCGAGTCCCGCGTCGAAAGCGCCCAAAATACCGATCAAACCGTTGGATTGCTTTTCAATATGCGCCGGAACGGCGATCCCGCCATATCCCTTGACCAGCGCCGCCGCTTCCTCGACCGATACCCCCGAACTGACGATCAAAAGGTCTTCCTCTTCGCCGATCTGCTCGTCATATTCGTTCAGAATCCGCTGTCTGCCGAAAACTTCCGGTCTGTTCTTTATCTTGAGCTTCCTGCCTTGGATGTATTCCTCCAGTTTCTGTAATTGCTCGTACCGCTCAAACAGACATAAAATGTGAATGTCTTCGCTTGTCGTCAATTCCATCGCAGGCAGAACGACCAATCCGTTCCGCTTGCCTGCCGCGATCGTCGCAGGACAGTTCTTGCCCGTGTTGTGATCGGACAGCGCGATCGCGTTCAGCCCCTTGATCAGCGCCATATTTACGATATTGTTCGGCGTGTTGTCATCGTCTCCGCAGGGGCTCAAACACGAATGTATATGAAAATCATAATATAGTTTCAAAGCATCGCCCCCAACAGAATCTTCTCGTTTCCCGCTGATTTCGTATGCGCAACGTGTACGCGTTTTACAAAACTTGCTATACGTTACACAGTTTTACTACTTTTTTACTTGCTTCAAAGACATTTTCGTTCGCGCCCAGCACCCATAAATTGAGTTGCTTGGCGCGCGCATAAAACGCTTCGTCCGGCTCGGTGCCTTCGCAAAGCACTATGCACGCACAGTCGATCAGCGTGGCAACCGCCGCCACGTTGACGTTGTTCATGACCGTCAGCCAACAGCAAGATTCCGGCGCACGGGATATGATGTTGCTCAAAAAATCGCCGCAATATCCGCTCGTGATCGCGCGATCCTCACCCTTGCAAAAGACCGCGTAGCCGCTCTTTTCCGCAAATTCCGACACATTCATTTGCGTTCCTCCAACTTGACACAATCCAATACGCCGCCGCTGAGCACTACGTCCTCCGCATGACAGCGACAGGTGGGAGCCCCGCACGCGCCGCAGTCGATTCCGGGAAGTTTTTTCAGATATTCTTCCACCTGCATCATTTTTTGCATCGCCGTAAAGCGATCGGAATCCAGTTGGAAAGACGTGGACGGCTCCGGAGCTTTATCCCAGATAAAGAATGTTTCGTCCAGACCGTATTCTTCCATCGTGGCGGGCGGTATCTTCAATTTTTCCGCCAGTTGTCGCATATGATTGCGCGCTATAAACGGGTTTTCCACGTTCAAAACGCCGCCCACGCATCCGCCCGGACACATGTTCAATTCGACAAAATCCGTTCCGTCTAATTTTCCGTCGCTCATTTCATGCAAAAGTCCCAATACGTTGCGCGAACCGGAACAATGAATGTAATTCCCGAGCCCCAGCGAGTTGCTTTCTCCCCCCGACGATCCCCAGCCGAGTCCGGAATATCCGCATTTTCCCAACTTGCGCGGATTTTTGATCTTGTTCATCTTTTCGACCAGCCGAAAATATACGTCGCTCTGCGAAAGTACGCCCGATATGTACTTTTCGTTGCTCACCTCTTCTTTATGCAGCGAATATACCTTCGCAGGACAGGGCGATATGAAAAATATCCCGATATCGTCCGCCGGAATTCCGCGTTGCAGCGCCTGCTTTTTCGCCAATTTCGCCGCGATCTTCGCCGGTGCGTATACGTTTAACATGTGATCCGCCAATTCGTGAAAGCGAAGCAGAATCAGCTCCGCTACCGCCGGACACGCCGTACTGATCACCGGGCGCGGCAAATCTTCCGTCTGCATCAGCTTCTTCGTGCAGTCGGTTACCAGCTCCGCCGCCAGCCCCACTTCGAATACTTCGTCAAATCCCAGCGCCAATAACCCTTCGATGACGTAGTTCGGATCGTCTAAATTGTTGAATTGCCCAAACAGCGACGGCGACGGCAGCGCGATCTTGTATCGATAGCTCGAAACCAGCTCGAAACTGTCGTAAACGGGTCGCTTCGCCCCGCCCTTACAGCTTCGTACACATTCGCCGCAATTGATACATTTATCGTATAAAATTCTCGCCTTGCCGTTTTCGATTCGTATCGCCTCCGTCGGACACCTGCGCATACACGTTATGCAGCCGATACATTTATCACTGTCCAAAACGACCGTCTTCAGCGTTGCCATACCCTTTCCCCTTTTCTCTTCCGTTCAGCACCTTCGCCGCACGTTATTCCAAATTGATGCGCAGAAATACCGTCGTGCCTACGCCGACTGCCGTTTCAATACGCATCTCGTCACTGTATTTTTTCATGTTCGGCAGTCCCATCCCGGCTCCGAATCCAAGGCTGCGTATGCTCTCCGTCGCCGTCGAATATCCCGCCTTCATCGCAAGATCGACGTCCGCTATCCCGGGCCCGCTGTCCTTGAGATAGATCTCTACCTTGTCCGGATAAATCTCCACCTCCGCCTTCCCGCCGTGCGCATGGATCACCATGTTGATCTCGCCTTCATACATGGCTATCGCCACCCGCCGCACCGAGGCCGGAGATACCCCCAGTTGCTTCAGCGTGCGCTTTACACTCTCGCTCGCATTTCCCGCCGACGCAAAATTTTCCCCGTCTACTTCATATTCCAATCGAATGCACTGCATATCAACCGCCCAATCCGTTCGAATACAGAATTCCGCACGCTAAAAACAGTCGCTTCTCCGTCGTCAGCAGCACGATCCCCTTGGATTCCGCCAGATCGATCACCGCCTGCTCCGGCCGCTTCCCTCGCACAAAGACGATGCACAGCATATCCATCATCTCCGCCGTACGCACTACTTGCGGGTTCAATAACCCCGTCAACAGCACCGACTGATCTTTTACATATGCCAATACATCGCTCATCATGTCCGATCCGCATGCCGTATGAATCTCTGTGTCAAGATGATCCTCCCCGCATAAAATCTCCGCATCGAGCAATTTTACTACTTCTCTGATTTTCATACTTTCGTCTCCCGTTTGTTCCGCGCTCCTGTCGCCGCGCCGCACTTGATTTCCAAAATTCTTTATTGCTTTTATCATACCACATTTTTCACCTTTTTTCAATAGCTTTTCAAAAACTCTGTCAAATTTCAGCGCCGTTACGCGGTTTTTTATCTTTTCATACGAAAAAAGACACGACCGCATCGTGCCTTTTTTCGTCAATTTCGCTTATTTATACAGTTCTTTATAGTGCGCGCACGCTCTGTAATCGGCGCCCTCCAGATCCTTTGTTCCAAACGCGCTCCACGCATGCGGACGATAGATATCTCTGTCTTCAATATTATGCAACGCCACCGGAATACGCAACATGCTCGCCAATGTGATCAAATCTTTTCCGATATGCCCGTAAACAAACGCGCCGTGGTTCGCTCCCCAGTTCGCCATTACATTGTAAACGGAGGAAAACGCATTCGTATCGTTCAGTCGCGGCACAAACCATGTGGAAGGCCACGTTCTGTCCGTTCTGTAAAGGAGCTCTTTGTTCACCTTCTCCGGTATCTCCACCGTCCAGCCTTCCGCCAACTGCAGGACATACCCGATTCCGTCTACCAAATTTATGCGCACCAACGTTACCGGCATCTCGCCCTGCGTGGAAAACGAGGATGAATATCCGCCGCCACGGAAATATCCGCGGTTCGCCGACGCCCACTCCGTAGCGCCAAGCATCGCATCAATGTCCTTTTCCGTCACTTCCCACCAGCGTTTCATCACCGATTCGCCCTTTTCATCCTTGCAGGCACCCGTTCCGTCCAATGCCGCCGCGCCGCTGTTTAATAAATGAATAAAACCGTTTTTTGCCAAACCTTCCGGCTTCCAACCCGTAACGCGCTCTACCGCTTTCGGACTCCAATACGTGCGCACGTCCGCAAAACAGCTCGCCCTGCCCGTCAACAGGTTCGAGAACAACATCGCCAACCCGTTGCAGCCGTCATTCTCCGTCGCCAAGATCAGCGGCGATTTCTTTCCGTTCCAGTCAAACGTGCTGTTCAAAATCGCTTCCGCATAGTCGCCGTTCGGCTTGTAGTCCGTCCACATGCGCTGTCCTTGAAATCCGCCCAATATCGCATTCCTGCCCAGAGCCTCTTCGTGCCAGCCGATTTCATCCAACTTCGGATTGCCCAGCATGATGTCACGAATGATCAAGGCCATTTTCGCAACAAACTGCCACTGTTGCTCCCGCTCTTTCGGCGTAAAGTCCTTTTGCCCCCATGCAGAGCCATTCCAATCTTTGCCCTCTTTACATTTCGCCTTGATCCACTTCAACTCTTTTTCGTATTCCGCTTTGTCGTAGATCTCCAGATCGATTCGACGCAGTATTTCCGTCATGTCTACCCATTCTGCGCGCAGACCGAAATACTTTTGCATCGCGCTCGCATCGCAGAAACTTCCGCCGATCCCCATCGCGATGGATCCGATATTTACATACGCCTTGTTCCGTAATTGACCGACCGCCAACGCACAGCGGGCAAACCGTATGATCTTTTCCTCAACATCCGGCGTGATCCCCGTCATGTCCGCATCCTGCACATCTTCACCGTAAATAGCAAAAGCCGGAAGATTCCGCTGCGCGTGCGCCGCCATTGCCGCCGCCAAATACACCGCACCCGGTCGCTCCGTACCGTTAAATCCCCAAATCGCCTTGGTCGTCAACGGATCCAAATCCATCGTCTCCGTACCATAACACCAACAGGGCGTTACCGTCAACGTAGCCGTTACATTCTCTTTTTGGAATTTTTCCGCACACTTCGCCGATTCCGCGCCCCCTCCGATCGTGCAATCGGATATGACAACTTCCGCCGGCGTACCGTCCTTATAAAATACGTTCTTCTCGATCAGCTTCTTGGCATTCTTTGCCATGTTCATCGTCTGCTCTTCCAAACTTTCGCGCACACCCATCCATCTCCCGTCGATAACAGGCCTGATTCCAATTCTCGGTTTCATTTGATTACTCCTTTCTTTATTATGATATTTGCGTACGTTGCGGCCTCACCTGTGGCAACGACGGCATACGCTTGCTTCGCCCGTTCATAAAACGCAAACCTTTCCAAACTGCCAGGCTTTACGTTCGGATCCTTCGCTTTCGCTACTTTTGCATATTCGTCCCAGATGATCGGCTTTACATTGTCTCCCGGGACAACTTGCATCAACATAAAGTTTTCTTCCGCATATGTGTCCAACGGTATCATCGTCAAGATCGCATCCAGCATCTCGACTCCGCCATGCCCGTCCGCTCGTATCACGCGCTTGCCGTAATTCTCCGCCGGAAAATTCCCGTCCGCAATCACGATTTCATCCCCATGTCCCATCTGCGACAATACCATCAGAAGTTTAGGCGATAAAATTTTCGGTACACCCTTTAACATCCCTTATCTCCTCCCATTCCTTTGAAACTTTATCCGATAAAAATACCTTTCCTTGTCCAATACTATATCACACCGCCCCTCGATTTTCAATATTCCGCATTGCTCTTTTTTTATAGCAAAAAAGTAATCTTCGGCTCTCGCTTTCCCTCACAACTTTTCAAAAAAGGAGATCTCCGCCAACAAAAAAAAGACTTCGGTAAAACCGAAGTCTTTTTGACGTAATTTTGAAATTATTTCACGATTTTGGAAACAACGCCCGATCCGACCGTTCTGCCGCCTTCACGGATAGCGAAACGCAGACCTTCTTCCACTGCGACCGGCTTGATCAGCGAAACGTCGATCTTAACGTTATCGCCGGGCATGACCATTTCAACGCCTTCCGGTAATTTGATGGAACCCGTAACGTCCGTCGTGCGGATGAAGAACTGAGGACGATAGTTGTTGAAGAACGGGGTATGACGG
>CALVYJ010000065.1 GCA_944372075.1 uncultured Clostridia bacterium | reverse complement strand
GGATAAGATTTTGGCAATGAGCGGGATATACGCATTGATACCCAAACTATGAGGAGAGAGAAATGAAGGATACGATGCAACTGAGAATACCGGCAATTTCGGCGAACGAACTATTTGCGCGTGACACGGTAGCGGCATTTTGCGTGCGATTGAATCCGACGGTCGATGAATTATCGGATGTCAAGACGGCGGTCAGCGAAGCGGTAACGAATTGTATAGTACACGCGTATGCAAAGGAAGGCGGGGAGATTTTGATCGAGTGCATAGCGGAGGGGGACACGTTACATATCAGCATAGCAGACAGCGGGCGAGGGATAGAAGATATCGTGCAAGCGATGGAGCCGTTTTTCACCACGCTGGAAGAGGAGGAGCGATCGGGGATGGGATTTACGATCATGCAGACGTTTATGACGACATTTTGTTTGGAATCGAAGCCGGGGCGAGGCACGACGGTAAAGATGAGCAAGCGTTTTGGAGATTTAAGCGGAGCGGGGAAGTTGAGCGTAGTCGGAGAAAGGGCAGAAAAGCGGGGCGAAAGGGATGCTCGATGAAGAAGAGACGTTGGCGTGTATTCGAGCGGCGAAGACAGGAGATGATCGAGCAAAGGAGAGGTTATTGACGGGCAACGTATCGTTGTTAAAGAGTATTGTGCGGCGATATTTAGGGAAGGGCGTGGAGTTTGACGATCTATATCAGCTGGCGAGTTTGGGGTTGCTGAAGGCGGTTTATGGCTTTGACGAACGATATGGAGTGCGGTTTTCCACCTATGCGGTACCGATGATTGCGGGTGAGATAAAGCGATTCATGCGGGATGACGGATCGGTGAAGGTATCGCGGGCGATGAAAGCGGCGGCGAAGAGCATGAACAAATTTATTGAGGAGTACACGGCGGAGAAGGGGTATGCGCCGACGGTTAAAGAGATAGCTGAAAAATTTCAAATGAATGAAAGTGAAGCGGTTTTTGTGATGGGGTCGACGCGTATGCCCGTATCGATTTACGAGCAGGGAGAATACAAGGATGAGCGATCGCAAGAGTTGATTGATCGATTGCCGACGGTTGACAATCAAGAGGAGCTGATCGAGCATATGCAGTTAAAGAGTGCGATTGATCAATTGCCGGAGCGAGAGAGAAAGATCATAATTTTGCGATATTTCCGCGATATGACGCAGAGTGAAGTTGCGGAAGTGATCGGTGTATCGCAGGTGCAGGTTTCGCGGATCGAGAGCAAGGTTTTTTCGGATATGAAGAAGTTGCTCGGATAATTGTAAATGAGTGAAAAAATGGCAAGTTGCGCGCGTTTTATTTGACAAAACGCGCGCAAATCAATTATAATAAGAAAAACTCCGGAGAGGCCAAAAGACGGCGCCGAAGGTGTAAGCTGCGAAAAACGCGGTGATCTCTCAGGCAAAAGGACGGAGCGGTATTCTTTTCCGCAGTCGCTTTAGGCGGCTTTCTTTTTTGGCAAAGGTACAGATGGAAAAATTTGAGCAGATCGTGAGCCGAATCGACGATCTGGTATGGAACATACCGTTGATCGTGCTGATTTTGGGCGTAGGGATTTATTTAAGCGTACGGTTGTTATTTTTGCCGGTGCGCAAGTTGCCGCGGGCGTTTCGGTACATGTTTCAAAAGGAAGAGGGCGCGGGCGAAGTATCGAGTTTTGGAGCTCTGTGTACGGCGCTGTCGGCGACGATCGGCACGGGAAACATTGTCGGCGTGGCGACGGCGTTGGTAGTCGGAGGGCCTGGCGCGCTGTTTTGGATGTGGATAGCGGCATTTTTCGGGATGGCTACCAAATATGCGGAAGGGTTATTGGCGGTCAAATATCGGAAGGTCTATGCGGACGGGCATACGTTGGGCGGGCCGTTTTATTATATCGAAAATGGATTGGGCAGGCGCTGGAAATTTTTGGCGGTCATTTTTGCCGTTTTGGGAATGTGCGTAGGACTGTTCGGGATCGGAACGTTTTCGCAGGTAAACTCGATCACGTCGGCGGTCGGAAACGTCTTTTCGCAGGTGCCGAGCGTTGCGATCTTGGGCAGGGAATACAATTTGGCGGTGGTGATAGCGGGGATCGTTCTGACGATAGCGGTGGCGCTGGTATTGTTGGGCGGTGTCAAGCGGATCGCGAAGATTTCGGAAGCGGTCGTGCCGTTCATGGTCGTGTTGTATGTATTGGTCTGTCTGGTGATCCTGATCGGCAATATCGGGGCGATACCGAGCGCATTTTCGCAGATTTTTGTGGGAGCGTTCAAGCCTTCAGCGGTGGCGGGAGGCATAGCCGGGAGTATGTTAGTTGCGATGCAAAAGGGCATTGCGCGCGGCATATTTTCCAACGAAGCGGGGTTGGGCAGTGCGCCGATCGCCGCGGCTGCGGCAAAGACCAAAGAGCCGGTGCGGCAGGGATTGGTTTCGATGACGGGCACATTTTTGGATACGCTCATCGTATGCACGATGACGGGTTTGGCGATCGTGATCACGGGTGCGTGGAAGCTGGGTCTGGAAGGCGCGGACGTAACGATCGAGGCGTTTTCGAAGGGATTGCCGGGCGGTTTAGGTGCGGCAGGCCCGGTGCTGCTGACGATCTGCCTGGTATTTTTCGCCTTTACGACCATTCTTGGGTGGAATTTTTACGGAGAACGCTGTTTAGAATATTTAGTCGGCAGAAGAAAGTGGGCGATCTATGCATACCGTATCGCGTATATAGCGGCGATATGGATCGGCCCGTACATGACGGTGGCGGTCGTCTGGAACATAGCGGATGTCTTTAACGGACTTATGGCAATTCCCAATTTGATCGCATTGATATTGTTATCGGGAGTCGTCGTACGGGAAACCAAGAGATATTTTGAGCGTTTTCCCACGGCGAAGAGCGGAATGGAGGACGTCTCGCTGACGCAGGCGAAAGAGAGGAGCGAGCAACTTTTGGAAGGGAGCGAAGAAAATCTTGAAGAGGTTGCGGAAGAGACGAACTGCGAGCGAACGGAGAAAGAAGGGCGCGAAGAGGAATCGGGGCGTTAAGGTGCGGGAAAGCATAGTATTCAAAGGATACCTCGAAAAAACAGTGCTGTTATAAAACGGGCGGGCAAAGCGAACAATAGTAAAGAGGAAGGCGTGCATGCGCAGGGGTTGCACGGGGAGGAAGAGAATGGATGAAGAAAAGATCCCTTTAATCGGAGATTTCGCGGAGGATGCGGCGGTAAAGGAGGAGCAAGGCGGCGACGAACCGAATTCGGAGAAAAAGCACAGCGGATTTTCCAGCAAGATCGGGTTTGTTCTGGCGGCGGCAGGTTCGGCGGTCGGATTGGGGAATTTATGGAGGTTTCCCTATTTGGCGGCGCAATACGGCGGCGGAATATTTTTGCTCTGCTACATTTTATTGGCGGTCACCTTCGGTTTTTGTCTGCTTGTTTTGGAGATCGCTATCGGAAGAAAGACGGGCAAGGGTGTTCTGGGCGCCTTTTCGGCCTTGAACAAAAAATTCAAGTGGTTCGGGTTTTTATGTATCGTCGTTCCGATCATCATACTGCCGTATTACAGTGTGATCGGCGGCTGGGTATTAAAATATCTGGCTTCGTTTGCGGTGGGGTCGGAGGGGCTTACGAGTGCTACTTCGGATGCATCCGCTTACTTTCAGTCGTTTATTTCCGACGCATGGCAGCCGTTGCTGTTCTTTTTTGTGTTTGCCACGGCTACCATTCTCGTCGTAGTTTTCGGCGTGCAGAAGGGGATTGAGCGGGTCAGTAAAATTCTGATGCCGTTGCTGGCGATCCTTGTCGTATTTTTAGCGATTTACGCGATTTGTCAGCCGGGTGCATTGGCGGGCTTAAAGAAACTTTTTGTGCCCGATTTTGGGGATTTTTCCTATCAGACGTTATTGGCGGCGTTGGGGCAGCTCTTTTATTCGATGTCGCTCGCAATGGCGATCATGATCACCTATGGTTCGTATATGAAAAAGAATGCGGACATACAAAAATCCGCGCGGCAAATATCGATTTGCGATACGCTGTTTGCGATCTTTGCGGCAATGATCATCATACCGTCGATCTATGCCGTAACGGGCGGCGGGCAGGAAGCGGCGGACATGATGCAAAACAAGGGAACGTCGCTGATGTTTGTCGTATTGCCGCAGATGTTTAACGGTATGACGGGCGGAAGGATCATTGCGGCAGTCTTTTTTCTGCTGGTATTTTTTGCGGCGCTCACGTCCTCGATTTCGTTGGCGGAGGCGATCGTGGCGGCGCTGCGCGAGCATTTCCATATGAAGCGTTGGAGCGCATGTCTGATCGTATTTGGGATTATGCTGGTGTTTGGAGCGTTATCCTCGTTGGGGTTTGGGGTGTTGTCTCCGATCCAAATCGAATTGGGCGGGAAGGCATATACGATTTTGGACATGTTTGATTATCTATCCAACTATATTTTGATGCCGCTCGTGGCGATCGGGACGTGTATCATAGCCGGATATTTTGCGGATACGGACAGTCTGATGGACGAAATCGGGATGCGCAAGCGCGGGTATCGGCTATACTATCGGATCATGGTTCGCTACATTGCGCCCATCTGTATGGCGGCAATTTTGATCAGCGGCATCTTTTTGGAGCTGTAAGACGGCGCGCGAGCGATCTTGCGGCGAGACTTGTAAAAAAACGAAGGGCGAAAGGAGCGCATCCGCGCTCCTTTCGCCGTAATGGGGCGAGAGCGAACGTGCGGTCGAAAATTCGGCGGCACGGACGGAACGAATCTGTTGCGAAGGAAAAACGGACGAGGGCAGAGCGATGGCGGGAAAGAATAAGGCGATCGATTTGGGCAACGATGCGTTGGGGAGACTGATATTGCGGTTGGCGGTTCCGGCGGTAGTTGCGCAAATTATCAATCTGCTGTACAATTTGGTCGATCGGATGTATGTGAGCAGCATACCGGAGATCGGTACGCAGGCGTTGGCGGGGCTTGGGGTCGTATTTCCGATCACGCTGATCGTAAGTGCGTTCAGCAATTTGGTCGGCATGGGCGGGGCGCCGTTGGCGAGCATCTGTTTGGGTGAGAAACGAGAAGAGGCGGCAGGAAAAGTTTTCAACGGCGGAGTAGGGCTGTTGATCGGTTTTTCCGTTCTGCTGACGGTGTTGGTAACGGTATTGAGCGATCCGCTGGTGCGGATATTCGGCGCGCCGGAAGACTGTATGGGGTATGCGCGGGACTATCTGTTCGTGTACGGCTGCGGGACGGTATTTGTTTTGCTTGCGTTGGGATTGAATCCGTTTATAACGGCGCAGGGGTACAGTTTGACGTCGATGGCAACGGTTGCGATCGGCGCGGTTATCAACATAGCGTTGGATCCGCTGTTTATATTTGTCTTTGACATGGGCGTCGAGGGGGCGGCGTTTGCCACGATACTGGCGCAGGGCGTTTCGGCAGGCTGGGTAGTGCTGTTCTTTTTGCGAAAGAAGAGCCGTTTTCGGTTCCGTATCCGGCAATGGATTCCGAAGTTGAGCATAGCTGTACGAATTTTGGCATTGGGACTTTCACCGTTTATCATGTCGGTCACGGAGAGCGCGATCCAGATCGTATTCAATGTAAATCTGAAGATGTGGTCGCACGATAACAGCGATTACACGGCGGCGCTGACGATTATGTTGAGCGCGATCCAGGTCACGAGTTTGCCGCTGAACGGATTGGGAACGGGCATACAGCCGCTGATCAGTTACAATTACGGAAGGGGGGATGCCGAGCGCATTCGAAAGACGGTGTTGCGAGTAGGGATTGCGGCATTTTGTTTTTCGACGACGATGTGGGGGATAGCGGTGTTTGCACCGCAGGTGTACGGAATTTTGTTCAATGCGAGCGAAGCGGTCATGGATATACTAACGCGATACATGCCGTTTTTCATGGCAGGGACGATCTGTTTTTTTGCGCAGATGACATTTCAGAACGTATTTGTCGCGCTGAACCAAGCGCGGATATCGATATTTTTGGCGTGTCTGCGCAAATTGATCTTATTGATCCCGCTGTGTTTTTTATTGCCCTACCGATTCGGGGTCGCGGGCATTTATTACAGCGAAGGGATTGCGGATATGGTCGCCGGGATCACGACGGCGCTGTGTTTTTTCATCTTGTTGCCGCGAATTTTGAAAAGGCGGGAGGAGCAGCTCAAGGCAGCGCCGAGCGAAGAAGGCGCAAGGAGCGGCAGGGGATAAACGTTGAATCGACGAAAGAGAAATATTCGCCTCGCAACGCAAGCGGGGCGAATATTTCTCTGTAAAAAGAGGAAAAATAAGGGCATGAAACGAATTCGGACGGTTGATGAAACGAAAACGCGGGATGAACGCGAGAGTTGTTTTCCTCCGATGGCAGGGAAGGAGGAGCGCAATGCCAGGTGAACGGGAGCCTCATATGGCAGACGAGCGAAAGGGAATGTCTTTTGACCGAAAGGGCGGGAAGGGCGAGCAGACCCGCCGGACGGACGAGCAATCGCAAGGGAGCAGAATCAATGAAAATTATCTGGAGTATGTCCGCTCGTTTGCTCCGCCGACGAAGCATTTTCATAATTGTTTCCGAGCCTTTATTGTCGGCGGGGCGATCTGTTGCGTGGGGCAGTTCTTGCGGACGGTCTTCGAAACGGTCTTTTCGTTGAGCGGAGACGAGCTGGCAGGAGCAACGTCGATGGCGCTGATTTTTTTAGGCTGCTTGCTTACTGGCTTGGGCGTTTACGATCGAATCGGAAAGGCCGCGGGAGCCGGCTCGATCGTGCCGATCACGGGGTTTGCCAACAGCGTATGTTCGCCTGCGCTGGAGTTTAAGGCGGAAGGGATGATCACGGGGCTGGCAGCCAAGATGTTTACGGTAGCGGGGCCGATCATTGTATACGGCGTACTGTCGGGGGCATGCGTGGGCGTCCTGTATTTTTTGTTGGGACTTTGAAAGGGGGGCGTCCGTCTTCGCCTAAAAATGCGGAAAGAAAAAGGAATATTCGGCTCCGAAAAGGGCATGCAAGGCCGCGGCGTTTTGGTATCTTGGCGGATCGGCGGGCGGCTCGAAAATTTTACGGCGATGCGGAGCATTTCGAATAAATGAGGCGCAGCCTCTTGCAAATACGTTGCAAGAGGCTGCGCCTCGTTAAAAAGGAAACGCTGCGCGATCGAAATGAAACTTTCAAGGCGAAGCGTCGGGTTTCAAACAGCCGCCGATCAAGCCTTCGCGCCTTTCGCGCGCTTGATCGGCGGCTGTTTAATCAGACAGTTTAATCAGACAGTTTAATCAGACAGTTTAATCAGACAGTTTAGCTTGGCAGTTTGACCTGGCAGTTTGATCAGGCAAGGACGTCCTGCATATCGTATTTTCCGGCGGGTTTGCCGCAGAGGAATTTAGCGGCTTTGACAGCGCCGGCGGCAAAAACTTTTTTACTGCGCGCGCTGTGGGAGAGGGTAAGGATCTCGTCCTCGCCGGCGAACATTACTTCGTGTTCGCCGACGATGGTACCGCCGCGCACGGCGTGGATGCCGATTTCCGATTTATCGCGCGCGCCGATCAAGCCCTGGCGCCCGTAAACGAATTGTTTTTCTCCGTCAAAGGCCTGATTGACGCTTTCGGCGAGCATGAAAGCGGTGCCGGAGGGCGCGTCTTTTTTGAGGTTGTGATGCCGTTCGATGATTTCCACGTCGAAGGATTCGCCCAAAAAAGCGGCGGCCTGTCGCACGAGTTTTTGCAAGAGGTTGATTCCGACCGAGAGGTTCGCCGTTTTGAAAAGGGGAATTTTTTTGCTGGCTTGCTCGATCTGAAGCAATTGCGCTTCGGAATAGCCGGTCGTTGCCAGCACGACGCCGCAGCCGGTTTTTTCGGCAAAGGCTAGCAGGTTATCCAAGTTTGCCGCGCTGGAAAAGTCGATGACGACGTCGACGTGTTCGGTGACGTCGGAAAAGGACGTATAAACGGGGACGTTGCAAGAATTTGCGGCATGCAGATCCACGCCTGCGACGCAGACGGTATCGGGATCGGTCGCAACGAGTTCGGCTACGTTCTTTCCCATATGACCTAAAATTCCGCTGATTAAGATAGAGACCATACGTAAACTCCTATTGAAAAGCCACCCCGCGCAAAGCGAGGGGTGGGTGTATTTTAGTCGACGACGGAGCAGCCGAACGCGCGCAAGGCGTTGCGAAGCGCCTCCGCGTGCGCCGGTTCGATTTCGGTCAAAGGAGCGCGCGGGGTGCCGCCGTCCATGCCGAGCATATTTGCGGCTGCTTTGACGCAGATGGGATTGACTTCGGTAAACAAATTGTCGATGATCGGCAGCATCTTATCCTGGATCTCGTTTGCGGCAGCGAGGTTTCCTTCCCGAACGAAGGAATACAGCTGTTTGGTCTCTTTGGGTAAGATATTGGAAGATACCGAGATCAGACCCGCGCCGCCGTTTGCGAGGATGGGCAGATTGAGGTGATCGTCGCCCGAGTAGAGGTCGCATTTTCCGCGGATCATGCGCGCGGTGGTCACGATTTGTTCCATATTGCCGCAAGCCTCTTTGATGCCCGCGATGTTTTCGATGTCGGCGATTTTCTTCATGGTAGCGGGCAAAATGTTCACGCCGGTGCGCGGCGGAACGTTGTAGCAGATGATGGGCAGAGAAACGGCGTCGGCGATCGTTTTGTAATACTCGTAAATGCCGTTTTGCGTACATTTATTGTAGTAGGGGGTCACGGCGAGCAGGCCGTCGGCGCCCATCTGTTCGGCAAGTTTGCTGGCCTGCACGGCGTGCGCCGTACAGTTGCTGCCGGTGCCGATCACGACGGTTGCGCGTTTGTTGATTTTTTTAACGGCGAACTCCATGACCGCCGATTTTTCCTCTTCGGACATCGTGGCGGGTTCGCCGGTCGTGCCGAGGATGACGAGCATATCCGTGCCGTTGGCGATCTGGAATTCGAGCATTTTCCCGAATGCTTCGAAGTTGACGCCTCCGTCCTTATGGAAGGGGGTGATCATGGCAGTGCCGGAACCGTGAAAGAAATTCAGCATAAAAGATTTCCTCTAAAAAGAATGGATTT
>CALVYJ010000064.1 GCA_944372075.1 uncultured Clostridia bacterium | reverse complement strand
CTGGTCGTCTGCGATTTCCTGTTCAACTGCATTTACTTCGGCATCACCGGATCGCACTTTGACCTCTTCTGAATTTCAAACGTTCGTCAAAAAGCCCCCGCCGCGGCAAAATTGCCGCGGCGGGGGCTTTCGTCACATTATGCCCGACGGCTTTCCCCTTGGCCCGATTCCTTATACAGCCGATTTCCTGCGGTATATTCGCAAAACAGCCTTGGATACTTCGACCGCCAATAACGGAAAAATCGAAAGCCCGATGCAAATAAGCCATTCTTTCCAGCCGATATAGACCAGATCAAACAACTTCATCAGCGGAGGAACAAACACTACCAGCGCTATGATCGCCGCCGATGCAACGATCGCTCCGAACAAGTACGGATTGTGCCCCTGCCCTCGCTTGAACACGGAATCGTAATTTGATCGTTGATTCAACGCATGCGACAACTGTGAGATCGATAAGACCAGGAACGTCATCGTCATCGCTATCGAGTGCTGCGCCTCCTCTCCGATGCCCCGACCGTGCGTCATTCGCATACCGATCGCGTACGCCGCAAGAGCCGCCGCCGATATGAACAGTCCGTGCAGTATAATTCTGTAAATCATTCCGCGCTCAAACAATGTGCCCGAACGCACCGGCTTTTGACGCATCACGTTCGAATCGGCAGGATCGATACCCAATGCCACCGCCGGCAATGAGTCCGTCGCAAGGTTGATCAATAATATATGCACCGCCAAAATCGGCATCGGCCAGCCAAAACATACCGCCAAAAATAAGATCAGTATTTCCGCAATGTTTCCCGCCACCAAAAATTGGATCACCTTTTGTATGTTTCGATATACGCGCCGCCCTTCGCGAATCGCATGCTCGATCGTCGTAAAATTGTCGTCCAGCAAGATCATATCCGCCGCATCTTTTGCCACGTCCGTCCCCGTTATTCCCATCGCAACGCCGATATCCGCTTCCTTGAGCGCAGGCGAATCGTTTACACCGTCTCCGGTCATCGCAGCAACCTCTCCGTTGCGACGCAGCGCCTGTATGATCCGCAACTTATCCGACGGCGACACCCGCGCAAATACTACGCAGGTCCGTACGGCTCGATCCAACTGTTCGTCGTCCATTTCATTTAATTCTTGCCCGGAAATTACCGTGTTGCCCTCTCGGAAAATGTGCAATTGCTTGGCAATCGCAAGCGCCGTTACTCTGTGATCCCCGGTTATCATGATCACGCGGATCCCCGCCTCATGACACGTCTCTACCGCTTTGATGACTTCGTTTCGCGGCGGATCGATCATCCCTACCGCCCCGACAAACGTCATATCCGTTTCCAAATCCGCCGTCTCTTCTTTCGGCACCGCTTCCCATTCCCGAACGGCAAATCCCAACACGCGCAATGCGTTTTCGCTCATCTTGTTGCAGACGTCCAGGATTCGCGTACGATCTTCCTCCGTCATGGGCCGCACGCCCTCTGCCGTGCGATATTTGCTGCAAAGCGGCAACATCTCGTCGACTGCCCCTTTCGTATATGCCATCAGCTTTCCGCCCTTTCGATTCAAAACGCTCATTCGCTTTCTGTCCGAATCGAACGGCTGCTCGAATTGCCGCGGATTTTCCTCTTCATAGTCCTCCGCGTCGATCCCCTGCGCTTGCGCAAATACGATCAACGCCCCTTCCGTAGGATCCCCCAAAATATTGTCGGCATTGTCCGGATCTTTTTTCGCGTTGACGCACAACGCACAGCCGTCTACCAAATCTTGCCACGTCGCTTCCGTATATTTTTGCCGCAGATCTTCCGCCTTCGTCACGTCGCCCGTTATAAAATCATCGCCAACCGCTACGTGCGTAACCGTCATTCGATTCAACGTCAGCGTCCCCGTCTTATCGCAGCATACAACCGATGCGCTGCCCAACGTTTCAACCGCCGGCAAACTCTTTACCAATGCGTTTTTCTTCGCCATCCGCTGTACGCCCAACGCCATAATAATGGTGCTGGTCGCCGGCAATCCCTCCGGTATGACGGATATTGCCAACGAGATCGCTATAAATATATAGTTGACCCATGCGGAAGCATCCCGCAACAGACCGATCGCAAAAATTACTACGCATACGATCAACCCGACAAGACTTAAAATTTTACCCACGGAATTGAGCTTTCGCTTCATCGGCGTGTCAAATTCGTCCTGTTCCTCCAGCAGACCGGCAATCTTGCCCACTTCCGTATTCATGCCAGTCCCCACGACGATCCCCGTCGCGTTTCCGTACATGACGATCGAAGAACTGTATGCCATATTCACTCTGTCGCCCAGCGGCGCATCTTCCGGCAGTACCGTAACGCCGTCCTTCTCCGCAGGTACGCTCTCTCCCGTCAATGCCGCTTCCTGAACTTTCATGTTGTTGTCTTGTATGATGCGAATATCGGCCGGCACGATCGCTCCGTCTTCCAGATAAATGATATCGCCGGGTACGATGGCGCTTGCCGCAACGACAGACTCCTCGCCCTCTCGCAATACCCGCGCCGTCGGCGCCGTCATCTTCTTCAACGATTCCAACGCGTTCGCTGCCTTCTTCTCCTGCACAACACCGATCGTCGCGTTCAATGCGATCACTACCAGTATAACAATGCATTCCGCAAGGCCTTCCCCTTCCAGAAAATACATCACAAGCGAAAATGCCGCCGCAAGCAATAAAATCAATATCATCACTTCCGTGAGTTGCTCCCAGATCATTCGCATGACCGTCTTTGGCTTTTTTTCGCGTAAAATGTTCTCTCCGTATTGCGCAAGTCTCTTTGCAGCTTCCGCGTCCGTCAGCCCGGCTTCGCTCGTGTGCAGTATCTTCGCTGCCTCTTCACTCGTCATTGCATGCCATGGCTTGTGCTGTTGGGTTTCCATAATTCTTCGGATATTCTCCTCCTATAAAAAATTATAACACAAAAAGACATAGCCTATACGGTTATGCCTTAAAGCTTCCTATCAATCTTTCTTTTGGTCGGGCGTTACTGTCGCCGTCCTCGCCGTTCATACGATTCTCCCTTTTCGTTCTTATACTTTCACTATACTATATTTTCACTTGCTTGTCAACTGTTTTTATCCGCATTATGCTTCGAAATAATTGTCTGTATTTCTTAAAATACGCAGGGCGTCTTGCATATTTTGCAAGACGCCCTGCCGAAAATATTTTTCCGTCTCCTTCGGACTCCCGTTTTCCCAAATCAATCCAACCGAATTTCAGCCAGCTCTTGGGGAGGTATGCTTTGCACAGACGTATCGACCGTCTTTTTTACCAACGCGGTCGCTTTCTGAATAGGGATGTTTGTTCCCGCCCCGGCGACACATCCGCCGGGACATCCCATCCCTTCGATCAGCTGGCCGTTTAATTTGCCCATCTTTGCCAAAAGCAAGACCTTGCGGCAATCCTCCAACCCCTCTACATGCTGCAAATTCACCTGCGTTTCCGGATAATACGCATGGACGCATTTTTCGATCGCCCCCGCTACGCCTCCCGCTATCGCGTATCCGCGTCCGGCTCCGGTCGCATCGTTCATGTCTACGCTCTCTTCGAATGTTTCAAAATCGATGCCTTTCGCCTCAAACATCGCAGAAAGCTCTTCAAAGGTGATCACGAAATCGACGTCGCTGCGCACCGTCCTGCGGCTGGCTTCCAGTTTCTTCGCCGCACACGGCCCGATAAACACGACCCGCGAGTCGGGATATTTTTGCTTGATCGTACGCGCCGTTGCCACCATCGGCGTGAGCGTATTGGATATTTTGTCTGCCGATTCGGGGAAATATCGCTTGATCAGCATCGCCCATGCCGGACAGCAAGACGTCAGCATGAACGGCTGCTTTCCCGTCACGACCCGCTCGGCATAATGCTCCGCTTCCGTAGCCGCCCCCATATCGGCGCCCAACGCAACTTCGAACACCTCCTGAAATCCCATCTTCAGAAGCGCCGCTTTTACCTTGCCGGACGTCGCTTTTTCCCCGAATTGCCCCAGATACGACGGCGCAACTTCCGCTATGATTTTATCGCCGCGCCGCAGCGCCCGTATCAATTGGAAAAATTGGGATTTGTCTGCAATCGCTCCGAACGGACAATTTACCATGCACATGCCGCATGAAACACATTTCTCGTTGTTGATCTTTGCCCTGCCCAAATCGTCCGTCTCTATCGCCTTGACGCCGCACGCCTCCGCACACGGCCGCGTATGGTGCGCGATCGCATCGTACGGACATACGCTCTTGCAGCGCCCGCAGCGTATGCACTTGCTTTGATCAATATAGGATTTCCCGTCTACGATCGAAATGGCATCTCGCGGACAAACCGTCGTACACGGATGCGCCACACAGCCTCTGCAATTATCCGTAACCTTGTACTGGTTCGGCGCGCATGCCGCACATGCCGACGGAATTACCTGCATAAGCGGCGGTTCATAATATTTGTCGGCTATATCGCTGTCGCGCAATCCCTTCGTCAAATGCACCGGCGCATCCTCCGGCCGCAACGATAGCCCCATCGAGAGCCGCACCCGCTCCGAACAGATCGCCCGCTCCCGCCATATACTCTCTCGATAAAGCGGCCTGTCTCCCGGCGTTATCTTAAACGGGATCGCTTCGATCGCATCCTTGATCTCCTCTTTTTCCGTTTCAAACGCTACCCGCGCAACTTCTACAAATACCTGCCTGCGCAATTTCTTCAACGGCGTCCATAAACCTCTTTCCATCTCCCTACTTTCCGTCCTTTTTTGATCAATTTTTCGCCTATACTATACAGTTTTATGCGGCGTTTGTCAATTACAAACGCCGCACTTCTCTTTCGTATGCAGTTTCCTCTCAAATACGACAATATTTTTGTAATTTCTTGCGTATTTTTTGTGCCAACGAAACAGGCATCCCCCTCTTTAACCGGAATACCCAGTTTCCGCTCGCAACGCCCGGAACGTTCATCCGCGCTTCGCTCCCCAACAACAGTAAATCTTGCACCGGAATTATACATACCTGCGCCTTACAGGACAATACCAAGTCCATAATTCCCTTCGCTATGCTTCGATCGTCTTTCATTTGCACCCGTATGGATTGCTCCGCAAACAGCGGCTTCAACGTACAAAGCACCGATTCGCGCTCCCATTCCGCCAGATTTTCCAGAAACCCTATCAGCGTGTCGTTGTCATGCGTACCCGTATAACATATCGAATTTTTTTCAATATTCGCCGGCAAATACGGATTGGATTCGTTTCCGTCAAAGGCAAATTGTATGACCTTCATACCCGGATACCCCGTTTTCCGCATCAATCGATATACGCCTTCGTCCAATAACCCTAAATCTTCCGCAATGACCGGCAACCGACCAAGCCGAGCTTTCGCTTCCTCAAACAGCTTTGCTCCCGGCCCCTTTTTCCATTTGCCACCGATCGCCGTTTCTGCCTTTGCATCGATCTCATAATACCGATCAAACCCTCGAAAATGATCAATCCGCACAACGTCATATAGTTCAAACGCCCTTCGCATGCGCTCTATCCACCACGAATATCCGCTCTCTTCATGCACCTTCCAATCATATACGGGATTTCCCCATAGTTGACCCGTCTGCGAAAAATAATCCGGCGGTACCCCCGCCACTTTCTTCAGCCGTCCGCATTTATCCAGCTTAAACAGATGCTCGTTTGCCCATACGTCTACCGAATCATACGCTACGTATAGCGGAATATCCCCAATTACCTTGATCCCTAATTCGTTTATATAGCTTTTTAACGCTCGCCATTGCTGGAAAAAGATATACTGTATAAACAACCAGAACAACACCTCTTCGGCGTTTTGCTCGTAAAACGTACGGACAGCATCCTCTTCATGAAACCGAAGGCCCTTCTCCCACTGTAAAAACGGCTTTCCGCCGCTTCTTTCACGTATCGCCATAAAGATGCCGTATTCCATCCACTCCGAAGTGCAAAATGCCTTGAATTCGGCTTGCTCCTTATCAAAACGTGAATACGCCTTCCGCAGTAAGGACATCTTTTTCGTCCGCAACTGCTCGTACGCAACCTTGCCTTCATTGACAACTTTACATTCGGCTATCTCCGACTTTTTCAGCAGACCTCTCCCCACTAAATTTTCCAGATCGATCAGCAACGGATTTCCCGATGCACTGTACACCGATTGATAGGGTGAATCTCCAAGCCCCGTCTGCACCAGCGGCAAAATTTGCCAAAACGCAAACCCCGCTTCCTTGGCAAAATCCGCAAATTGACGCGCACGCTTGCCCATATCACCTATGCCGTATTCCCCCGGAAGAGAAGAAATATGCATCAATACTCCAGCCTTACGCGCCTGCGTAACTTCGCTTTCCTCTTTTACATACCGCATTCCCTTTCCCCCTCTTTACTATGCCTTTCTTATTATTGTATCACATTTTTTTATAAATTCAACCGTTTTAAGAAAATTTTGAGCGCGCTCTTTCCCTCTTCCCTTTGATCTCTATGCCATCTGCACTTGTCTCATTATCTTTTTTCAAAATTTTTATGATTACCCTGCAAAAACATTTGATTTTTTTGGGAAATATGCTATAATAAATAAGCTGGTTCGTTAAGCAGTCCGTTTACAGGCTTTGCTTTTTTCTCAGTTTTTCGAGTTCATCTTTGCGAATCACTCTACAATATATTGGCTTTTTTTTCGCCAAACTATTACTTGCTACTGTGGCTCAGTCGGTAGAGCAGCTGATTCGTAATCAGCAGGTCGCCGGTTCAAGTCCGGCCAGTAGCTCCATGAATCCCATATATTGTGTATTCTAAACGGGAATGTCGCAATATATGGGATTTTTCTTTTCGCTAAAATTCCTTAAATTTGTTTCTTCGCTGGTTTTGGTGTCAATTTCGGTGTCAAAACGATGTCAATTTCCGCCTCTATATCCCGCAAAATACATTCTGTACCCTCTCGGAAACGCTTTCGAGGTATTCCGTCGTAGTGTCCGTATATATGTTTTGCGTTACCGCCAACGATGCGTGTCCAAGCAAATATTGTTTGAGCTTCGGTTGAATATTCCCCTCTTCCAACCTCGTCGCATATGTATGCCGCAAAATGTGAAGCGTGACGTTTAATCCCGTTTCTTTTGCAATCCTATCAGTTGCCAAACGGACTGCATTATAAGAATAGGGAAAAACAATTTCACTACTCACGCATTTAATTTCATCGCATATGCCGCGGGGAACAGGTACTTTACGGTATCCTGCTTCCGTTTTCGGCGTTTGCTCAATCTTTTTCCCGTTGACAAACACCACGTTTTTATTGACTGAAACAGTTCCTTTTTCAAAATCAAAGTCCGAACGTTTCAGCGCGAGAGCTTCTCCGATACGCAACCCCGTACCAAGCAAAAAGCGATACAGCAAAGAATATTTCGTTTGCGAGGCTGCCCTCAAAAAGATTTCCTGCTCTGATTTCGTCAGTGCGTTTTTATGGGATGCCTTATGCCTTTTGATTTCCACGGCATCGCATGGATTATTTTTGATTATTCCTTTGATTACCGCCTTTTTGAATAATTGGGATAAATTGATTTTACACAGATCTCTTACTCGTTCCGCCGTAATTCCAAGCAATAGATTTTGAATATCGTTTGAAGTAATATCGGCGATCATTTTATCCTGAAACGCTTCTTCCGCGTATTTTAACGACGCCAACAATGACCGCAACGAAGAAGGTTTCAAATTCGGCCTTTTATAGGTATCAATCCATTCAGACATATAGGCACAGAACATCGGGCTCTCCTTTTTGCGAGGTCTCACCTTTTTGGTATCGTTTGGCCTGATTTGACTATTTTTCAGGAACTCCCTGATTTTGTTTGTTACGTCTTCATAATTCCTCCCGTAAAAGTATTTGCGCTGTCCATCATCTTGTATTATATAGCCCTGAAATCTACCGTCCCGTCTTGGTTTACTTGTGATGGATACGCCTTTCATTTCTACCAACATTTGACTCTCCTTTTCAGTAGTCAAAGCATTGCCGTGTTTATCATTTATATTTTTAGCCTCTATTAACGAATTCAGGATATCTTTTGTAAAACTTTCCGCAGCCAATCGAAGTACGGTAGCCATTGCCTCATCCTTACAATTCCCGTTAACAGATGCTGTATTTATAACTTTCAATACATTTACAAGTTCATCATGATTCATCTTTTTAGAATGGTTATATTTTTCCTCCTTATATAAAAGCGCAAGGGCCGTAGTCCTTGCGCTTTTGCGTTTATTCCTTATTTTGTTCGTCTTTCGGGCCGTACTCCGCCTTCAATGCCTCATACCCCGCAAACACCAAGTCCACTTTCGTGATGTGGTGCTTTGCAAGAAAAGCATTGATTTCGTCCATATCCTCCGCTTTAATCAAGGTGTCGAAGTGTTTGGTCGCCTTCTTTCTCTCGTCCTTGTGTAGCTCTTCGTACTTACGTTTCCGTAACCGAATCGAGGTATCTTCCTTTTTCTCTATCGGCATGTTCAGCCCTCCGAGGTGATCGCACACACGAGCAGCCCGATCAAATCCGCAACGAAATGCCCTACCAAAAGCACCCCTACAAACAGCACCTTACATACAATACCGATTCCGCGTAAAACCTTGCTCATTTTTATACCTCCATTTACACATAAACAAGCTCGGACAATATCTCTTCCTCTATCCTCTGCCGCATCTCGTTTTCCTTGCGCACATCGGAGAGATACTCTCCCGTCTTTCTGTACTCGTCCTTTTTGGACAGTTTCGCATACATCGTATCGTACATCTCGCTTGCCTGTCGGTCTATCCTGTGCAGATATTCGGGCATGTCCTTGCCGAGCGACCAATACTTCGCAGGTTCGTGCTCTTCCAAATAAACCTTTGCAAGCATGCCGTACTTGCCGTACAATTCCTGTTTGTTTCCCATTGCATCGTCCTCCATTTGTCGTATCGATACGATACTATCATTATAGCCTGTTCCACGTCTATAGTCAAGGCTTTTAAGTCAAATTACTTTGTAAATTCTACTTTTAAGAGGTAAATGCTACTTGAACACGAAAATTATTTCAAAAAATAAACT
>CALVYJ010000063.1 GCA_944372075.1 uncultured Clostridia bacterium | reverse complement strand
GGTCGCTTGCACATTTTCGTCCAAAAAGCGCTCCGCAAGCCTTTTCCCCGCCTCCAGCGTGGCTTCGTTGTTGCCGTCGTCGATCAGATAACGCGCAGGCCTCGAAAATATTTTTTCGTAACATTCAGCAAAAACACGCAGACGGTTATCGTATTTATCGTCTATCCGCAAGGTAGACAGCATGACGATGTCCCGATGTCCGTATTCTTTCAACTTCAGCATCGCTTCAATGATTCCGCTGTAATAATCGGGCTCCAGCTGCATATATTTTTCCGAAATCTCGCCGGCACTGTGCGTCATTACGATCTTAATTCCGTGATCATCCAGATTTTGCAGATTTTCATCCCCGATTTTATGTCGGAACGTCAAGAGGATCACGCCGTCCACGCGCCGCGCTATGATCTGATTTGCCACAGCTCTGCCGCCAGAGGCAACGTCAAAAATCAGGACGGAATAATCCTGCGCGTTCGCTTCCTGTTCGATCCCGCTGATCATTTCACTGTAGTTCGGATTGCTCAAATTGTCGCAAATAACGGCGAGCGACATCGTCTTTTTTTGCGACAATCCCCTCGCTACCATGTTCGGAACATAATTCAACTCGCGTATCGCTTTTTCGATACGCGCAGAGCTTTCCGCAGATACACCGCGCGTCTTATTCATATAACACGATACGGTCTGTTTGCACACGCCGGCTCGCTGCGCCACCATTTCCCTCGTTACTTTTAATCCGCTCATTCTATCCCCACTTGCAATTTGTGCCGTTTCAGCCAATACGGCTTTCCATTTACCGATATCCGGACAGAGTCTTGCCCTTTCTTGGATATTGTCAATATTTTATCACATATTGTCAAGTTTATCAAGTTCCCGCGGAAAAAAAAGTTGATCGATACTTTTTTCCACCACGGCAGATATTTGGGCGCAAGGACGATTTCGTCCTCCTTGCATACGCAGCCGAACAGTCCGCGGAATATCGAATACCAAGCGCCTGCCGCACAGCCGCTGTGTACGCCGTCTTCCGACCCTCCGTGCAGATTTTTCAGATCGATCTGCGACGTCTGTTTCAAATATTCATAGAAGGAAAGCAGTCGGTCATTGTCTGCGCAGGCGATCGCGTGCGGCGCATACGACAGAGAAGAACTGCATTCGCACATCTTTTCATAATAGTCAAAATTGCGAGCATAGTACTTCCCGTCCATCCCCACATTGGTGTAGGTATACAGCATCACTACGTCCGGCTGTTTGATGAACTGACTCTTGTCATAGCCTTTGTGCTTCATTTGCGAACCGTGCGCATACTCGATCTGTTCCGACTCGCGCGAAAGATCGAAATATCCGTCAAACTGCGCGACCATCCCGTTTTCGTCCGACGGCAAATACAACTCGTCGCGCAAAGACAACAGTCCGCTTCGGAACGCCTCATCCACGCCGAGAACGCCGAAATCAAATTCCTGCCCGCGCGTTTCCAGCAAATGCACCCCCTGCGCCGCAACGTATTGCACCATATAATTTGTGTACGCGTCGTTGTTCACAAAGGGATGATGCTCGTCCGTACCCGTCACTCTCCATATCTCCAAACCGCGCTCCGTCCTCGTCACGCGGCTTATCCAGTACTCCAGACAGGCGAAAAAGATCTCATACCCGTACGCTTCCATAAAGGCGCGATCGCCCGTGGCATAGTCGTAACTGAGCACGGAAAAAGCCACGTCCGCCGAAATATGATCTTGCATAAAGGGGTGATTGCAAAACGACCATACGCATTCCTCGCCCGTGATCGCCGAACAAAAAGCATACCGCGCCCCTCTGTACCCCGCCAGTCTTGCATTTTCGCGCGCCTGCGCGAGCGTCCGATACCGATACAACAGTAAATTTTTCGCCGTTTGAGGTGCCGTGTATGTAAAATACGGCATCTGATAAATTTCACTGTCCCACCAGACGTATTGATGATACTGCTCGCCCGTCAATCCCTTGGCGCCCACTCCGTGGACACTGTCCGCCTTGCATGCAGATATCAACGTCTGCCAACAGGAAAACGATACGCTGCGCGCCACGGCGTCGTCGCCTTCAATCGCCACGTTTCCGCGCTCGAATGCGGGGGCAAACACTGCGATGTGCCGCGCATAATTTTCCGAATACGAAAGGGAAATTTCCCCCTCTTTCTGCGCGTACCACTCCTCAAAAGAGCCTTGCGTGTCCCGCGAGGTACCTACCAAGACAATCTTTTCCAGCACTGCCTTGCCCCTGCCGCAATATTTGACCGCAACGATCTCATCCGCATCGTTTTCACACGTTTCGTACGCGCCCTGCACCTTCGAAAAAGCCGAAAACGAACAGAGAAAACCGTACTTCGGCCCGCTGCGCACCGTCGCTCGCGCGCACTGCCCGGAAACAGATTCACAGACCGGCTGCGTGATTTTCTGCCCGTTGGTCTTTGCGCGCAGATCCAAACCGCTGTAAATGCTAATCGGCTTGTCGTGCCCGATCGGACAAACCGTCACACGCTGACAGCACAAATGCTCGTCCGCATAAGAGGCAAACCGCTCAAAAATAAGATCGGTAACATCCCCCGCATTGTCTTTCCAACGTACCCGCCGCGTAAGGACGCCCGTTTTGAAATCCAACGTGCGTTCATAGGAAAGCAGACTCCCCTCATACATCTGGAACCATTCCTCCCCGATCTTCACGCGGACGGTGAGAATGTCTGCAAGGTTGATGCCGCATTCCGTCTTTTCGAAATCTTTGAGCCGGTCTTCGTTGTAGTAGTACTTCTTCATGTAGTAATCGCTCGGAACAGGCGTGCAGATCTCGATCATTTCATCCAAAATCCCGCGCACGTACAGACCCTGCACAGCGAGCGTGGAGTACTCTTCAAAACTTCCGCGCACTCCCATATAGCCGTTTCCCGTGGCAAAAAGAGTGGCTTGCAGCCGCTCTTTTGCCATACTATAACTATTTTCCGTCAACCGATAGCGTTCGTCTTTCACTTTAGTCTTTTCCTTTCAAAAATAATACGGGTACCGTCATTGCGGAGGCGCGTCCCTCGACGTTCAGCTCAAATACAAAATGATTTTTCAATTTGACGCCCTCTTCTGCCGTAAGCGTAAATTGCAGTTCGCAAACCGATTCGCCGTATGTATTTCTGGCAATATACAGTACGCCTTCCTTCGAATTGACGGTAAAGCCGTCCTCGACAAACCAGCGGTAGGAAAGATTTTCCGTAACGCGGAATTTGTTTTCAATGCGTATGCATACCTTGCCCTCGTTGCCTTTGAGGAATTGCCCTTCGGGATACTCTACCGCTATATCGAAAAATTTGAAGTCATAGACGACTCTGTCCGCATTCTCATAGATCTTTTGTTTGACAAAATCCGGACAAATCAAATCCGCTTTTCCGGCGTCTTTAGACAAATTCAAACCGTTGATCGCATCGCTCATTGCCATCAGACGCATTGTGCGGTCGGTCAATTCGTCCACCGTCTTGGGAACCATTCCTTCAATCTCTCCATGATTCAAGCACAGAGTCGAAATCTGCGAACCGATGGGACGGATCCATTCGGTCGGGATCTTTTTGTAGCCGTATATAATCCCCAGCATCGATCCCAGCGTCGCTGCCGTGCAATCGGTATCTTCCCCGCAATTCACGGCATAACAGAGCGTCTTTCCGAAATCTCCCTGCCCGTACAGCAATCCGATCATGATAATTCCGAAATTGTCGACGACGTCATACCCTTTTTTGCCGTCGGCAAACCCCATTTCACGGTCGCGCTCATCGCATAATACCACAATTTTTCTGCCGTCGTCGTAGCTGAACGGCGCCCCGCGATACTGACGAAGCACCTCGTCGCGCGCTTCCAGATAGGGCATTCCCTTCGCATAGCATTCCTGCACCAAGCGCGTCACCTTCGTTATGTCGCAGTCGGCAGGAATATAACTCAACCCGATTTCGATCAGCTTATTGACGTCGCTTTCCACAAACGCCGCCGATTCCATTGCCGCAACCATTGCCGCCGCATACGTACCCTCGCTCTTACCGCCATGGTCGATCTGCGAATCTGCCATCATATACCGAACGGCCAGCTCGGGAGTTCCCGCCGCAATACACGCCCAGATCTCGCTGCGAATGTAGCTTCCGCAACTTTGACGGTACTCATTATTTTCAAGACCGCAGCGAGGCGACTCGATGCCCAGCTTCATATTGGTCTTTGCCGTGCCGTATTCTCCCCAGTGCGGCGTTACAAAAATACTGAAATAGTACGCAAGATCGCGCGTATTTACATTGAGTTTGCGCTCTTCCAACGCGATCAACCACAATAATTGAATGTCCAGATCGTCGTTGGGCAGCGCCTTCCCACCGAGATCCTGCGTGTAAAACGAAACATTGTTGATCTGCCTGCGCCATTCAAAGGGCGCGCCCAACGTACCGCCGATGTTTTTGCCGTACCAGCAACCTAATACTTTGTTTTTGATTTCTTTTTGATTGTCAATCATAATCTCCACCAAATTTTTAACCTTTTACTGCGCCTGCCGCAACGCCTTCGATAAAATATTTCGATAAAAAACAATACAGCAGTATGATAGGTACCGTCATAATGCACAATCCTGCACACAAGACTCCGTAATTTGAATTGTTCTGCGATTGGAAATTGATCAACCCGAGCGGAAGCGTCTTGGCACTTTCATTGGTCGTTATTGTGATCAACGGCCAGAAGAAATCGCTCCAGGAAGAAGTAAACGTCTGAATCGCAATAAATGTGAGCATCGGGATCATCAGCCGCAAATCGAGATACCAGAAAATCCCCAACACGCCCGCTCCGTCCAGAAGCGCCGCTTCATGCAGTTCTCTGGGTATCTTCTTCGCATATCCCATCCCGAGCAGAGCACCCAACCCCGCGGGCGATAACAACCCGGGCAAGATCAACGCCCATATCGAATCGAGCAGGTGCAATTCGCGAACCAACAGGAAAGTAGGGATCCCCGTAATTTCACCGGTAAAGAACATCGTCGACATGATAACGACAATGACCGCCTTATATCCGCGGATCTTCAGCACCGCAATGCAGTACGCCACGAGCGCGCTCATGAATACTTTTGCTATAACCGTCGTGCCCGTTACCAACACCGAATTGAAAAAATATACCGAAAAATGCCCGTCTACCCATGCCTTTACGTAATTTTCGGGATGTTTTAAGGACAGCGAAAAGGGCTTATCCAAAAATTCCGCATATTCCTTAAACGACGTCGAAAGCACAAACAACAGCGGATAAATCACCATGATCGTCAGCAGCAACATGATTATCCAGAGAATGATCGTTCCGATCATCCGCTGCGTTTTGGAGGTCATTCTTTTTATCTTTTTCGGCCTCTCTGCAGATATGGTCGCTAAATTTGTATCAGGCATCGATCTTATCCTCCGTTTTTCCGAGTACATAGTTGATCGTCAGGCTGATCGCCGCAATGATCAAGGAAAGAACGATCGACATCGTAACCGCACGGCAGAAAGTTTTGAATTTATACGCCGTGCGCCAGATAAACAACCCGACTACATACAAGCCGTGATCGCCCGTACCGTTCGTGAACAGATAAAACAAGTCGAAGGATTTGAGACCTCCCATTATAGACAGCAACAGATTGATGGACGTGGAACTCCATGTGAGAGGCAATACGAACCTCCACAAGAGCATTCCCCTGCCCGCGCCGTCGATGGTGGCTCCTTCCAGAACATCCCTGGAAATGGCGTTCATGGCGATAAAATAGACGATCGTAGTGAACCCAAGATACTGCCACGTATTGACAAAAATAACCGTTCCGAGTGCAATATCGTCATCGACAAGCCACAGCGGCGGATTGTCGATTCCGATATAGGAAAGCAGTACGTCGACAAGCCCTACATTCGGCTCAAAGATAAATACCCACATCACGCTGACCACAGCGGCAGGCAGCAATACGGGAATATAGATGAGAACTTTATATACCGCCTGCGCCTTGGGATGCATATTGTAAAGTACGTATGCCAATAAAAAGCCCAAAAACGTCTGAATTGCCGTGGAGATAAAGGTAAACTTGATGCTCGTCCATACGGAAGTCCAAAACTGTGAACCCGCATCGCTGAACAGCCACTTGTAATTTTCCCCGCCGATGAAATCTACATTTACAAACACAAATTTCCAGTTGGTAAAGCTCATTATAAACGAAAATACCACAGGATAAATGATGAACAGAAGAATTCCTAAAATGGTAGGGATCATCAGCAGCCAGCCGATTATATTCGCTCTTTTCTGAAAGGATTTTACGTTAATCATTTTTTATCACCGCGTCAGTTAAGCCAACTCTGATCAAAATCTTTTTTAGGGTTCTGACGGGGATACCAGTCTACCGGCGGATTGTTGATCAGCGGATCCTGCATATCGGCATAGACATTGTCACTGATCAGATCGATGATCTGTTTCGCCGTCTGACCGGACGTACCCGACAGATACGAAGTCATTATGGAATTGTTACCCGCAGAATGCGTGCCGGTCATATAATCGATACCGGTCGAATATGCCCCGACATACTTATACTCTTCCGCAAAGGCTTCGTACGTGGGATCATGATACGTAACATTCTTATTGACGATGATCGATTGCGTTCTGTCGGCAAGGATCTGCTGCACTTCGTCGCTGACCAAATACTTGATGAGCATGAGGGACGCCGCCCTTTCATCCTCGCTCGCACCCGGGTTATAGGAAAGCCCGTCATAGCCGCCATATACATATTTCACCTGATCGGCAATCGCCGCAGGCGCGGGAATCGCAAACGCGCCGATCTCATCGTTCGGCATAATGGAGGAAATATCGCCGAGATTGTTCACGTTCGCAAACACCATCGCCGCTTCCCTAGACGTAAACTCTTTGATCGCTCCCTGCTTGGAAACCGCAATCGCGCCCTTTCCGAAATAGTCTTGCTCTACCCAGCCTTTCACCTTTTCATAAATTCTTTCCGATATCGACGTGTCTTCATCCGGCTCTAATCGTCCAACCTGATATCCGGGTTCTTCTACCGATCCATCAAGCACGGCAGCAAATAACGACATAGCGTTGATCAAATATGTAATCTGATCCTCCTTTCCTCCCGCCGCAAGCGCCGTATATTGCCCGTCTGCCATGATCGCATCCATCAGCGCTTCAAACTCCTCAAAGGTGGTGGGAGCCTCCCAGCCTTTCTCCTCAAAAATCGTCTGATTATAAAATACCAACTCACCCGTCACACGGAAAGGCACGGAATAATAATTTCCTTTCAGATTTCCCATTTCCCAGGAATCCGGCTGAATAAACCAATCCACGATCTCATCGTGCAAACTGTTCAACGTACCCGCCATAACGCCGTCGGAGGAGGATACCAGCGGATTCATATAGTGCGTATAGAACGTGTAGACGTTGGGAAGCGTATCGCTGATGTACGCTGCCTGCAATACCTGTTCGATCTGATTGTAGGGAGTGATGGAAATCTCAACCTCGATATTCGTATGCTCCTTTTCAAAATCATCGATCAGATCTTCAAATACCACCGCGTGTTCGCTCCACATGTGCATAAATGAAATTTTCACATGCGTTTCCGGATCCAAATCGTCGACCGGCTCCCCGCCGATTTCGCCATTGTCGCAGGCAACGAGTCCGCAACAAAAAATCATCATTATACCCAACACAATCGCCAAAAATTTTTTCATCGAATACCTCCTGCTTTAATTAAATTGCACCGCAATGCCGGGATCTACGTTGAAATATTCGGAAATATTATCCTGCGTCAACGTCTGCCCGTGTACCTGCACGTTCTTCATGACGATATTTTCGATCGTCCCGCCCGGTATCATCACGGAAATCATCGACTTTACTTTACATTCACCTGCATACGAGACATTTTCCAGCGTTACGCCGTCGACAAATCCCGCTCCATAATTCTGACTATCCGACTGAATCCCCGAACGAATCTGCAAAAACTGCGCAATCACGGGAAAGCGAACTTCATCGATCCGCACGTCTTTGATGGTCACGTTGGAAATCGTTTTTCCGCCCGTCGCCACGATCTGCGCAAATCCTCCCGACGCCTCCAGATCCCACACGTTCTGATAGGTGATAACGTCGCAATTTTCCATCGTGACATTCCGAATGTCACCCGCACTGGCAAGTCCCAGCAACAAGACGCGCGCGCCGTCGCTCCAAAGAACGCTGTTTTTGAAAGTCAACCCGTCCGCATCTCCGTAATGATAGGCTACAAACAGATCATCCGTACTGCGAATAAAGCATCCGGTCGCCGTCGCATTTTTACTGGAGCTGAAATGGATTCCATCCGCGTTCGTGCAATATCCGAACAAATTGATGCCGTCTACCAGCACGTTTTCGCTGTAATTGATCACCACCATCCACATCGGCGCGTGCAAAATGGTGATCCCCTCTACCACGATGTCTTTGCAATACTCAAAATGAATGGAACCGTTCCGCCCTTCGGATAAATCGTGATTGGATTCCAGATCGCTGCTGTCCAATATTCCCCTGCCGCATATCGTGATGTCTTGCGTATTTTCCGAAATGAACGCACCTTTCACGACAGAGCCTTTCTCGAAATAATACGTATATCCGCTCTGCGCGCTGAACGTTTCTCCGGCGTAAACGTTGCCGTAATTCGCCCCTTCGATTCCGTCCGTAACGACGTTGTAATCGGAAGCGGCTCCCGCAACCGCCTTATTCAGCGACAAATTGTTGCCGTCCGCATCGTACAGCGTAAATTCGCGTATATTCGCGGTATGTATATAGCGATAATCGCCCACGGGCGCATAATTGAAGTTTCCGTGCAAAATCAAGCGGAAATACCTCGCGCTCACTTGCAGCGGAATGTCGCGCAAATTGAAATTGTTTTCCGCCTCCTCGCCGACCGATTTGTACACCGTTTCATACGCTTCGCTCGCGTCGGATTTTGCCTGGATCTCAAAACACAATCCGCCCGGAAGAACAAACGCCTGCTGCGACGGCGTAAGCAGATCGAACGTTTCTACCGTCTGCACCGATCCCAGATCGATATCCACCCAGTATCCGGCCGGCAACGT
>CALVYJ010000062.1 GCA_944372075.1 uncultured Clostridia bacterium | reverse complement strand
GTGCGAACAGGACGCGCCGCGCCTTTTGATCAAGGGCGCGTTTTCCCTCACACCCGAACAGGCGCAGATGCTTGCGCGGCGCGTACTGTTGCTCGGTTGCGAGGCGCAGAGCATCGGCGATGCCCGCGTACACCGCATTCTCTTGGATGCCGAAGTCGCAATCCTGGAAGGATTGGATCTCTCCTCCGTCAAGGAAGGAGAGTACCACTTGATCGCGTTGCCGATGAAATTGGGCAAATCGGACGGCGCGCCCGTGCGCGCCGTCCTTTGCGAGCAAGCGCAAATTTCCGACTGCGATCGAACATAATTTTCAACCGAAGGGGCATCGCAAAAACTTCGGCAAAAGCGGAGGTAAAACTTCGGTAAAACGGAAGCAAAACGGAAGCAAAAACTTCGGTAAAAGCGGAGGACGACGAGATTTTGAATACGGGAAGCGGCGATCGACGCTGCATTCGGCTGGGAGGAAGGGTATGAAACCGGTATATTGGTATCTGTGTGCGCTGGCGATCGTTTCGCTGATCGCGTTTGTGTTATACGGCGTCGATAAGCGCCGCGCAAAGCGCGGCGCGTGGCGTATTCCCGAGAGGGTGCTTTTGGGGTTTTCCTTTTTCGGCGGCGGCATCGGCGGGCTGCTCGCCATGTGCGCCTTTCGGCATAAGACAAAGCATATCTGTTTCTGGGTGGTCAACGTGATCGGCGCGGCTTGGCAAGTTGCGGCGGCGATCGCATTGGCGGTATTGCTTTGAACCGAAAGGGAAAGCGAGAGACCTCTTGAACGGCATAACGGCATGCGATGCGAAAAGGGGGTTCAAGCGAGAAATTGTCTCGATAGGTTTACAAAATCCGGCATACGTGGTATAATTTTAAGAAAAAGAGAGGAGTAAAGAGGATGAAATGTGCAATTTACGGCGCGGGGGCAATGGGAACGGTGCTCGGCGCATACATTTCGAAGGCGGGCGTTGCGATCGACCTGGTCAACCGCAACCGCGAACACGTTGCCGCGTTAAAAGAGAGCGGGGCAAAGATCGTCGGAACGGTACAGTTTACGCAGTCAGTGAACGCGCTGCTGCCGGAGGAAATGACCGAGAAATACGATATCATCTTGCTGATGACAAAGCAGCGCTATAATGCGGAGATCGTCGCGTTTTTGAAGGATCGTCTCAAAGAGGACGGAGCGCTTTGCACGTGTCAGAACGGACTGCCCGAGCCAAAGATCGCGCAGATCATCGGATCGGACCGCACGTTGGGTTGCGCGATCGCGTGGGGCGCCACTTTTCACGGGAAGGGCGTTTCCGAGCTGACCTCCGATCCTGCGGCGCTGACCTTCTCGCTGGGCGCGTACGGAAAGGGGAATCATCTCGAGGACGTCAAGCGCCTGTTGGAATGTATGGGGAGCGTCACGATCGAGGAGAATTTCATCGGTGCGCGCTGGTCAAAGCTATTGATCAACAGCGCATTTTCGGGCTTATCGACGGTTACCGGCTGCACGTTCGGAGAGATTTCCGTTCAAAAAGACGCGCGCACAGTCGCGCAGAGGATCATGAAAGAGTGCATAGACGTTGCCAAAGCCGCCGGCATTCGCATAGAGCCGGTACAGGGGCATAAGATCGATGCGCTCTTCGATTACAAGGGCAAACTCAAAAAGGCGCTTTCCTTTGCGCTGATCCCCGTAGCGATGAAAAAACACGCGCGCCTCATTTCCAGCATGTTGCAGGATCTGCGCGCCGGAAAGATGTGCGAGATCGATTTTATCAACGGCGTAGTCTGTGAATACGGTCAGACGTACGGCGTTGCCACGCCCTTTAACGCGCGTACGGTGGAAATCGTGCATGCGATCGAGCAGGGGAGCTGTTCCATTGAATTTGACAACATCTATCGCTACGCCGATCTTCTCGAAAAGCGTCATTGACCCTTCTGTTCAACGCGCCTCTCGTCGAGAGACGCGCACGGCGCATTGTCCGCGGCGGAGCCGCTTGCATCCGACGGACTTCCTTTTTCGTCGGAGACGCCTTCCGCGGCGGGGCTGCGCGCCGCTAACTCACGCATGCGCGCGCGAAAGGATATCGTTTGCCTGGGTTGCAGACGTTCGTTTCGCCGCTGCGTGATAAAGACGTAGATGCAAAAGAGCGGAACGGCGCCCAGATTGGTTTCCAAAAGGGAGTTGACGGCGAGCGTCATGATCTTGTCAAAGACCGATTCGATGCCCGCACTGCGGATCCCGCCGAGCAAAAGGGCGATTTCCCATGCGAGTTGCGCCAAGATCCCGCCGGCGAGCAATCGCCGCAGCGGAAAACGCTCGGCAACGTTTTTTTGAAAGAGATTGTACACGATCGCCGCTCCGTAGGACAGAAACAGAATGATCGCCATATAGCCGTGATACGCACCCGTCGTGCGTTGAATGGTGATCACGGGGAAGCCTTGCCCGAAGGTCTGCGCCAGCATGGGCGCGCACAGCCACCATGCCCAGATCAGCAGCGTCCATTCGATCAGATGCTCGTCGCGCTTGAACCACAGCCATAAAAAGGCAAAATTTGTGATCCCGTAACTCATCGACATCCATAACAGCACCGCAAACAGGTTGCCTCCCTCAATGCTGCGCGTGTGCAGGAGCAGATGAAAAATTCCGTAATCGACGATCATGTACAGGATTCCGCCCGCTATGGCAAACAGAAAGGTCAAATAGTGCTTTTTTATAAGCAGTGCCCCGCAAAACAGAATCAAAAATGCAATGTCTAAATACATGTAGAGCGTATTGAATACGCGTTGCGCTACTATTTCCATCGCCGCCTCCTCGTTTTTTGTCAAATTTGTCATAGGTTTTTATTACATGTAGTATACGCTCTGCGGCGGGAAAAGTCAAGGGCAGTCGGAAAAAATCTTGTTTCGGGAATGCGGACGGGTCATCGAACGGCGATGGGATTGGCGGACGAGTCATCGAACGGCGATGGGATTGGCGGACGGGTCATCGAACGGCGATGGGATTGGCGGACGGGCGTCCGTCGCTTTCAAAAGCGGCGGTCAAGAAGGAGGCGCCAGAGCGAAAGCGATGAAGGGAGCGCGGAGCGGCGGGCGTTGACACGCGCGGCGAAGGAGAGAGGCAGGGCGTATGCGGCAGCGAGGGCAGGAACGGCGTGCGGAGAGGGATGCCGCAAGCGTGGTGAAACAGTGCAAGAAGAATAAGGAGGAAGAAAGGATAATGGCACAGAAGAATGCGGTGCAAGAGGAGCCGATGCAAGAGGGCGCGTGGGAAGCCGCGGAAGAAAAGCATACGGCGGTGGCGAAATGCAGGGCATGCGGAGCGGACATGATCTACGATGCGGAAAGCGGCGAGCTTTTGTGCGAACATTGCGGGAGCCGCGTAGCGATTTCCGCAAAGACGAGCGAAGAGCAAGCGTTTGAGCGGCTCATGCAGGAGGGCGGAGGCTGGGAGGATTCGCACGTATTTCGCTGTGAAAACTGCGGGGCGCAAGAAATTCTGGATAAGCTGGAGATTGCCAAGCAGTGTCCGTTTTGCGGAGCGACGAACATTGTGGAAACGGAGGAGTTGCCCAAGATGCGTCCGAACGCGATCGTACCTTTTCGCGTAGGGCAGAAGCAGGCGGGTGCGCAGGTGAAAACGTGGGTGCGCAAGCGTCTGTTTGCGCCGCAGAAATTCCGAAAAAGCGCCAAGCCGGAAAAAATGAAGGGGGTGTACATGCCCGCCTTTTCGTTCGACTCGGCGACGACGTCCTACTACAGCGGGGTTCTGGGGAAATATTATTACGTTACAAAGCGCGTGAACGGGCGTACGGTTCAAGAGCGGCGGATCCGCTATTACAATGTGAGCGGGAGTTATGAGCGGTTTTTCGACGACGTCCTGATACAGGCAAGCGGAACGATCAGCCAGCAATCCTTGAACAAGTTGCAGCCCTTTCAGACGAACGACAGCCGCGAATACACCAAGGAATATTTGAGCGGATATACGGCAACGCAAAACACGAAGGACGGACTCGCGTGTTGGGAAGAGGCAAAGACAACGATCGATTCGCGCATACGTTCGGAGATCCTTTCCAAATATAACTGCGACACGGTTTCCTATCTCAACGTATCCACGCAATATTTGAATATCACCTACAAATACATACTGCTTCCCGTCTATGTGGGGCATTGCAAGTGGCGGCAAAAGCTGTACAATTTTTTCGTCAACGGCTTGAGCGGAAAGGTGACGGGAAAAGCGCCCGTATCGCCTGTCAAGGTCGCCGTGACCGTCGTCGTGGGGATCGGGGTTTTGATCGGACTGTATTTTCTGTGGCGCACGTTCGGCGGATGATCGGCAATTTTTTGCGCGCTCTTCAACGCGGGAAGGCAAAGGGGCGCGCGTGCGAGAAGGCGCATATGTGTCTCGTTGCATACGGCATGCAAAATTGAAAAAAAGGCGTCGCCTGCGCGCGCATACACATGTATGCGCGCGCAGGCGAAAGCGTTTCATTCTTTTACGGAGAGTCCGTATGCCGTGCCGACGGGAAAGCGTCAGAAATTTTATTCGGTTTTTTCCCTATGAACATGGGATGATCATGGGAATGCGATAGGATATAAGAATCGATGAAAGAGGAGAACGGGATTTGCGGGGCGCGAATGCCGTTAAGAGAGCCGCGCGAAAGAAAACGCCGGGAAAGATAAGGGAAAAACCGTACGAGGCGGGTGCAGGGTATGATCGAAGTATGAACTGTCTATATGCAAAGCGGATGACGCGCCTGCAAAAGGTAAGCATTGCGGCGCTGATAACGGGTGTGATTTACGGCTTGGGAAGCATTCCCGCCGTGGCGGAGTACGTATTTGCGCGCGGGTTGACGCGTGCATGCGGCTGCATATTGAATTTTATCACCATGTGGCTGCCCTTTTCCCTCTACGAGATCGCTGCGATCGCGCTGTCGATCGGCGGATTTGGTTTGCTTTTGGCGATCATCGTGTGGATCTGCCGCCGAAATCGGAAAGGACTGCGTACCTGTCTGTATCGGTTGACGATGGCGGCGCTCTGCGTCTTGACGGCGTTCGGCGTCTTGTACGCGCCGCTCTATGAACGGCAGTCGGTCTATGCCGCCTTGGGACTTTCCGATGCAAAAGTTACGCAGGAACAGGTTGTCGCGGCGGCAGAATATTACGTCGAACAGCTCAACGCGCTCGCCCCTCGCATGGAGCGGGACGGCGCGGGGAACATACGGGCAGAACTGTCGTTTTCGCAGACGTCGCGCATCCTGAACGAAGAGCTGGGCAAATACGGCGATTATTTCAATTTTTACGGCGTACGTGCAAAGCCGGTCGCGCTGTCGGTGCCGATGAGTTATCTCGGCATTACGGGTATCTACTTTCCCTTTTTTGCGGAGGCGAGCGTCAATACGAATATACCGCCGTATACGCTTCCCGTCACAATGGCGCATGAGATGGCGCATGCAAAGGGCGTTTCGCGGGAAAACGAGGCAAACGTAACGGCGTATGCGGTCTGCATTCGTTCGGAGCATCCCTATCTGCGCTACAGCGGACTCATGAGCGCGACGGCAACGCTTTTGAACGCGTTGCCGCAGGAGGAATACGAACGCCTGTATGCGGATTTGGATGAGCAGGTACGGCAGGAATATCGCAATGCCGGCGAACATTATAAGCGGTACGAAGGCTTGATCGACCGCATTTCCTCCTTCTTTAACGACCTGTTTCTCAAGGCGAACGGCGTACAGGCAGGCACGGGAAGCTATGGGCAGACGACGGGCAGCCTCGTCGCGCTGTATCAGTCGCTGACGGCAGAGGAGAACGGCGCCGCGTCGTAACCGCGCAGATGCGCCGCACTGCAAAAATTCGGATACGTATGCGTATTTTTACGGCAAGCTGCGCTTTGCCGCGCGCAAAGTCGAGCAGTGCAGGAGCCGTCGGACAGAATGCGAAAGCGGATTTAACGCATGGAAATTCCCGCGCTTTGCGCGCTCCGCGCAAAACGCGACGGGCAAACGATCTTCGGAATCGAGATGTCGGGATAAGGTCGATCGAAATTCAGACGCATGCGCGAAACTGCGTTCGGTCGCGGCGGTTTGGAGAAGGACGATCATATTTCAGACGGTTTGCAAGCAGGGCGCCGCCGACACATGGCATGTGTCGGCGGCGCCCTGCTGTTTTTTCTGCCAAGCGCGAGCAGGATAAGCGCCGAAACAGTCCGTAACTGTCTCCTTTGGCGACCGTGCCTTGCTCGGAGGCGAAATCGCATGAAGAATTTACCGAAATCGCACGATAAATTTTTGAAAATTTTACTATGATTTTTTCGATGGGCCTAAAAAAGCGCTCGGCGGGCGTCAGCCGCTTTGCAGGATCGGTCGGCAAAACGGTATGCAAAGGCGGGCGAACGCAAAAGGCGCAGATCGATAAATGGAGAAAATCCGTCGCGAAAGGCGCAGATCGATGAATAGAGAAAATCCATCCGCAAAGGGGCGGGGACAAACGCGTTTGTCCCCGCCCCTTTGCGGGTGCGAGAAAGTTTTTCAGATCGGCAAGGCGCGAGGCGGGAGCGATCGAAAGAGAGAAAGGCGAGGCGTTGCGGGAAAAAGGGGCGGGGGGGGGACAGCGCGTTTTTTGGAGCGAAAGGAGAATTGTAAAGCAAAAAAACATAAACGGAAAGGGCGGCGAATATAGATAGAACAAATCCCAAACGAGGCGGCGAGATGTTATAAAATGCGGCGGGAGGAAAGTCTGAAAATAAGTGTTTTTTCGGCAAACTCCTCCAAATTTTTTTGATCTGCCGCCTGTATACTGGTACAGGTGAAAGCATGAAAATCGAAATTGTTTCCGGGCGGCGCGCGGCGCTGGCGATCGCGTTCACGGCGGTGATGTTGGCGTTGGTTTTTCTCGTACAAGCGACGGGCGCATATGCGTTGTTCACGGGCGGTACGGTTCGGAAGCTGCCCATTTACAGCGTAGAGCGGGAGGATAAAGCGATAGCCATCACGTTTGACTGCGCGTGGGGGGTCGACTATACCGACGCGCTGTTGGAAGCGCTGGCAAAGGCGAATGTGCGGGCTACGTTTTTTATGGTGGAATTTTGGGCGGAGAAATATCCGGAATACGTGCGCAAGATCGACGAAGCCGGGCATGAGATCGGAACACACAGTTCCACGCATTCGTACATGTCGAAGCAATCCAAAGAGCAGATAATCGGGGAATTGCGTACATCTTCGGAGGCGATCACGGAGATAACGGGAAAGAAGGTGGAGGTATTTCGCGCTCCGTACGGGGATTACGACGATCTGTTGATCGAAACGGCGCAAGAGATGGGGCTGTACACCATCCAATGGGACGTGGACAGTTTGGATTGGAAAGATTTGAGCGCATCGGAAATTTTGGTTCGCATTGCGGGCAAGGTGAAGAGCGGGAGCATCATACTCTGTCACAACAACGGTCTGCACACGGCGGAGGCGTTGCCGGGGATCTTGGCAACGCTGCAAAACAGCGGATATTCGTTTGTTCCGGCAGGGGAACTGATCTACCGCGATCGGTATACCATAGACGCGAATGGCAGGCAGCACAGCGCGTCCTGAAAAACACCAAACGCGACAAGATATTTTGGAGGTACGTTATGAACGGCACAGAGAAGAACAACAAGGTCTTTATCATGGGAGAAATCGTCAGCGACGCGACGTTTTCGCACGAGGTGTACGGCGAAGGGTTTTACGAATTGTTCGTAAAGGTGATGCGGCTTTCGGGACAGGCGGATATTTTGCCGGTAACCGTTTCCGAGCGGCTGATCAGCGAGCGCGATCTGAAAATCGGATCCACGCTCTGCGCAATGGGACAATTTCGCTCGTATAATAAGATCGAAAACGGAAAATCGCGGCTCATGCTGACGGTTTTTGTGCGGGAATCGGTGGAAGCGCCGCCCGCAAAAAACCCGAACAGCATCGTTTTGAGCGGGTATATCTGCAAACCGCCCGTCTACCGAACGACGCCCTTTAACCGAGAGATCGCCGATCTTCTCGTGGCGGTCAATCGGGCATACAACAAATCCGACTATATTCCCTGCATAGCATGGGGCAGGAATGCCCGCTTTGTAAAAAATCTGCAGGTGGGAGACCGCATCGCCCTTTCCGGCCGCATTCAGAGCCGAGAATACCAGAAAAAGATCTCCGAATACGAGGTAAAGGCGATGACGGCTTACGAAGTTTCGATTTCCAAGCTGGCGGCGTTTGACAGCGCGGACGATTTCGATCTGGAACGGGAGTTTTCTCTGTACACGGGCGCAGAGCATACGTTTACGCAGGCGGATTTTGAAGGATGACGGGCGGCGCGCTATGCGCGCCGCCCGTAAAAGTTCGATTACAGGGCAGCCATAGAAAAGAAAGAGGAGGGGCAAAAAGCGATCTTTTTGCCCCTCCTCTTTTGCGCAGGATTTCAAACAAACCTGTACGCAGGATTTCATATAAAGTTGTGCGTATAAATATAAATTTGCATCGCGGCGCATATGTCAGCGGATGAAATTATGCGCAGGAATATAAATTTGCGGCGCGTATGCCAGCGGATGAAATTATGCGCAGGATTATTGCAGCGTCGGCTGTTTGCGCAAAACGAGGTAACAGACGGAAGCGAGCACGACCAACGTCACGGCGGGGACGATGATCAGCACGGCGATGATGGAGTTATCCTCCTTTTCGAGGAGCGACGCGTCAATTTTTCCCGTGTACGTGTTACCGTCCTGTGCGTCGAACGCGACGAGGATCAAGCCGCTGTCGTCCGCTTCGCCGAACGCTTTTAGGCGTTCGCGGTCGTTGAGTTGAATGGACTCGTTGCCGAAAAACAGGGTAACGCTGGCGCCTTTTCGCAAATTTCGGTAGACAAAGGGCGCGCTGTCGGTCGAACTTTCGCCGCTTTCGATCAGGTAGCTTGTCGGCACGAATCCGTAGAAGATGCCGTTTTCGTTTTTGACTCAGAGGAAGGAATAGGACGCGGCATCCAAAACACCCGCGTCGGGAACGAGCGCTCCCAAAACGGTCACGCGGGTGCCCTGGCTCAAGACGAACTGTTTTCCGAGCGCTTCGAAATTTCCGTCCGAACCCGTGCGCATGGCAGGATATTTATAGAATCCCACGTCGTTGGAGATG
>CALVYJ010000061.1 GCA_944372075.1 uncultured Clostridia bacterium | reverse complement strand
CATCGGGATCGATCTGGGTACGAGCGGAACAAAATTTCTGCTCGTCGCCGCAGACGGGAAAATTTTGGCGGAAAATACGCAGACGTATTCCGTTTCCTATCCGCACAGCGGCTGGAGTGAGCAAAGTCCCGAACTTTGGTACAAAGCCGCCTTGACGGGTTTGAAAGAACTTTTACAAGGGCAGGATCAATCGGCGGTTAAAGGAATATCGTTCGGCGGACAGATGCACGGGCTTGTCGTTTTGGATAAGGACGACAACGTTATCCGTCCCTGCATTTTGTGGAACGACGGCAGAACGGAAAAGCAGACGAAATACTTAAACGAAGTGATCGGCAAAGATAAGCTGTCCGAATATACGGGCAACATCGCATTTGCGGGATTTACGGCGCCCAAAATTCTCTGGATGAAGGAGAACGAGCCGGAAAACTTTGCAAGGATTTCCAAGATCATGTTGCCGAAGGATTACCTTGCGTATAAATTGTCGGGTGCCTTCTGTACGGACTATTCGGATGCGAGCGGGATGCTTTTGCTGGATGTAAAAAACCGCCGTTGGTCGCAAAAAATGTGCGACGTATGCGGGATTTCGGAAGACATGCTTCCGAAGCTCTATGAAAGTTATGAAGTTGTCGGAACGCTGAAAAAGGAAATTGCAGAGGAACTCGGTTTATCCGAAAGCGTAAAAATCATAGCGGGTGCGGGGGACAACGCCGCGGCGGCGGTCGGCACGGGCGTAGTCGGCGAAGGCGGGTGCAATATCTCGCTGGGCACGAGCGGCACGCTGTTTGTGTCCGCAACGGAATACAAAGACGATAAGGTCAACGCCCTGCACAGTTTTTGTCATGCGGACGGCGGCTGGCATTTGATGGGGTGCATCCTGTCGGCGGCGAGCTGCAATGCGTGGTGGTCGGATAAAATTCTGGAAACAAGTAACTACGCCAAAGAGCAGGAAGGTTTGGAGGAGATGCTCGGCAAAAACGACGTGTATTTTCTGCCGTACTTAATGGGAGAGAGAAGTCCGCACAACGACGTGAATGCGCGGGGCGCGTTTATCGGGATGCGGCCGGACACGACGCGAAAGCAGATGACGCTCGCCGTACTGGAAGGGGTGACGTTTGCGCTCAAGGACTGTCTGGAAGCGGCAAAGACGAACGGCATCGCAGTAAAAAAGACCAAACTTTGCGGAGGCGGAGCGAAGAGTCCTTTGTGGCGCAAGATCGTGGCGAACGTGATGGATATGCCCGTGGAGATCCCGCAGACGGAGCAGGGCCCCTCGTTCGGCGGTGCGATGCTCGCGATGGTCGGCTGCGGCGAATATGCAACGGTAAAGGATGCGGCGCAGGCGATCGTGAAAGTGAAGGAGACCGTCTGTCCGGACGAAGAGACCGCCGCAATGTATGAGAAACGCTACGCTGCCTTCCGCGCGTTGTATCCGGCGTTGAAAGGGTGGTTTGTTCAATAGACAGGATCGATTGGCGGAAGGAGGTTTTGCCGAATTAGGCGGGAGAGGAGAAACGAGGCGCGCGGCAGGGCGCCGCGTTGGTTGCAAATCCGTCGGAATAAAAAGATCATATGGCGAAAAGGTTGAACGGACATGCAAAGCCATGTCCGTTCAACCTTTTGAAAGGGAAACAAAGGCCGTTCGGCCCTTGGAAAGGACGAAAAAGAGAACGAATCGCATAGAGCGGCAGCCTCGCGCAAATCCTGCGCGAGGCTGCCGCTCTATATTGCAAAGAACTCTTTGCAGGCGGAAAAGATTTGTTCCTGCAAAGGCGAAAAGATTTTTTGTTTGTGAAAGGCAAAGAAATAGAGTCGTTTCAGCGTAACGTTCTGTAAGGCGATCGCGCGCAGAGAATTGTCTTGCAAGGCGTCGTGAACCATGCTGTGTGGCAGGATGGCGATGCCCAATCCTTCTTTTGCGCAGCGGATGGCGGCCTGCGGGTTGGAAGTTTCGATGAACGGAAACACCTCGATTCCGCAGGAGTGCAGGTAGCTGTCAAAGAAATCGCGCGTAGCGCTGCCTTTTTCCCGCAGAAGCAGGGGATATTTTTCCAGCTCCTGAACGTTGAGGGTATCGCCGACGGCAAATTGGGGCGAACAGACGGCAACGAGTTTGTCTTCATAGAACTGTATTGCCGTCAATTCGGGGTATTTTACGGAATTTTCGATCAAGCCGAAGTCCAATTCTCCCTGTAAGAGCAGGCTTTCGATCTTGTCTTTTGGGAAGATTTTGACCTTTAATTGTGCCTGCGGAAAGAGAGTTTGTATCCGTTTCAAAAGAGAGGGCAGGAGGAAAGTGCCGATGGTAAGAGAGGTCCCGATTTTTACGCAGTTTGAATTGCTGTTTTCAAACGCGAGCGTTTCAAAATCGTCAAAATTGTTCAATACGTTGCAGGCGCGCGTGTATAGTTCTTGTCCCTCCTCGGTAATGACGAGACGGTTGTGAATGCGCATGAACAGTTTAACGTTGTACTTTTTTTCCATATCCGCGATGACGACGCTGACCGAAGGTTGCGAGATGAACAGTTTTTTTGCGGCTTTTGTAACCGATTTTTGTTCGCAGACTTCTCTGAAGATACGGAGATGGCGCAAAGTCATAGGATACCTCATAACTATTTTATTATGATATTGATAAAATTATAGTATTTTACAAAAAGTTTGTCAACTGCTATACTAAAGTGCGGAGGATAATGGAATGAGTCGGGCAAAAAAATACCGGATACTGTTTACATCTTGTCTGTACATCAGCGCGTTTACGTTCGGCGGCGGGTTTGTCATCATACCGCTGATGCGAAAGAGATTTGTAGAGAACTTAAAGTGGTTGGAAGAGAAAGAAATGATGGACCTTGCGGCGATCGCGCAGTCTTCGCCCGGAGCGATCGCAGTAAATGCAGCGATCCTGACGGGGTATAAGATAGGGGGCGTGGCGGGGGCGATGCTCGCCATGCTGGCGACCGTACTGCCTCCCATGATCATTATCGGGATCATCTCCTTTTTCTACGTTGCCTTCCGCGAAAACGTAGTGGTCAATGCGGTGTTGAAGGGAATGCAGGCGGGTGTTGCGGCGGTCATCTGCGACGTCGTGATACGCATGGGAACGGGCGTCTGCAAAGAAAAGAACGTCCTGTTTGTCCTCATCATGGCGGCGGCGTTTGTCCTTACTTTTTTTCTGGACGTCAACGTGGTCTATATCATTCTCGGCTGTATCGCTTTGTCCGTGATCGTATTTTTTGTAAAGATGGGGATTCGCAAGAAAAAAGCAAATACGTCCGATAAAATTTGTATCGAAGAACAGGAGCGGAAGGATCGTGCGACCGAAGAGGGAGCAGAAAAAAATCCCGTTGAAGGGTCTGCGCGGGCCGACAGAGAAGGGAGCGGAGAAGAACAGGAGGAAGAAAAATGATCTATCTGGAACTTCTTTGGGTATTTATACAGGTCGGCCTGTTCAGCATCGGCGGGGGATATGCCGCCATTCCCATCATACAGAGCCACGTCGTGGAAGCTAAAGGCTGGCTGACGATGACGGATTTTACAGACCTTATCACCATCGCGGAAATGACGCCCGGCCCGATCGCGATCAATTCGGCAACATTTGTCGGAATACAAGTTGCTGGGATAGCGGGCGGGATCGTAGCAACGATCGGTTGCATCATACCTTCGGCGATCATCGTATCGCTGCTGGCGTTTTTATATTTCCGATTCCGCAGCCTTTCTTTCGTAAAAGACACGTTGGCGATTTTGCGTCCCGCCATTGTTGCGCTCATCGCTTCGGCGGGAATAGGTATTCTGATTTTTTCCTTTTGGGGTGAGGACGGCTTTACGACGGACGTAACGGCGTTGAACATCGTTTCCGTCATCATTTTCTTTTCCGCGGTGTTCGTGTTGCGGAAATTTAAGACAAATCCGATCTTTGTCATGTTGGGTTCGGGCGTGCTCGGCGCAGTATTTTATTTATTGTTGTAAAGAGATTGCTTCGGCGGAGAAAATGTTGTATACTGCATGTAAAGGAGAAAAGAGTATGCCGCCTGCAAGTCTGTTGATAAAACCTGCATCTTCCTCGTGCAACATGCGATGCCGATACTGTTTTTATGCGGACGTCGCATCGCGCAGAAACGTGCGCAATGCGGGGATCATGAACGAACAAACGCATGAAAACACGGTGCGCCGCGCCATGGAATATGCGGAAGGGAGCGTTTCTTTTGCCTTTCAGGGGGGAGAACCTACGCTTGCGGGACTGGATTTTTTCCGCAGACACATAGAGCTTTGCAAACGATACGCGAAGGCGGGGGTACAGATCCACAATTCTTTGCAGACAAACGGGTACGCGATCGATGAAGAATGGGCGAAGTTTTTAGCGGAAAATCATTTTTTGATCGGTCTTTCGCTGGACGGGCCGAAAGAGATCCACGATCTTTTCCGCAGGGACGCGCAGGGGCAGGGTACTTTTAACCGTGTTCGGCAGACGGTGACGCTGTTTAACCGCCATAAGGTGGAGCACAATATTCTCTGCGTGGTGACGGACGAGGTCGCCGAAAACGCCAACAAGGTAATGAATTTTTTCATCAACAACGGGTTTTCTTATTTGCAGTTTATTCCCTGTCTGGACGGACTGGAGGGCGAAAAGGGCGAATGGTCTCTTTCGGCGAAGCGGTACGGTGAATTTTTGATCTGCTCGTTCAACAAATATTATTCCCGTTATTTGAAGAAGAAGTATGTCAGCATCCGCAATTTTGACAATTATCTTTCGCTGCTCGCGGGGTATCCTGCGGAAAATTGCGGCATGAACGGGCGCTGCGCCGCCTACTTTGTGGTCGAAGGAAACGGCGACGTGTACCCGTGCGATTTTTATGTGCTGGACAAATACAGAGGCGGCAACGTCAACGACAACTCTTTGCGGGAGATACAAAACTCGGAAGTTTTCAAACAATTTGTGGAAGAATCTCTGCCCGTCTCCGAAGAGTGCAAAAAATGCAAGTGGTTCGCGCTCTGCCGCGGCGGATGCAGAAGGAACAGAGAGCCGTTTGAAAAGGGCATACCGTCCCTCAATTTTTATTGTGAAAGCTTCAAGACGTTTTTTGAAGCGTGCGAAACTACAATGATCAAAATGCTGAAAGCGAACGGATTTGTTCGATAGGAAAAGCGGTCGGCTGTCTTGAAAGACAGCCGACCGCTGCTCATATTCTTTCGAAAATCCGTAAAGTCTTTCTGTGTCCGCCTCGGAAAAACCGGCTTCCGCAGAACCGATCTTTTCGCGACGCATAGGAAAAAACGGCGGCAAATGGAGAGTGCTCTATCAGCGGATACAACAGAGCCGTTGCGTCCCATGCGCTTTGTCCGAGCATTTTTCTGTGCGTTTGCGTATAAATTTTGAATTGCATATTGACAATTTCGAAGATCTGTTATATAATGTACGTAATATAACATACGTTATATAATCTGAAAGGGAAGTGAGGATATGCCTCCGAAAGCGAAGCTGACGAAAGAGAGTATAAAGGCGGGAGCGATGGCGTTAGTGCGAGAGAGGGGAATGGGCGGACTGACGGCGAAGGCATTGGCGGCGAAGCTGAAGTGTTCCACGCAGCCTATATTCTGGGTATTTGAGAATATGGAAGAAGTGCGTCGGGCGGTGAAAGAGGAGGCGATGAAGGTATTTGGGGAATATTTGCGTGAACCGCAGGAGGGGGCATCGGCGTATTTATCGGTGGGGTTGAATTATATTCGATTTGCGGCGAAGGAGAAGGAATTTTTCAAGATACTGTTCATGAGTGAAGGCGGGGAAGATATACTGCATGCGCACGAAGAGATGCCGTATGTTTTGAATGTGATTGAGAGTACGGAGAATATTTCGGGGCAAGATGCGCAGAACATATATGAAGAGATGTGGATGCTTTCGCACGGGATCGCGACGATGATCGCGACGGGAACGGCGCAATTTACCGATGAGAGGATACGCAGGATTCTGCACGACGTTTACAGCGGGATTGTGCAAAACGTGCGTAAAAGGAAATAAAAAAGCGGCCAAGAGCCGTAAAAAGCAGGAGGAAGGCATGAAGAAGTATGATGCGGTCGTAATTGGAGCCGGGAACGGCGGATTGGCGGCGGCGATTCGGCTGTTGCAGGGCGGCGCGCGCGTGCTTATGGTAGAAAAGCACAATTTGCCGGGAGGATTTGCGACGAGTTTTCGTCGCGGGAGATTTGAGTTTGAAGCATCGCTGCATGAACTGAACGATTTTGGGACGGCGGAGAATGCGGGGGATGTACGGGAGCTGTTTGATCAACTGGGCGTGACGGACAAGATAGAATGGACGCAGATACCGGAAGCGTACCGAGTGATATCGCGGGCAGAGAAGCTGGATGCGACGTTGCCGTTCGGAGTACAGGCATTTATTGATAAGACGGAGCAATATGTACCCGGAAGTCGAGAGTCGGTTACGAAATTTTTTGATTTAGCGGAAGAAGTGCGGTTAGCGCAGGCGTATTCTAGCTCTGTAAACGGGAAGACGGATTCGAAAGTGATGGTAGAGCGGTACGGAAATTTTGTAAGGAGCGGGTCGTATTCTGTAAATGAAGTATTGCGCGCGTTGAAGGTGCCGAAGCGGGCGCAGGACATCCTCAATGCGTACTGGTGTTATTTGGGTGCGCATTGTGACGATTTAAGTTTTGTGCATTATGCGTCGATGGTAAACCGATATATGAAGCGAGGTGCGAGCATGCCGAAGATGCGTTCGCACGAGATTTCGCTGGCTTTTGTGGAGCGGATTCGTGAGCTGGGCGGCGATGTTCTGTTCAATACGGAGGCGGTTAAGATACTGAACGATGAAAAGGACGGCGGAGTTTCGGGGGTTGTTCTGGATGACGGAACGCAGATTGAAACGCGTCATGTAGTGGCGAACTGTGCGCCGCATCTGGTATTCGGCAAGATGATGGAGAAAGTCCCGGAGGCGGAAGTGCGGGCGACGAACGCGCGCAAGTTTGCGGGCAGGGGCTTTACGATGTTTTTGGGGTTGAACAAGAGTGCGGAAGAGTTGGGCGTAGAAAATCACAATTATTTCCTGTATGATACGATGGATACGGTAGCGCAGTACAACAACATGCGGACGATTCGAGACAACAACGTGCAGGCGACGGTGTGCTTAAATCGGGCGTATCCGGATTGTTCGCCGAAGGGAACGTGCATGATGTATTTTACGACGCTGTATATGTCGGATGACTGGGGGAACGTCAAACCGGAGGACTATTATAAGACAAAGAATTACGTAGCGAGCAAGATGATCGACCGGTTTGAGCAGGATACGGGGGCGAAGTTGCGAGACAGCATTGAAGAGATTTCCGTGGCGACTCCGATGACGTATGCGCATTATTGCGGGCATCCGCAGGGGGTGATATACGGGTATGAATCCCAGTACTGGGACGGCTTGATGCCTCGTCTGCTTATGATGACAGAAGATCATAAAGTTCGCGGTTTGCGGTTTGCAGGCGGATATGCGATGCGATTATCCGGATATTCGAGCGCTTATTTTTCGGGAGAAATTGCAGGGCGCCAGACAGTCGGTGATATCAAAAGGGAGGGCTGAGGTATGTCGTTTGTTTTCAGAAAGCAGATTTTCGGATTCATGGATCTTTTGCGTTTTAAGAAACTTGTTCCCAATCGCCGTGAAAAGCTGGAGGAGGGTGCGTCAACGCCTTTGCCGAAGACCTATCGTGTAAACGAGACGGCGAAAATTTTGCATCCCGGGTATCAGCTTGCGAAGCTGATAGGCATTGAACAAAATACGTCCGATACAAAGACGTACACTTTTGAAACGGATCTGCCGCTGTATTTTCGTGCGGGGCAGTACCTCACGGTAGGGTGCAAAGTGGGGGAAAGTTTTGTTGCGCGTCCGTACGCGATCTCTTCGGCGCCCAAGGCGGGGCTATCCAAAACATTGAGCGTCACGGTCAAGAAATGCGGTTTTTTCAGCGGATATCTCTTTGATCGGGCGAAGATTGACGATATGTTTACGATCGGGGATCCGTCCGGCGAATTTTGTTACGAGCCGCTTAAAGACAGCAGGCAAGTTCTCGCATTGGCGGGCGGGAGCGGAATAACGCCTTTTTACAGCATGGCGCAGGCTGTTTCCGACGGAACGGAAGATTTTTCGCTGACGATCCTGTACGGAGCGAAGACGGAAGGAGACATCATATTCCGCAAAGAGCTGGACGCGCTTGTTTCGGATAAAGTGAAGGTCGTCTATGTCTTGAGCGATGAGAAAAAGGAAGGGTTTGAATACGGGTTTATTACGTCTGACCTGATCAAAAAATACGTATCGGGTGATTTTACGGTTATGATGTGCGGCCCGGGAGCGATGTATGCGTTTGCGGACGAGCAGCTTAAGGCATTCAATCTTCCGCTCAAGCGTGTCAAAAAAGAAGCGAACTGTGTGGGCGAGCGCGACGTAAAGGACGCCGAATATACGCTGACGGTGCATATCGGTTTTGAAACGCATAGCGTGAAGGCGCAGGCAAAGGAAACGATCCTTACCGCGCTGGAGCGGGCAGGGTTGCAGGTACCTTCCAAATGCCGAGCCGGCGGATGCGGATTCTGTCACAGCAAGCTGGTTTCGGGAGAATTTTCTATTGCGGGTGCGGATAAGCGCCGATTGGCCGATAAAAAATTCGGATACATTCATCCGTGCTGTTCCTATCCCGATTCGGATATGGAGCTGATCGTTCCGAAAGCATGATTGAAATGCAGGAAAATCCCACAGAGCAAACTTTGCTCTGTGGGATTTTTTTTGGCGCTTTAGCATGAAAAAACCCCCAGTTCTACTGGGGGAAGATAAAAAATAGCTTTAGCAAATTTTATAATTAAAGAAGTTTACCATATAGCTAATGCGATTTTGCTCCTTAATAGCACGAGGAACCTGTTTTACAGGTGTGCCGTGCGATAGGACGCTATAGTAAAAGCGATACCCGTTAACGGGTTGGCTGGTAGTTTACCCTTTTAGGGTATATGCAAACCACCAGTTCAACTGGTGGTTTTGACTTAAAAATTTTATAGCAATAGTTTGCGTTCAAACACAAAGATAATCTATATGGAAGAAAAGACAACTGCATATAAAATTAAATAAGGAAGAAGAATCCCGTTAAAGAATATAGGGATAGCCGTTGA
>CALVYJ010000060.1 GCA_944372075.1 uncultured Clostridia bacterium | reverse complement strand
GCCGCCGCGCGGCGCGCCTTTTCTTCGATTTCCTGCGCAGTCCCCTTCATCATCCAGCTTCCGCCGCAGGCAAAAACGTATCCTCTTCAAAATTCCATTCGCTTTCACACGCCGCATCTTTGTACCAGCCGTCAAACACATGGTTTTGCCGTTTCGTCGGCGAAGGAATATACGCTATCCTTTCCCCCTCTTCATAATCGGCAATGAAACAGGTATTCCCTTCGCTGATAAATTGCAAATTCGCAACTTTGACAAACATATTCGCTTCGCCGTTCGAATATTCGCACTGATAGGCGGCAAACAACTCTTCCGATACGTAAATCGGCTGGCTTATCGTATGCAGATAATCCAGATCTTCGCAATTCGTCATCAATATTTTTCGTTTCGGGCTTGTTTCCCAATCATAACCGAACCGTTCGCAACTTTGAATGTATGCCGGCAGATAACACCACTTCCAATTTCCGACATTCCCGATCGAATAACTATAGCCGAGGCCTCCCATGTTACCGATTTTAATGACCGGCTTCCCGTCGATCTCATCGGGAACAAAGAGCGCCTGCTTTTTCCTGCCTTCCTCCGTCAAATCAACGATCGCAACATAATCGCCGTTCGCACGCAATCCGGTATCCCCCGCATCGTACACATATCCGTATATAAAATCGCCGAAAAGCATGCTCTCTCCGGATTGGATCCGCTCCCAGATATCCGACAACAGCGAACACGCCGAAAAAGAAAAAAGACAAGCCAAACATGCCGCTATCGATACTATTTTCTTTCCCATACAACCTCCCCTCCCTTCGCGCCGAAAAGCCGACAATCCGCGCGCATCTGTACCCTATCGGAACTGCATTAAGTACCACCATGGCTTTGTTGAATTTTTTGCTTTATTCCTGCAATGTTGCCGGCGTTTTCTGTTCATTCTACAGCAGCTTGCTCTTCAAAACCGTCGAAAATCGGCTTTATATCGTCCGCCACGTCAAAATATCCCTCATGCGTCAGACAGCTTACAAGCACTTTCCCTTCCTTTAAGAACGCTACGTCCGCGAAGCTGAAATAAGGGTCATATCTTTGGTATGCGTCGCAGTGATACCTGTCGAATCGCTTAAACGACATAAGGTAGTCTTTGAGCTTTTGCGTCGGCTTAAAATAAACCCGCAAAACGTTCATTCCGTAGTTTACCGCCGTCTCCGTCTTTACGACTTCGTCTAAAATTTTTGCGAAGCGCTCGTCGCGCTCGTCCCCGATATGAATGTCCGCTTCCGCATGAAAACACACGGCGTCGCACGCGGCAAACAGATAGTCAAGTTGCATTGCCGAACGTTTTTTTGCCCGCTCGTCCTCCGCTGTTGCCTTTTTGTAATCTTCCAGATAGCCGCTTTCTATGTACTTTTGCTGAATTTCTATCCAGTCATAAATGCAATCGGAGGGCATCGCGACCTGTATTTCTTTCGTTTCCTCCCCTGCCAGCGTCTTGGCCAGATCGACAAAGGGCAAACATTCGGGCGACGTCCTTTTCAGATTATACAGCGTAGAATCCCGCATCAGCTCGTTTTCGCGCATAAATTTCTGATGCTCGGCAATGGCTTTCCGATACTCTTTGCTCCCCTCGGCCTGCCTGTACATTTCATCGAGTTTGCCGTACACCTCTTCCTGCATCTTCCGCATCTTTTGTTCGTCGGACAAAGTTGCGTCGTCCATGATTTTATGCGTCATCTGCTCTTCCCATTCCCCGATATGTGCAGTGTGGCGCGCAATTTCACAGGACAGCCTCTCGCTCTCCTCTTCAAACGCGCGGCGCATTTGTTCATACCCGTCCGCCTCCATAAGCTCCTTTATCGCAGTCAAATGCGCCAGCTTTTCCTGCCCGACCTTACGGAACGTTTCGGCTGTATACGGTTTTTCCCTGTCCACCTCGGCAGCGTTTTGCGAAAATTCGATTTTTTCCATAGCGTTATTCTCCTTATCGATACCTGCGTATTTAATTCTAAATTCCTGCATTGTTCGCGTATGATCGCCTTTACAACTTCTCCGCATACGCCTTGCCCATATTTATGCCCGATACCCACAACCCGTCGCCGCGGTAAGTATAACACGGATACAGCCTAAAGCTCCGCGATTTGCACCTCAACGAAAGATTGCACTGCGATCGACCGCCTTTAACCGCTCCTTTAGATCAGTATACTATACTTTTCACATTAAATCAAGCACACCCGTTGACTTTAGATCAAATCAAGCGCACCCGTCAGCCGAAATAAAATCGCTTTGTTGATCTTATCCCGAAAAGTGCAAAAGCAGGGACGATCCCGTTTCGGGATCGTCCCTGCGCACATGATTCCGCAATTTTTGCATCTTCACGGTATGACCGCCGAAATTTTACTTATCCTGCAATAACTTGCGGAGATTTTTGACGTTCGCCAGCGTCGTCGCGGTTTCCCTCTTCCCTCAAAATTGCGTCCTGTCTATTCGATAAAACAACCATTGCGAAACACAGCCCGCATAGCGTTCTCGATTTTCCGATATTTTCTTCGGATGCCCTTGAAAAATCCTTAAAAAATATAGTTGCCCGCCCCGATCGTCTTCTTTCTTCCGTCGGGAAGAAGTATCTCCGCAGAGCAATTCGACGGAATCGTTACGGCATACGTATAGCCCTTTTCCGTCTTTTGCCATTTGCTCGAGACTTTGCCGTATATGCTTTGATATTCAGCTTCGGCGAATTTCAGACTTCCGCCAGGTTTAGGCGCGATACAGAATTTGTTTTCTCCCGTAACCTGTATTCCGCACATGGTGTCGAACAGCCATTCGCAAACCGCGCCTTTGGAATAATGATCGCGCGAATCAAAGCCTTCCCAGCTCTCCCAAATCGTGGTAGCACCCATTTTGGGCATATACAGCCATCCCGGACATTCTTCGTTTTCCAGCAAACGATAGGCGTATTCGATATTCATATCTGCCAAAACATACAGGATAAACGGCGTAGCCAAAAAACCCGTGCCCAATTTCCAGCCATAGTTGTCGAGCGCCTTTAACAGGCGATTCTTGGCAAACTCCGTTTGCTCTTTGTCGAGCAATTTCATATAGAGCGGCCGCACAAGCTTCGCCTGCCGATCCGTATCATACGAATATTTTTTTGTTTCTACCAGTTTTTGATACCCTATGCGCGCTTTATCCGCATACTTTTTATAGATCGGTATATCTTGCGACTTTCCGAGCACGCGCGCGATCTCCTGCATATGCTCGAGTATATAAACGATATACGCCGTCGTTTCCTCCGGATGAGGATATATAAATTCAGAGATGCGGAACGCATTTACGTCTACAGGCTCCGACCATTCGCCGTACGATTGCCCATAGTTCGAAATGCACTTGCGGTATTTCCAACCGACTCCCGTGGGTTTCGAGGTCAAATACCACTTACCGAGCGTTTTGATCTTGAAAAATGCGTATTTACGCATTGCCGCATAGTTTTCCCGCAAAATGCGTTCGTCGCCGTATCGTTTATATATGCGGTACGGAATAAGTATGCCGGCATCTGACCAGCCGGGAGAACCGTCCATCCTATTCATATAACTATCTACGCCGCCACACGGGGTTATCTGCCTGAACTTGCCGTCTGCACGCTGCCCGTCGCACATGTCCCTCATATACTTTCTGGCAAAGGTCGCGTAGTCAAAGAAATACCCCGCCGTATTGACGAATATCTGCGCGTCGCCCGTCCAGCCGTGCCTCTCCCGCGTGGGACAGTCGGTCGGCACATCTGCATGATTGTTCTTCGCCGACCAACGCGTATTGGCCACGAACTTATTGATAAGATCATGCGAACACTTAAACCGCAGCGTTTCCTCCATGTCCGAATAGACCGCAACCGCCGTAAAATCCTCGGGTTTCCATTGAACGTCTGTCTCCACGAGCACATACTGAAATTCGAAAATGGCAAACTTCGTTTTATAAATATTTTCTCCCTCTTTGCAGGTATAAATTACCCGCTGCAGAGGCGTCACGATTGTTTTGTTGGAGCATTGAATATTTTTAAGGGTGAACTCGCCGTCTTTATCGAGCATCTCGCCGAAACGAAGCGTTATCTTTTGACCTGCCCTTGCCTTGACGTTAAAAGCGATGTAACCCGCAATGTTCTGCCCGAAATCGAGCACGGTCTTCCCCTTCGGCGTCGTGATGCACTTCGCGCTTTCAAACCGCTCGTGCTCGGTGAGCGGCACATTGTCCGAAGCCGTCGGCACAACCTTGCATTTCACTGCCTTCGCCCGCCCTCCGTATGTCGGCTTTTTGCGCGCGTCGACGATCTCGCCGTCCTTATTGTCGGCAAAAAGAATTTCTCCGTCGTTCGACCAATCCCAACTCTCGTCCGTACAAACGCGCGTCACCTTTCCTTTTGAATCGACAAGCTCAAGCTGCGCCATAAGCTTCGTCTGCGTGCCGTATTGGTTCTTCAACCCCCACGCGCCGCAACTGCCGCGATACCACCCGTCTGCAAGCTCGGCGGTAATGACGTTTGCGCCGCCCTGTATCAGCTCGGTCACGTCGTACGTCTGGTACTGAATGCGTTTGCGATAATCGGTATGCCCGGGCGCAAGCATAAAATTCCCCGCTCGCCTGCCGTTGATTTTTATTTCGTATAAGCCGCAGGCGGTACCGTACAACTGCGCCTTCCGTACGTCGAGCGCCGTGAAATTTTTTCGAAAACAATCCACGGGATAACGCAGCTTTTTATCGACGCGATAATCGCCGGAGATCCACTTCGCCTTCCAGTCGGCTGCGGACAAAAGTCCCATTTCGAAAAACGCCGTTTCCGACCAGTCGCATGCGACGCAGTTATACCCCAGTTTATCGCAGATATAAAAGGTGAGAGACCTGCTTTCCCTCGCCGAACCCGTCGTAAACCCGCCGCCGTGAATATTCAGCACGACAATATCGCCGTTGCCCGTCTTTTCTGCAAACTCACAGGGAAGACCGCGATAATTTTCCCGCAAAGTCACTCCTTTGGGCGGACACGGCTGGCGTCGAGACGCATTCTTTTCCCGTTCAACCGCAGTGTCTTCGATGACAGGCATATGTTTGAATATTTCGTTCAGAATATGCAAGAGCACACTCGCCATTTTACGTCCTCCTTATGCGTTCCGGTAAAGACCGTTGCAGAAACCGTCGGCTTCCCAAACGATCCCTGCCCCTCTTCCCCGTCTTTCCGAACGCTTTTCCCCTTTTCGACGCATTCGCCCACAGAATAGGCACGGACGATTCTTCTCCGCTCACAGCTCTTTTCGGGAATTCAATTCTTTACACAGAGAAAGTATCCGACTGACGCATCTTTGCAGCTTCAGCCTGTCGGTTTTGCCCGACTTGACCGCATCGAACAGCTCTCGGCGCTGATATTTGTCGCCCGCCATGATCAGATCGTTTTCCGCCGAAAGCACTTCGCCCGCGTCTGCCTGCCCTACGGCAACGCTCTGCCAGTCGGTCATGACAACGCCTTCAAATCCGAATTCGCATCGCAGCGTATGCGTTATCAGGTCATACGAGCTGTTGACGTAAGTGCCGTTGACTTTGTTGTAGCTGGACATCACGCACTTCGGATGCGCCGTTTTTACGGTAAGTTTGAACGCCCTCAGATAAATTTCACGCAGCGCCCTTTCGTTGATCTCGCTCGACGATTTCATGCGGTTGTCTTCCTGGTTGTTGCAACAAAAATGCTTTACCGTGACTGCGCAGCGAGAATTTTCCTGTACCCCCGAAACGACCGCGCTTGCCATCTTTGCGGTGAGAACGGGATCTTCGGAATAGTATTCAAAATTTCTTCCGCATAGCGGATGGCGCTGAATATTGATCCCCGGAGCAAGCCAAATGCTGACGCCGTAAGTCGCCATTTCTCTGGAAATCGCCCTGCCCGCCTCTCTTACCAGCTCCGTGGAAAAAGTCTGCGCCTGTACCGTGGCCGTCGGCCATGCCGTACAGAACTGATATACTTTTTTTGCGCGCTTGCTGTGTCGGCTCCATATGCGGTCGAGCCATGCGAAAAATTTTTTCGCCTTGATCAGCTCCTGCGGAAGCTTACCCGACGTCTTGATCTTCCCGCCGGGTTCAACGGCATATTCTCTTGTGATCCTTATTCCCGCGGGACCGTCCGCCATCACTGCGGGAACGTACCCGTACTTTTTGCATACCTTCCTCTCTATCTGCCCGCATGCCCCGACGACGTCCAAAACGCCGCCGCGCATCAGAGCGGGATCTCCGACGCACATAGCCGTAAGCTCCCGATCGGTCATCCTCTTTGCCTCCGGCAGAACTTTGACATACGGATCGGAATAATCGTGCCTCTGCATCGGCACGGACATCTCGTCCAAATACAGCGCGTCCCCCTCGATTTCTCCCGCAAAACGCTGCAAGGGCGCGTCAATTTCACGCACACGGCCGCGCGCCCCGCCGATCGCCCTGCACTGTTCCACGATCAGATCATGGATCAAAACGACGCCGGCAACGCCCTTCGTATTGCGGGAATTGTCGCCTACCCTGATCACATAATTTCCCTCTTCAAGAATAAAACACGAACCGTCTTCATCGTACGCCGCAAAATCAGCGATATCAAAACTGAAGGTCAGCTCCGCGGTCTCCCCCGCTTCCAGTTCACGCGTTTTTGCAAATGCGGCGAGTTGCTGATACTCCCGCTTGATTTTTCCGGACGGGCAGGAAAGATAGACCTGAACGACCTCTTTTCCCGCACGATCGCCGATATTTTTTACGTCGGCGTGAACAACAATGCGGGAACCGCTCAACGACGCCGTCGCCCGTATATCAAATCGGGTATAGGAAAGGCCGTACCCGAAGGCATATCGCGGCTTTACCCCAAACGTGTCGTAGTATCTGTATCCGACGTAAATGCCGTCTTTATAGATTTCTTTTTCCGTGTTCCCGTCCAAAAAACTGAACGAATCGGAACAGGGAAGATCGCTTAAATTTTTAGGCCACGTTGCGGCAAGTCTGCCGGAAAAATTGCGCTCTCCGCTCAACAACTGCCCGAGAGCAAGACCGCCCGCCTGGCCTGCCTGCCCCATAAATACCACTGCCCCGGGCTTTGCCGCAAGCAGCTGCCCCATGTCTATGCACGCCCCGACGTTGATCACGAGGACGGTATATTTATAACGCGACGCAAGAAATTCTAAATCGCGTATCTCTTTGTCGGTGGGATAATACTCTCCCTTGACGTTGCGCCTGTCCGAACCTTCGCCCGCCTGCCTGGTAAGCACATAAACGGCGGTGTCCGTTTCCGAACGTTTTACGTCCTCTTCCGTGATGTCCCTGCCTTTCGGATAAATAATCGGAAGCGCCAGCTCGTTCATCAGATCCCAAAACCGAAACACGCTGTATTTTTTGCCGATCTGTCTGATTTTGGCGTCGCGTTCTTCCTGTTCCGACACCATCTGCGCATCGCAGTCGTCCAGCCAGTCCTTCGTCGTTACCTCGAAACCGCAAAGTTTGAGCCCCTCTTCGACGTTGATATTGCCGCGGTTGTTCACTTCGCCGCTGCCCGTGCCGCCTTTGCAGGTATTGCGCGCGCCGGAACCGTATAACGCCACTTTTTTGTTTTTTAACGGCAGCGCGCCGCTGTTTTCAAGCAAAACGATCCCTTCCGCGGCAATCTCCAGAGCGATGGCGTCGTTCTCCCGTTCAAGATCGGACAGATTTTCTCGGTTCCCCTTCATCATTTTTTGACTTCCCCTCCTCTTCGTTTCAAATATTCTTTGAGCATCGCTTGCATTTTGTTGTAGATTTCTTCGCCCTTTGCGCGCTCTATCTCCCACGCGGCATCCTCGCGCGCCTTGCGCTTTTCCATGCTCGCTTCACGCTTTGCGACCTGTTCGGGCGTCATTGCGGCAAGCTTCGCCGCAAGTTTGGCTGCGGATCGCTTTTCCTTTTCTTCCGCTCTTTCCGCCGCATTGCGCTCCTTTTCCGCCCTCTTCTCTTCTTTTATGCGCATGGCTTCATTATGCTTATTCAGTTCAGTCGCATAGTCGAGCCCCCCTCTTTTCACAACGGGATTTGAGCTCTTTGCGGAAAATTTCTTCCGCCTCCTCGTCCGCCGCTTTCTGCTCCAATTCCAACTGCACTTCCGGTTCTACCCAAATCTTGCCGCCGGCTTCGCAGGCCTTCTTCTGCCGCTCGCGGATCATATTCTGCTTTCTTTTTAACGTCTTTTCCACGCCGACAAACGCAAGCAGAACGGCGCTGATTACGCCCGTAATAACTTCAAGTCCGACAAAAAGGAATGCTATTACGCCCAAGGTCGTTTCCGATTGCTGTATGCCTACGGTGAAAGTGCCGTCTACGAGAGGCCTGTATTCGCCCATGGCAAGCTGCGACAACCAGCCGTTCTGCGCCAAAATCGCCTCGGCATCGGCGAGCGTTTCCGCATTCACCGGAGGAATATAGCCGCTTGCATTCAGACAAGCGTTAAAAATTGCCACGCCGACCCCGAGCAGTACCACGACGATCGTGGAATAAATGGACATCGCCAACGTATCGCTCCTGTATCCCGTTTTCCATTCAAGATGATCAAAGGAGTCGGCAAACAGCGACATAAATATGTACGCGCAGGGCAATCCGCCGATATTTTTAATAAATTGACCGACCAAAACAACTGCCATATTGGAAGGCACCATCCAGCAGATGGCGCTGCCGAGCGCATATAAGATGAATCCTGCAACGGATACGTTCATTTTGCCGAATTTTTTGGCAAGCGGCCATACGGCAAAGATGCCGATCCCCATCGGTATGCCGCCTATGACCGAAAGCAACATCTGCGTCACGCCGTCGTTATACGTTCCGAGAACGTAATTGCAATAATAGACCAACGCGGTGTTTTTAAGAGTAGAACCTACGGTATAAATAAGAAAATAGATGAGCAGAAGCAACATATATTTATCCGTAAACACCGCCTTTATCTGCATAATATACGGCACTTTGACGGTTTCCGTTTTACCCAACTCTTCCGTAACGCGCTCTTTTGTATAATAATATTCCAAAAGCATGAGCGGAAACATCGCAATGCAGATTATGGACATGGCTCCTATCCACGCCTCCTTGCTGCTTCCGATAATCGGCAAAATGACCGTGGGGAAAATGAGCGCCGCCAAAATGCCCGTGACCATGACGGACGCCACCTGGTTAAAAACCGCCAACACGGCGCGCTGCGTCGAATTGCGTGTGGAAAGGGGCACCATCATACTCCTCATAAGAATCATTGCGCCAAGCCTCACGTTTGGCCTCCATATATGTTTCTGCGACCTTATCCGAAACCTCAACATATACCGTTTTTCCTTCTCCGTCCTTAAAATAAATGCGTTTCATTTGAAATCCTCCGATTCGATTTTTTGAAATCGCAATCGGACGGATCTCGCCCGTAACAACAAAAAAGCGCCCGACTGCGGAAGAATCCGGGCGCAA
>CALVYJ010000059.1 GCA_944372075.1 uncultured Clostridia bacterium | reverse complement strand
CGAAAAGGCGAAAAAATTGGAAGACCGAAAACTTCCGCCCGATATCGATTATTCCGCTATCGCCGGCCTGCGCTTGGAAGCCCGCCAAAAATTGAATAAGATCCGTCCCGAAAATTTAGGACAGGCTGGCCGCATCTCGGGCGTAAATCCCGCCGATATCGCCGTATTAATGGTCTATCTCTCTTTGAGCCGCTCCGAATGACTTTTTCGCGGCAGACTCTTTCGCTGCCGTCGGACGACCTGCTTCCCTTGAGCCGTTTCGTATGATCTTGCGGCGAAAGGAATCATTTTTTGCGTTTGGGCGCCGCCCCGTTCTCTGCAACGGGGCGGCGCATTTTTAGTGTATTCCACCCTTTTGTCGAACCGACGACCATGCAGAGTGTTTTTCGCGTTTGAAATTCTCCTTTCCGCAACCCTTTAGTTTCCCTTTGCGGTCGGCGCGGGCTTTGCCTTTGAAAGACCTTGTGCGGATCCTATTCCGTCCCCCTCCGCGTCCGATCGAAGCCGAACGCAAAGAGGCGAGCGAAACCAACTTTCCCGTATTTTTTGCACATTCGCCAAGAAAAGACAAAAGCTCTAAAAATTTTCGCGCGCGCATGCCGTATAATCGAACAGGCTCGGATGCGCAGGTGCGCAAAGAGTGAAAAAACAAACCGGGAAAAAGGAAGGACCATGACGGAAAAACGAACGTTTCGGTACAGCTATCGAGCGGTACTTATGTATTTTGCGCTGTTTGTGGCGATGGTGTTGCTCAATTTCACCATGAAAAATTTTGAGCCGTTTTCTCTGCCGCTGTTTGCGGCGGCGCTCATTTGCGGATTGAACCCGTTGCCGCTGACGGGAATGTACATATTGGCAGGCGGATTGAGCTTTATAACGGGCAGCGGAATGCCCTTTTTGCTGTTTTGTTTACAGGGCATCCTGCTGGGCGGCACATTTTTCGTCTACAACCGCCTGCAAAAATCGATGCGGGCGGAATTTGCGCTCCTCATCCTCCTCGCCTCCGCGCCCGCCGTTTGGGTGTACGGCGCCTACTTCTACCAGGATTACTTGAGATCCACACTCGTCGCCTCGGCGATCTTCTTGCTGTGCTTTTTGTTTGCGGGAGCATTGCGCTGTCTGTTCTTCCACGCCGGCAGACGAAAATTGTCTGCCGAAGAACTTGTCTACTGCGCCGCCGCGGTCGCAGCGATCGGGATCGGCTTATACAGCTGCGCCGGTTCCTACGCCTACGAATCCATCGCCTTGTTCGCCCTCTTGCTCGCCTGCGCCCTTCTTCGCAACGCAAACGCCATGCTGTGCGCGCTCGTATTGGGCATCGCACCCGCCGTCTGCCAAAGCGCGGCTTCTCTCTCCGTACAACCCCTCTTCCCCGCCGCCTTCTGCGCCTATACCGCCCTGTCCCTGCTCTTTCTGCGCGCAGGCAAACTGCCCGCTTCGCTCGCCGTCTTTTTTGCCGATATTTTGCTCCGATACTTGACCGAGTTTTCCAACCGGGGCATCGACGCGTTTACCGGCTCGGCCTTTTACCTGGCCATGCTCGTCCCCTTCTTGCCCTGTTTCCTGTTTGCCGTCCTCCCCGAAACTCTCCTCGCCCGCCTCTCCGCCCAGCTCAAAAAGTACGGCGAAAAACGCCTCACCCGCGCCAGCATCGATAAAAACCGCGCCGAAGTGGGCGACAGGCTCTTCGAGATCTCCACCGCTTTTCGCGAGATCGAAAGCGCCTTCGCCGCCTTAGACGGCGATACGCGCGACGACAACCGCACGCAGGAACTTATCTTGCAACAAATTCGTCGGGAGGTGTGCGCGGCGTGCGAGAAAAATACCGCTTGCTCGCAAAAAACGGACAAGGATCTGGAAAAACTCGTAGCCATCGGGCAGAGCAAGGGAAAAGCCAACCTCATCGATATTCCGGCCTCCCTAACCGGCAATTGCGTAAACCCTTCCGGCTTATTGTTTTCCCTCAACCGCGCGCTTACCGAGTTGCGACGCAGTCTCCTCGAAGAGGAAAACGCCGCTTCCGGTCGCGCCCTCTTTGCCGAACAGGCGCATGCGCTTGCCGATATGCTCAAAAAATTAGCCGTCGCCCAGAGCGCCCCCACCGGCGTTCATGCCGATTCGGAACGCGCCCTCGTCCGCGCCCTGGCTCGCGCCGGGATCGGATGCGACGAAGTGATGGTGCTGGGCGATCTGCCCGACATATACCTGACCGTCAGCGGCAATTTTACGCAAAACCGCATTTGCCGCGCCGCAACGCTCGCCCTGGGAATCCCCCTGTCGCTCGTGATGAAACGAAAGATCGCGGAGGACAAAGCCGTTTACCTCTTGCACCCCACCCCCAGATTTGACGCCGCTTTCGGTCTGGCCAGCCGGGTCAAACAGGGCGAACAGGCTTGCGGCGATACGTCCAGCATTCAGCGCATCGACGAACGGCGCTTTTTGTGCGCCCTCGCAGACGGCATGGGCAGCGGAACGTACGCACGCCGCGTTTCCGATTGCGCCCTCACCTTGATCGAAAGCCTGTATCGCGCCGGTATGGCGGGCGAAACCGTCCTTTCTACCGTGAACCGTTTGCTCGCATTTAACCGCGAGGAGAGTTTTGCCTGCGTGGACATCGCCACCATCGACTTGGATACCGGTCGGGCGGATATCGTAAAGATCGGCTCTCCGCTCGCATTCTTGCTCTCGCAATCCAATGTGGAAATGCTCGAAAGCGAATCCCTGCCGCTCGGAATTTTAGACGGAATCCATCCTACTACCTTGACCCGCACGTTGAACGACGGCGACGTTTTGGTGTTTTTCAGCGACGGCATCACCGCCGCCTTCGGGTCCAGCGCCGACCTGTCCGATTTTTTATGCCGCCAACCCGCCGCCAATCCGCAGACGCTCGCCGATAAACTTTTGACGGAGGCTTGCAACCGCGCAGGCTGCGTACAGGACGACATGACCGTTCTCGCCGTGCGCCTGTTCCAAAGACCTGCCTCCGATCCCGCCGAGCAAAACGGTTGATCGGCCTTGTCCGTCTCTCTCCCCGACGCACAGACAGACCTGATCTTACCCGTCTCTTTTTTCGACGCAGCGACAGACCTGATCTTACCCGTCTCTTTTTTCGACGCAGCGGCAGACCTTATCTTACCCGTCTCTTTTTTCGACGCAGCGACAGGTCGGCCTTTGCGCGCGGCATCTTCGCTTTGCGGCGCAACCCTTCCCGAATATTTTTGGCGATCGAGAATTTCGTCTTTTTTTCGAAAACCGATTTACGTCGTCCGTCTTTTCAAGGCGATTGCAGGACTCTACCGTGAGTAGAGTCCTCCTTTTCAAAAGTAGAACGGCATTCATGAAAAGTCGAGAAAAAAGTATTTACAATCTCGACATTTTTTCATACAATACCTCAAAACTGGTTTCGGATAAAAGCCATTTTCCGATCCGAAAGCCATAAAGGAGTTCTTATGCAAAACTATATATTGTGTTGCGGTTCGACGGCAGACCTTTCCGCCGCCAGGCTGAAAGAACGAAAGATCGAGTATGTTCCCTTTCATTTTTTTCTGGACGATCAGGAATATACCGACGATTTAGGGCAAACCATCTCCTATCCCGATTTTTACGCGGCGATGGCGCGCGGCGCTATGACAAAGACGTCGCAAACCAATGCGGATGAATTCGAAAAGGCGTTTACCCCGTGGCTGAAAGAAGGATACGATATCGTGTACGTCGCCCTGTCCTCGGGCATTTCCGGCGTATACAATTCGGCGCTGATCGCAAAAAAAACGCTGGAAGAGGCCTTCCCCGATCGCAAAGTGTACGTTGTCGACTCTTTGGGCGCATCCTCCGGCTACGGCTTGTTCATGGAGGAACTTGCCGATCTGCGGGATGCCGGAATATCTGCCGCGGAATTGGTCGAATGGGCGAAACAAAATCGGCTGCGCGTCAACCATTGGTTTTTCTCTACCGACCTCACCTTTTATGTACGCGGCGGCAGAATTTCAAAAGCAATGGGTTGGTTCGGCACCATCTTCCATATCTGCCCCCTCTTGAACATGGATAACCTCGGCAGACTTATCCCGCGCCGCAAGATCCGCACAAAAGCAAAGGTCGTTCAGGAGATCGCTTCCACGATGGTCGAGTACGCCGACAACGGCGCAGAATACAACGGCCGCTGCTACATTTCCCACGCAGCTTGCTATTCGGATGCGCTTGCCGTTAAAACGCTGGTAGAAGAAAAAATACCCGCCTTGAAGGATAAAGTGCAAATCTTTGACGTCGGCACTACGATCGGCGCCCATACCGGCCCCGGTACCGTTGCCCTTTTCTTCTTGGGCAAAGAACGCGTAGACTGAATCCATACGCCCTCCGCTCGCCGTTGAAAGTTGCAGCCTCGATCCTTTTGCATAGAGCGCGTCGCCCGAACGATCGGACGTCGTCGTATTTGCCCTGCCGGAGCCTATCCTGCATCTTTCCCGTACGCAGGCGCCTTCGCGGAGCATTTCCTGCAAACAGCCGCCCTCTTTGGCGTTTTGCGCGCTTTGATCCTGCGCTCTTCCGCGAGCAAACTTGATATTTCCGATAAAACCTATCGCCCCTTCGCAAGGGCATTTTGCCCTTGCGAAGGGGCGATAGGCGCAAAGATGTGTTTTCCTTTTTCAAAAATGCGCCCTGTTGTACAAACGATTTGTACAACAGGGCGCATTTGCCTTGCTCCCGAAAAAACGGCATTTTTGTTGCGCCAGCCGCGTTTTTGCCTTTTACGCGCACCCGATCGAGAATACAGCCGCTGTATCTGTTACTTTGCACATGCAATCGGAAAAAATTTTTCCGACGCAAACGAGATAAAAAAGTGGCGGGCAGAGGTGGAAACAGCCCGAATCTATGATACAATACGGATGCGACGGGAAATTTTGTGGGCGGGGGTAGACCGCCCCGAACGCACGCGCGGTTCATTCGGCCGCGCGCCAAACGAGAAGGAAAGGGTCTTGCTTTCGCCCGAAAAGGCGGTGCTTTATGGATTTCTTTCAGTTCATCAGCTATATCCGTCAGTTCAATGCGGACGTAGTCATCATCGGCGCGGCGGTGTGGGGATTGCACCTGCTGTTGCGCAAAACCTTGCTTAAAAAAGTAAGCCGACACAAACTGTTTACCTTTCTGCCCTTTTTGATCGGCACGCTCCTGTATTCGGTCTATGCCGTGATCATGAGCGGCCCGCTGGAAACAAATTGGGTGGAAGCCTTGAACGCGGGCATAACCTGCGGTTCTTTGGCAACGGTCATTGAAGTCGTCTACGAACAGTTCATCCGCGATACGGCAACGACGGACGTTCGGATCGGATGCGTAAAAGCATTGTTGGCCGACTACGGCGAAATTTCCGACGAGCTGGCAGAACAAATTGTACAGGCTGTTCAGATCGACGATGAGCAACAGGTCAAAACTTTGCTCAAAGACATCATGAACGAAGCGATGGCGGGTACCTTTTATCCCCTGCTGTACAGAACTCTGACAAGCTTGAATAGCTGAATCTCCCGGAACGGGGACAAAGCGCTTTTGCGCTTTGTCCTTTTTTTGTTTTCCGCCCGAGCTTTGTTTTCTTCGCTACGCGTATCGCCTTTACCTCTCGAGCGCGGCGCTTGCGCTCTGTTTTCCGCCCGAGCCTTGCCTTTCCTCCCTGTTTTTTGCCCGCCGTCCCGTCGAAGCTGTCCGACAGGCCGCTCGCAACTATGCGCGGAAAAACCGGCTCTTCTCTTATCAAACGGCAGTGCGATACGCTCGAGAATTTGCAGTTCCCTCCCTCAAGCGACGCGCCTCAAACCCACGATCCGAAACCGTCGCGCCGTAATAGGTACGAACCGAAGCCGAGCCGCGGCATGCGCAGGCGATCGAACCGGAGCGCATGCAAATCGTGACCGAGTTGCGGCGCGGACAGACCCGTCCGTGCAATGCGCGAACGACGGCGCATCAAATAACCGCGGCAAAAGGCATATTTTTACAGATATAGCACACACTGCTGGCATGAATACCGAAAAGACTTTGCAAGCATTCGGATCGGATATAGAAGCAAACATCCGATCGATCAAAGAAATATTGACGGCGGAAGACATCCTCGTCTATCGGTTTGAAACGAGGGACGCGACGGAATGCGCCGCCATCTATGCCGATGGGATAACGGATAAGGAACTGCTCGGGCAGCTCGCGGCAAAACCGCTCGCGCAAGCCGCCGCGCCCGATTCGCGGTCTGCGGCTAAGAAGCTCTTGCTGTTTCCCGAACGTAAGGATGCGGACGACGTGCAAACGGCTGTCGGAGAAATTCTTTCGGGGAACCCCGTCCTTTTGATCGACAAAATTCCAGGCGCGATCATTCTCGGCACAAAAAAAGCGGCTCTGCGCGCGATCATGGAGCCGCAGACGGCCATCACGGTCAAAGGGCCGCGGGAAGGGTTTATCGAGGACGTAAAGACCAACATGAGTTTGATCCGACGCCGTTTGAAGACGCCCGAACTGCAATTTGAAACGCTTACGGTGGGTAAGCGCAGCGCGACGGTCGTCTGTCTGGCATACCTGGACGGCATTGTCGATCGGGAGATCGTACGGAAAGCGAAAGCGCGCATCGAGGCGGTCGAAATCGACGGGATCCCCGACTCTTCCTACATCGCCCAATTTTTGGCAGATCGCCCCGACTCTCTGTTCAAACAGGCAGGCACGACCGAAAAACCGGACATCCTCTGCGCTAAAATGCTGGAAGGCCGCATTGCCGTCCTCGTCGACGGCTCGCCCATCGCCTTATCGATCCCCTATATGCTCAGCGAGGATTTTCAAAGCGCACAGGATTATTTCGTCTCCCCCGCCCGCGCGACGATCAGCCGCGCTTTGCGGCTTTTGGCGGTATTGGTAGCCGTCTTTTTGCCCGCTCTGTACGTAGCGGCGCAGCTCTTTCGGCTGCAACTGCTCCCCTTTGATCTTCTGATGACCATTTCCGGAAGCATCCGCGGAATCCCGCTTTCGCCGAGTTTGGAAATGTTTTTCCTGTTGGTCGTACTGGAAATCCTCATCGAAGCCAGCATCCGAATGCCTAAATACGTCGCCCTCGCACTCTCCGTGATCGGCGCGCTCGTACTCGGCGACACCGCCGTAAAGGCCGGACTCGTTTCTTCGCCCGCGATCATCATCATCGCCCTCTCCGGGATCTCCGCCTATACCGTCCCGGACCTCACCGGCACGATCTCCATCGTGCGAATGGCTTATCTCGTGGCGGCGGGCAGCATCGGAACCTACGGCATCCCCCTGCTCACCGGCGCCCTGCTCTATTACCTCATCTCTTCCGACAGCTGGGGTGTTCCCCTGCTCGCACCCTTTTCCCCGCTGATCGCACGCGACTTGCACGATTCCCTCTATAAAGCGGGACTCTTTTCCCTCAATACCCGACCCAAAACCCTGAAACCCAAAAACCATACCCGTCTACACAAAAAGGAGAGCTCATGAAAGAACTGAACGTACGCCAGATCTGTTTCTTATTTGCCGCCGTGCTGCCCGTGACGCGCATGCTCGTATACCCGGCTACCCTCGCCTACGCCGCGCGAAACGACCTCGTCTTGGCTGCCCTCGCCAGCTTGGCTGCGGAATTTCTCGCCGTCGCCTTGATCCTGTTCGCCGCGTCCCGCTCCGAAAAGACGCTCTTTGAATTGCTCTCCTGCCGATTCGGACATGTAACGGCAAAGCTCGTCTACCTCCTTCTTTCCCTGTTCTTCCTCTTTTCCGCATTCCTGCCCGCGCTCGAACACCGCGGCTTTATCTTACAGGTCTTTTACGAAAACGTACCCTCCTTCTTGAGCTTTTTACCCTTCTTCGCCGTCTGTACCTACGCCTGCACAAAGGGCTTGCGCAGCATCGGCAGAGCCGCCGATCTGGCTCTGCCCGTCTTTGCCGTCAGCTTTTTGATCCTCTTGCCGCTCGCCGTGCCCGAAGCTGACTTTTCCGCCCTGCTGCCGCTCGGAAGCATAGGCGCTTCGGGCATCTTTCGCGGCGCGTCCCTCGGCTTGAACTGGTATTGCGGCGGCGCCTATATGCTCCTTTTCCTCGGCCATTTCCGCTATGAAAAATCCGCCGCAAAAAAAATTTTTATCGCCTATGCCGTCGGCGCCGCCGCCGTCCTGGCCTTCCTGACCGTGTTCTACGCCGTCTTTTCCGATATCGCCATTTTGCAACAAAACGCTCTCGCGCATCTCTCCAAATACGCCCTCTCGTTCACCTCCCTCGGAAGGATCGACCTGCTCTTCGTTTTCGCCCTCACGCTCGTCTTGCTCTTCGCCCTGTGCATCCCGCTGCAGCTCAGCACCCACTGCGCAGCGCATGCACTCGGCTGTAAACCGCTCTATCCCGCTCTCGCCGTCAATTTTCTCATGCTCCTTTTTACCGTCCTCTTTCACCCCGCTTACCTCGAAATCCAAACGCTTATGACCCAAAAACTATGGTACGTGTTCGCCTTTTTTGCCGTATTGCTGCCTGTCTGTACCGTGCTTTTAACGAAAAAACGCCATAAAAAGATTCGGAGGCCCGATCATGAAAAATAAATTTGCCGCGCGCTTGATGGCTTTTGCAGCCGCCCTTCTCCTTCTCTTGCTCTTTTCCAACGACTTCGGACTTATCGACATTCAAAAGACCTCGATCATCACCGCGATCGGCTTGGATTCCAATGAAAAGGGTACTTTGGATTTCACCGCTCAAATTGCCGTTCCGAACCCTTCCGGCTCCGGAAAGGCGAGCAACGTCTTTGTTGCGGACGCCGCGACCGTAGGAGACGCCATCGCGGAGCTCAACCAAAAAACCGGTTGGTATCCCACGCTCGTCCATTGCCGATTGATCCTGATCGGCAACCGAGCTGCCGATCAGGACGTGTTTCGGTTCCTCAACTACTTTTTGCGCAGTCAGTTTGTAGAGGATACCTGCCTCGTCGCCGTCTGCGCCGATCGCGCTCAGGCCGCCCTCGCCGCTCAATCCCCCGTCAACGACATGACCTTCGCCGCCATTACGAAAGTCCTCTCCTCGCAAGCCCACAAAACCGGCTTGGTCAGCGTAACAAATTTGCGCGATTTCGCAAAAGGCTATTATTCCGCCGCAACCAGCGGTTTCCTTCCCGTTTTGTCTGTCAAATCGGAGGCTTCCGATTCGAACGAGTCCTCGCAAGGCGAATCGCAAAGTGCGGAAAATGCGCAAACCGCGGGAAATTCCCAAGAAAACAGCAATTCCGACGTGTTCGACGCCTCGCAAACAATGCTCTTTTTGCAGGGAAAACGCGTAGAACAGTTGGACGCTGATCAGACGCTGGCTTTCAATTTGGCGGAAACCGATACGGATTTCGCTTACGGAAACGTCATCGTCTCGGAAAACGGCCGGCCGATCACCTATAACCTGCGCATGCGGATCTCAAAAAAGTCCAAAAAAATCGCCGACGAGGGGGGCGTTCCCGTAATGACCTTCCAGATCCGTGCAAGGGCTCAGATCACCGACACCAACAGAGCCGGCACAAAAGAAGAGGTGGCGCAGACGGCGATCGTTCCCGACTACGTCCTTC
>CALVYJ010000058.1 GCA_944372075.1 uncultured Clostridia bacterium | reverse complement strand
CGGCTTTCGCGCTGCGCTTGCACAGCGCGAAAGCAATGTTCGCAAGCCATTATATTTTTTGAAAAGACTTGCAAGCTCGTAAGAAAATTCGGAAAATTTTATTAAAAAGATTGCAACCTTGTAAAAAAGTTTGCGACATTTTAAGAAAAAGTTTGGAAAAAGCGCCGCCCGACGCACTGCATGTGCGTCGGGCGGCGCTTTATTCTATGCAAACTTACTCGCCGCATTATGGCAAACTTTCCCGCCGCGTTACGGAAAACGATCTTGCCGCATTATGGCAAACTTACCCGCCGCGTTACGGCAAACTTACCCGCCGCGTTACGGCTGCATCCGTTTTTGAAGGGGCGAGCCGTATCCGCTATTGTTCCGGATCGGTCTTTCGGGCAAAAAAGCAGACGAAGCCGCAGAGGCTCGGATGATCCGCAACGATCTCTCCGCCCGCGGCGATCAGGCGGAAGGCGATGTACAGATCCGCTCCCGCGCACAAAATGTTGTACATACCCGCGAGCGCGAGTACGAAATTTCCGCACAGGCAGGCGGCGACGCTGCAACCCACGCCCAACACGACAAAGGGCGCTGCGACCCCCGCCAAATAGCGGAAACGGCGCATCGGGCGTTCGCACGTGCAGTAGGGCGTGAAAAGCGCGGGCATGATCCCGAACCGTATGCCGCGAAAGGAACCGCTCGCGATCCCCCAAACCAACCCGTGCAGTCCTTCATGCACGGGAATGGACAAAAGAAAGATCGCAACCGTTGCGAACAGCTGGATAAAATCCCAGCTGTATGCGCCTCTGTCCGCCAGGAAGAAATATGCCGCCGCAGCCGCCGCAACAAACGGCAATGCCGTCAAAACGCCGTATACGTTTGCCTTTTTTTCATCGAGCGTAACTTCTTTGGCGGCGTATCCCTGCGCGCGGAGACGCTCGCATTGCTCGTCGAATTTTCTTTGCCGCTCTTGCTGGACAAGCCTCGCCCGTTCTCTTTTCTCCTGCTTGGAAGGTTTCCGCATATCAACCCTCCGAGAACAATCCCGGCGTGGAGAGATACCGCGCTCCCGTATCGGGAAGTATGACCGCAATGCGCTTGCCGAAAAACTCCTTGCGCTTTGCGAGGTTTATCGCCGCCCACACGGCCGCTCCCGCCGATATGCCGACAAAGACGCCGTCCGCCAGCGCAAGCCTGCGCGTCTGCTCGTACGCGTCGGCATCGGTTACGGCGATCACTTCGTCGATGAGCGATACGTCCAGGATCTGCGGGACAAATCCCGCGCCGATGCCCTGCAACCCGTGCGCGCCCGCCTCCTTTCCCGATAAGATTGCCGAAGTTGCCGGCTCCACCGCCACCGCCTTCAGCGACGGGTTCTTTTCTTTGAGATATTTTGCCGCCCCGCTCAGCGTGCCGCCCGTTCCAACGCCCGCAACCAGGACGTCCAGCCTTCCCGCGCAATCCGCCCAAAGCTCCGGCCCCGTCGTACGATAGTGCGCCTGCACGTTCGCCGCGTTGACAAACTGACCGCAAATGACGCTGTTCGCATGTTCGGCATGCAGCCGTTCCGCCCGCTCGATCGCTCCGCGCATACCCAGACGCGCCTCCGTAAGCACGATCTTTGCACCGTACGCCGCCAAAAGTTTGCGCCGCTCGACGCTCATCGTTTCCGGCATCGTCAAGATCAGCCGATACCCGCGCACCGCGCAGACTGCCGCAAGTCCGATCCCCGTGTTGCCGCTCGTCGGCTCGATCAGAATTGTATCCGGGCCGATCGCTCCGCGCCCTTCCAGATCCTCTATGATCGAAAGCGCCGCGCGGTCTTTGATGCTGCCCGTCGGATTCAGATATTCCAATTTCCCCAAGATTTCCGCCTGCAACGCGTTTTCTCTTTCGATGCCGCCAAGACGCAGCAACGGCGTTTTCCCGATCAGTTCCGTAATACTTCCGTAAAGCATGTTGCCCCCCTTGCCGCGCCGATTCGCGCAGCTTCCCGTTTTGCAAAATTTCCGCTCTGTCCGCAGGTTTACCCGCTCATTTGTTCTTTTTGCGCATCATCGCCGCAACGATATTCGCAACGCCGAAGATCACGACGGTTGCCGCCAGCAAAAGCGCCATGATCGGCATCGTAAGCTCCGTGCCGAAGGCATCCAGCGAAAGCGCAAACCGATCGAACAGCGCTTCCGAAAAGGCGGGAGAAATGGTGGAGGAAATATGCTCCAAGATCCCGTCCATGAAAAAATTTCGGAAAAGCCCCGCCGAATAACTGCCCGGCACGAACAGCGTGGCGTATTGCACGCCCTTGGGAAACATCGACAGCGGCAAGTACGCGCCGATCAGAAAGCCGATGATCGTGCCGAGAATGACGTTCAACCCCGTAAACGCACCCTCCGTGCGCAGAAAACTAACAATAAATACCAACAGCGTCGTCGAAGAGATGACCGACAGGACAATCGTGCCCAGTAGTCCCAGAACGTCCGAAAACGAAAGAAACCAGCTCCCCGATGCCGCAAGCCAGATCAAACAGATCCCGAATACGATGATCCCGAGAATCAGCCCCGCCGCCAGCACCGAACAAAAATAGGCGGAATACGGAAGCCACTTGGGTACGGGCGACGCCAAAAGATCGGCGCGGATGCCGCGACGGCGATCTTGCACCATCACCCCGCACGCACACAGCGGCACGGTGATGCACGCGCTCGCCAATACGCCCGAAAGCATCCAGCAATCCGCAAACGACTGCACGATCGCCTCCTGCCCCGTGATGCCCGCTTTTTCCAGCGTCGAGAGCAGCGAGTCCGTCTGGATTTTTCCTAAAAATAAAATATACAGCCCCAATACGATCAGCGGCGCCATCAGAGAAAAAAAGATGTTTGCTTTGTCTTTGAGAAAAATCTTTAAGTTGCGCGACGTCTGCTGCATCAACATGTAGATCATACCGCTCCCTCCTTTATCCTCTTTCCCGTCACCGCGAGGAATACGTCGTCCATGCTTCCCTTGATAAATTCAAAATCGTCGCAAATGTCCCCGTTCTGCTCCAAAAATTGACGCGCCTGCCGCGCATCGCGCATCGCAAGCCGCATCCCGTTCGCCAGCCGCTCCCCCGTAAATCCACGCTCGTTAAGCGCTCGCTCCAGGCGAGCCGTCTCTCCATACAGACTCAATTTGTTGCTCGTGTACGCATTCTTTAAGTTCACCGGCGTATCGTCCGCCGCGATCTTCCCGTCGTCTAAAATCACCACTCGATCCGAGCCGTCCGCCTCCTCCATATAATGCGTCGTCAAAAATACCGTCATGCCCTCCTCGCGGCGCAATCGCAATACGATCTCCCAAACCGCCTTGCGCGTCTGCGGATCCAGCCCCGTCGTCGGCTCGTCCAAAACCAATACCTGAGGATTGTTCAACAGCCCGCGCGCAATGTCCGCCCGCCGCCGCTGTCCGCCCGATAACGTGCCGTACGCACGATCCAAAATCTCCTCCAAACTCAACAGATCGCTCAGCTCCTTCAGCCGTTCCCGCCATCTCTTTCCCCGTAAACCGTAATAACTCGCCCGAACACACAGATTCTCGCGCACCGTCAGCAGATCGTCCAGCACGCTCCCTTGAAATACGACCCCCATCCGCGGCTTGATCTGTTCCGCTTGCTTGTCTAAATCATAGCCGCAGATCTCTACTTTGCCCGCATCCTTCTCCAAAATAGAACATAATATGTTGATCGTCGTGCTCTTCCCCGCTCCGTTTACTCCCAAAAAGGAAAACAGCGAGCCGCGCTCCACCGAAAAGTCAATCCCACACACCGCCTGCACTTGCCCGTAATGCTTTCGCAATCCCTCTACCCGAATCGCCTCTCGCTCCATTCCCTCTCCTCCTCAAATTTCCTCTCTTCTTTTTTCCCTGCCTCCTCCTATTATATACGCATTGCCTCGCCAAGGCAAGTATTTCCGCTATGTTTTTCTCGCCGCCTCCACGCTCTGCCCGCCTGCCGCCGTCTATTTGCCCTTCAATCCTCTCGCCCCTTCTGTCATCCCACCCACTCTTTCGCAACAAAACGCCGACGGCCTTTTTTTCGTTCTCCGTTTCTGCATTTCTCTCCCTTGTACCCTTTTCGCTGCGCATTTCTTTGTACCCTTGTTCGTCGCGCATTTCTTTGTACCCTTTTTCGTCGCGCATTTCTCTCGGCTTACTCGAACAAGGGGCGCCCGTTGCATGCTGCAACGGGCGCCCCTTGTTCGCTTATAGTTCGGTCGCATTTGCGCTATCTTCTGCCTTATGCGTCGCGGTCGGCGTCGGCATTTTCCGTTTCAACCGCTTTATCCGAACGTTTCGCAGTTTTCCCTTCGGCCTGTTTCTCTTCGGTCTGCGTATCCTGATCCGGCGCGGTTTTCTTCTCGGTTTCCTGCGAAGAGTCCGAGCTGTCGCCGCCGAAAATGGCTAAAACGATAAAGACCGCATATACGGCGATCTTCGCCAAAGTTATGACAAACGAAAACCAGCTCAAAAACGCCGTAAATCCCGCTTTGTACCCGGACAGGGCGTTTATATCCGACAAAATGGAGATGAGCGCAGAGACCGCCGTAAACAGCAACGTGACAAAAAACGCCGCTTTGGTCGTCTTTTTTAATTCCTCGTCTTCACTCTTTACGATGGTATAGCCACCCACGATCGCAAACGCAATAAAACTGAGATACCCGCTCAACCAAATCAATACCTTTTTCCACCGATTCGTCCAAACTTTTTTCATATACTCCTCCCGTTCCCTCGGTTCTCTTTTCGGCCGCAAAACGGCACAAATTTTGACACGCGACCTGATTTGCGCCGCGTACGGCGCGACCGCCCTCTCAAACAGGTTTACCGCTCAATTCCGCCGATCGCCTTTTTATTCCAAAAAGAGGGCGCTTAGCACCCTCTTTTGAACCGTCATATAAGGATTTCCCTCCATATAGAAGCGGCACTGCCGGCACAATCGGAAAAGACTCGCTTCCGATGGGGCATTCAAGGCGGCGTCCATACCCGAACACCGCCTCTTATTGACTGTGATTTTTACTGCTAACGCTCGGCCATTCCAAAAAGTTTTCCGCTGCCGAATCTACTTGCTCTTTTTAACCTCTTATGACACTTCGTCGGTTAAACTCAGATTCCTCCGGAAAAATTTCTTTTTCTTTCCCGACTCGCCATTTTCTCCCCTTAATCAACTCGAAAACCGTTCGCTTTCAGGATCTTCTTCAATTTTTGCGACTTCCTTTATCGATAGATATTTCGCAAATCTCTCCTTCCTTCGCTCGGCTTAAAGCGTTTTACCGCTTTGAGAGTTCCTTCGTAAAAACCACCTAAAAAACAACGTCCGCTTCGCTTTACTCGGTTTCATTTACCGCTATCCGTCTTTGTTGCCTCTCGGCAAGAAAGCCGTCTGCAGATCGATATCGTGCAAATGTATCGCAAACATTCTCTCCCGTTCTCTTCAACCTTCCGTCCGTTCTTTTCCTTTTCCCGCAACCTTCCATCGCTCGGCTTGTTCTCTCCCTTCCCGAAAGAAAACCCTGCGCAGTTTTTGCTCCGCGATCTCTTGCCGCAAGTCCATTCCGTTCCCTTCTGTCCGCTTGAAAAAACTTCCTTTCCTGTTTCGATCGACCCCTTTCCATCGACCTTCCGTTGTCTTTTTGTAGTCCTATTATACCATGGATTTTTTGTTTGTCAATACCTTTTTTGAAAAAAAATAAAATTTTTTGTTGGCGCGTTTCAAATTTTACGTAAAAAATACGCAAAAACACACCATATTGGGGCTGCTTTCCGCGCTGTACACCAGTTCTTGTTTCCGTCGCCGACAAGCGCGGCCGTTTCCCGCGAATACGCGACTTTTCGTCGCGCGCGGGAGTCGGGCAAAAACAATTTTTTAGGCGAACTGGGCGTTGTACAGGGAGGAATAGAAGGCGCCGCGTTCCAAGAGCTGGGAATGCGTGCCGCTCTCGACGATGTTGCCGTCGCGCACGACGAGAATGAGGTCGGCATTGACGATGGTAGAGAGGCGGTGGGCAATGACGAAGCAGGTTTTCCCCTGCATCAATTTTTGCGTTGCCGCCTGCACGAGGAGTTCGGTGCGCGTATCGACGTTGGAGGTCGCCTCATCCAAAATTAAGATATGCGCGCGAGAGACCATGGCGCGCGCGATGGTCAAGAGCTGTTTTTGACCCTTGGACAAGTTGCTTCCGCCGTCGGTGAGGCGCGTTTCATACCCCTGCGGCAAACTCATGATAAAGTCGTGGACGTTTGCCGCGCGCGCAGCGTTTTCGATCTCCGCATCGCTCGCCGCGGTATTGCCGTACGCGATATTCTCGCGCACCGTGCCTTCAAACAGCCAGGTATCCTGCAAGACCATCGTGAACAGACCGCGCAGGGACGAACGGCTGTACTGCCGCGTTTCGACGCCGTCGAGCAGGATCTCGCCCTCGTCGATATCGTAAAAGCGCATCAGCAGGTTCACGATGGTCGTTTTTCCCGCGCCCGTCGGCCCGACAATGGCGATCGTCGTGCCCGCCTTCGCCGTGAACGAGACGTCTTTCAGGATCGGCTTGCCCGGCTCGTACCCGAACACCACGTGCGAAAACTCCACCTCGCCCGCACCGTTTTGCGGAGGCTCGACAAGATCTTGCCCGTCCTGTTCGGGCTGTTCGTCCAAGATCCCGAAAATCCGTTCCGCCGCCGCCAGCGCCGATTGTATCTCTGAAATGATGTTCGCAAATTCGTTGATCGGCCCGGTAAATTTGCGGCTGTACTGCAAAAACGCCGAAACAAACCCCAGCTTCATCTGCCCGCGCAAAAACAGATACCCGCCGAATACGCTGATAAATACCGTGGATAAGTTGTTCAAAAAGTTTACCGTCGGGCCTACCTTGCTCCCGTAATAGTCGGCATCGTAATACGCCTGCGCCGCGCTGTCGTTGCGAAGATCGTACCGCTCCCCGATCGCTTCCTCGCGATTGTACCCCTTGATCGTGCGGATGCCCGAAAGCATCTCCTCCGAATATCCGTTCAGCTCGCCGAGTTTTCCCGAACGCTTGCGAAAGAGCGGCCGCATGACGCGCGAACGGCGTATGGTCACCACGATCGTCATCGGTATGATCACCAGAAATACGCACGAAAGCAGGGGCGAAAGCAACACCATGCTGAGCAGCGAACCGACGACCGTGATCACGCTCGTGACGATCTGAATGATGTCGTTGGTCAGCGACGCATTGACCGTATCGATATCGTAGGTGAGCCGATTGATCACATCCCCCGCAAGGCGCGTATCGTAAAAGGATATGGGCAGCGACAACAGCTTGTCGAACACCTCCTCCCGCATGCGGCGGGTGATGTTCCGGCTGAGCTTGGTCATGGTAAAGGTCAGCGCATAGGTGAACACCGACGAAAACAGATAACACGCCGCCATCGCGATACAGTACCGATAGACGAGCGGAAAGTCCACGCCGCCCGTCTGCGTGTCGATGCCGTTGATCGCCGCCGCAGACAATACGGGCGCGATCAGCGAAAGCACGTTCCCCACAACCGCAAAGATCATCGCCAGCAGAACCAGCGCCTTGTACCGCAAAAAATATTTCCCGAGCCGCAGAAACGCCGCCTTCTTTCCGATCTTATTCATGCACGTCACCCCCCTGCGAACGCGCAATCTCTCTATACGTCTCGCACGTCTGCAACAGCTGCGCATGCGTGCCGATCCCCGCCGCTCTGCCGTTTTCCAGCACCAATATAAAATCACAGTTCTGCACCGCGCCGATGCGCTGCGCTATGAAAATACAGGTCAGGTCCGGATATTCCCGCGCCAACGCCGCCCGCAGCGCCGCGTCCGTACGATAATCCAACGCGCTGGACGAATCGTCCAGGATCAGCACGCGCGGCATACCCGCCAACGCGCGCGCGATCAGGATCCGCTGTTTCTGCCCGCCGCTTAGATTCGCGCCGTGCGCCGCCAGCATAAAGTCCAGCCCCTCTTCCCGCTCAAATACAAAATCCGCCTGCGCCGCCCGCAAGGCGCGCACGACCGCCTCTTCCCCCACGTTGCGGCAAAAATCTACGTTGTCATATACCGTCCCCGCCATGATAAAATCGTTTTGAAATACCATGCCGAATTTCTTTCTCAAACGCTCCGTTTCGATCGACGTCACGTTCTCTCCGTCCAGATAGATCTCCCCGTCCGTCGCGTCGTAAAACCGCAGCATCAGCTGCACCAGCGTGCTCTTTCCGCTGCCCGTTGCGCCCAAAACGCCCATACGTTCCCCTCGTTTTATGCGAAAGGATATGTTTTGCAACGCCTTGACCGTGCCGTACGAAAAACTGACGTTTCGAAATTCTACGCTCGCATCGCCCTGTCCTGCCGCTTCGATCGCCAAAGGTTCGACGGGCAGATTCAGAATTTCACAGATCCTTCGCCCCGACGCCGTTCCCTTCGAGAGCGTCACGAACAGTCGGCTCACCAACAGCGCCGCGTTCAAAATCAACGTAAAATAGGAGACAAACGCGACGATCTTCCCCGCCGACATCCGCCCCGCGTCGACGCGAAACGCGCCCACCAGCACGATCGCCACCATACCCAGGTTCAAAAACAGGCTGACGAGCGGATTGCTCACGCCCGTCCACAGTCCGGCGCGCATCTCGTCTTTTGCAACGTTTCCAGCCTCCTCGCGAAATGCGCTCGACTCGTAATCGGTCTTTGACAGCGCTTTGATCACGCGTATACCCGCATAGTCGTCCCGTATCTTGCGCACCATCGAATCGACCGAACCCTGCAGGCGCGCGTACAGCGCAATGCCGCGCTTCGCGATCAGCACCACCACGACCAGCATGAACGGCAAAATCGCCACCAGGATCAGCGTAAGCACCGGTTCCAGTATGAACGCAAACGCCAGCCCGCCGATCAAAAATACCGGTACGCGAACCCCCAGCCTCTGCATCATCCCCAACATGTTGTGCACATTGTATGTATCCGTCGACAGCCGCGAGATCAACGTGGGGATCGTACAGCCGTCGATCTGCCGCGCCGAAAGCGACAGCGTCTTTGCAAACAAATCCCCCCGCAATTTATACGTGGCGTCGCGCGCGACCCGCGACGCCAGTCGGTTTCCGATTATGTTGGCATACAGCGCCACCACCGCCAACACCAACATACAGCCGCCAAAAAACAACAGCGTCTTCGTGTCGCGCACCGGCGAACTCTCGCTGTCATCCAACATGTATCCCAGCAATAACGGCAACAACAGCTCTGCTATCGTTCCCACAACCTTTAACGTCAAGCCGAACGCCATTCGCATGGCGTTCGGCCGCAAATATTGCCGAATCTTTACCATCTTCCTTCCCTTTTTCTTCACGTTTATGCTCTCATTATATATCTTGCGCTCCCCCTTTGTCAAATACACGATCCGCCTTTTTGCCTCTTGCGTTCCTAACTGCCGCACTTCTTGCGCGCCGCCTGCCCATCTTGCGCAAAATTTGCCGTGCGTTTCGCATCTTTTCCCGAAACCGACCAAATCGCAGACGCCCCTTCGCGCGGCGGAAGCACGCACTCCTTTGCTCTTATGCCTGTATGCGAAAAGCATACCCGCCTATTTTTCAAATTCTATTGCCGTTTCGCCGATATCCGTATATACTAGAATTACTAAACTGCGAGGAATTTCCGATGACCATAGGCAAACGAATTACAATGCTGCGAAAACAAAACAATCTGACCCAAACCGATCTTGCGCAAAAAATTTATGTTTCGCCCAAGACGGTCAGCAAATGGGAAAACGATTATGAATAGTACCCCAAAGATTGGACAAGCAAGTAGGAAACCAAGTATAATGAAATAGAGGTAAAACAGCTATGTCCA
>CALVYJ010000057.1 GCA_944372075.1 uncultured Clostridia bacterium | reverse complement strand
AAAGCGCGCAAGGCGGAGCTTGAAGCGAAGCGCGAAAACAGAAAGTAAAACGAGCAGAGCGCCGAAGAAGGCGACTGCCCATAGAATAAAAGAATACGGGCGCACCGCGTTGCAACGCGGCGCGCCTTTTTTCGATGCGGAAAAAGTAAAGGTAAATCGCGGCAGGGAACGGGAAACAGAAGCGCCATTGCAAAGAGATCGACGAGGGCGGGGAGTTGCGCGTCGCGTGCGGAAATCGGAGCGAGCCGGATTTTGAAAGGCGCAACGCGTACGGAAAAAACAAACGGCGTGAAATCGGAAATGATTTCACGCCGAAAAAGGGTCATCGGTTGCAGAGTTTTTGCGATCTGCCATACCTCTACATCGGCCAGCGAGCCGATGTAGAGGTATGGCGTTTTTCTTTTATGAGGATTGGTTTGGCTGTTCCCGTCGCTGCGTTTGCAGGATCGTTTTATACGTTAAAAACTCCGCATTTTTATGCGTCTGCAAGACATAGGCAATCCGTCCTTGCAGGGAATCGAGATATCGTTCCCGATCTGCAAATCCTATTTTTTGCAAGTGTGCATCGATTCCGAATTTTCGGATATAGTACATTTCCTGTCGGATTTTCCGCCTGTATTCCCGAGCCATGTTTATTTGTTGATTTACGACGATGCCCGTTACAATCTGCCTTTTATACGCAGGGACGATTGCCGTTTTTTTATCTTTCAAGAACAAGCCGAGTTTCTTCAGTTCTCCTTTCACGAACAGAATGACCTGCCTTTCATCGAAGTCGCCGCTGAAGGTCATGTCATCGGAATATCGCGTGTAAGAAATATTGCGTTGTGAACAAAGCGCGCCTACCGTCTCGTCAAAGTCATACAGCAAAATATTCGTGATCGCCGGCGAAGAGGGCGCGCCCTGCGGCAAAGAATTACGATGATAACAGAGCATCGAAAGCAGGATACGCACAGGTTCGGAAAATTTTTCTTTGTAAAAGACGATATCTTTTACCTGCGAATAGAGGATATGATCAAAGAATCCGTCGATATCCAGCTTTAACAATTTTTTCTTGCCGATATGCGGCAGGGCATTTTTTTGCACGCTGGCGTTAAATTTATACGCTGTGGCATATCGAGACACCGGGTAATACGCCAAAATATTGACGGCGATCGACCGTTGCACACTTTTTAGAACGACATCGGGAACGGAGAGTTTGCGAAACGTTCCGTCGCGCTTCGGAAGCGACACCGTACGGTAATGCTTTTCCATGTTATTGCTCAAAGCGAACAGAGTTATGGCAGGAAAGCCGAGGTCATTGCACAAAGTGTTCACTTCTCTGTAAACGATCACAAACGTACCTCCTCCCGAATCTTCAGAACAACACCGATGTGTGTGACGAGACGCGCAAATGTAGATCCGCAAGGCGAAGTGCGCGAAGCCTTGCCGCGCTACATTGAGCATTTCGGCTGAACGGAGCAAACCCGTCTCGGCAAAAGTTTTCTGAATACGCTTTCAGCGTACCGAAGAAAAGCTTTTGCAGGGTTTGCGCAGCGAATACGGTAACGAATTGTGTAAAGGCGGCGAATCGCCGTCCCTTTCTTAAAAAAGAAGCACACTGTTGTTCTGCCTAGAGTATACCATCGTTTAATGGTAAAATCAACCCGTTTCATATTTTTAACGAAAAAAATAATCAACTCTTCCGTTTGCTCTTCTTGCATTTGCTGCGGCAGGCATGAGCCGTCAACTTGAAACAGCGACGCAGAGCGCCGTCGAAGGCGCAAAAAAGGTCTAAACGCCCTCATGTTTCGCATACATTATGGGTATGAATCTGATGGAACTAAAAGAGGGACAAAGCGGTCGGATCGTATCGATCCGGACGGCGCAGTCGCTGCAGGCGCGTCTGCGCGCATTGAACGTAAGCGTGGGGCGCGTTGTCCGCGTGTTGCACTTTGCCCCGTTTGACGGAGGCGTGATGCTGGATGCGGAAGGCGTGCGGCTCGCATTGCGCCCCTCGGTGGCGCGGGCTGTTTTGATAGAATCGGAGGAAGGGCGATGAACATAGTATTGATCGGAAATCCGAATTGCGGGAAATCGACGCTGTTCAACGCGTTGACGGGTGCGCATGCCAAGACGGGGAACTGGCACGGTGTCACGGTCGGGGCGCTTACGCGGAAGGCAAAGATCGGGGGGCAAGAAGTCCGGATCACCGATTTGCCGGGGATATACTCGCTGAACGCGTACAGTATGGAAGAGAGGTTGGCGGCGGAGGCGGTGCAGAGGGGCGACTATGATTTTGTGGTCTGCGTGGCGGACGCGCTCACGTTGACGCGATCGCTGGCGTTGTTGCGCGATTTGCTGAACGGGAATACACCGTCCATGCTCGTCGTTACGATGGCGGATCTGTTGAGAAAGCGTGGCGGCGAACTGGACGAGCGGGCGTTATCGAAGCGGCTGGGGATACCCGTGCTTTGCGTAAACGCACATAAAAAGTCGGACATTGCGCGCCTGAAAGGGGAGCTGTTGGCGCAGCGCTCGCGAAAGAAGGAGCGGAGCGATGGGAGCGCGGCTTGTTCGATCGACGATATTTATCGGGAAGGTAAGCGAACCGAGAGCCGTGCGGAGCGACTGTTTTATAACCGTTATTTTGCGTTGCCCTTCTTTTTTGCGGTGATACTGTGCGTATTTTTTCTGGCATTTGCACCGCACATGCCGGGGACGATTTTGAAGGGTCTGTTGGAAGATTTGTTGGCAAAGCGGATGGGAGGCGCAATCTATGCGGCGGTCGAGGCGCGCGGAGCGCTGGTGGCGGCGGAGTTTTTGCGCGCGCTGTTTTCGGGCGTGGGGATGCTGTTGTCCTTTTTGCCGCAAATAGCGATTTTGTATCTGGCGCTGTTTCTGATGGAAGAGAGCGGATATTTGTCGGCGTTGGCGTTTATGACGGACGGACTGTTTCGTCGAGTGGGGTTGACGGGCAGGGCTGCGTTTTCGATCTTGATGGGGTTTGGCTGTACGGCGGCGGCGATATTGACGACGCGCGGTTTGGAAAACAAGCGTTTGCAGACGCGGGTGATCTGCATCATGGCGTATATAGCATGCAGTGCAAAGATGCCGGTCTATTTGGCGCTGACCTCCAATTTTTTCACGCGTCCGTTTTTGGCGGTCGTGCTGTTATATTTTGCGGGCATCGTACTTGCGTTTGCGGCGGCATTGGCATTGAAGGGGAAAGAGGAGGAAACGTTCGTTTTAGAAATAGCGCATATACAGCGTCCGAACGTGCAAGCGGCGATAAAATCGTTGCTATTTTCCCTGAAACAGTTTATAATGAAAATCGTAACGTCGGTAGCGGCATTTTTGATCGTGATGTGGTTTTTGCTTTCCTTTACGCCGCAGTTGCGGTATGTCGGAGTAGGCGATGCGTCGAGCATGATGGCGCAGCTTTGCAGAGGGCTGCGGTATTTGTTCTATCCGATGGGGATCAAACAGTGGCAAGTTGCTTTGGCGGCCTGTTCCGGGCTGGTCGCCAAGGAAAGCGTAGCGGGAATGTTGACGTTGTTCTACGGAACGGATCTTACGGCGGCGATGGGGACGGCGAGTGCGGCGGCATTTTTGATGTTTATCATGACGTGTTCGCCGTGTGTGTCGGCGATTGCGGCGACGGCGCGGGAGTTGGGTTTGGTGCGAGCGGTCTGCATAGCGCTCGCGCAGACAGGTCTGGCGTTTTTATTTTCGTACGGGATTTACGCGCTGTTGGCGGGCGGAGCGCGAATGGCATTGATTCTCGCAGTGGGAATACCGGCGGTATTAGGGTTGTATCGATGGATCGGACGGATTTTACATGAAAAAGTACATCGCAGAAAAGGAACAAACACTCAAAGATTTCACGGATGAACATTATGCGCAGGGTTCGTTTGCTTATGCCAGGCTGCTCCGCTCTCGCGACGTTCGCGTCAACGGGGAGCGTTGCGGGAGCAACCGAACGCTGCACGCGGGAGACGAAGTCGTCTATTATACGACGCCGAAAGAGGAAAGCCGTCCCGTCTGTACGACGCTGTTTTGTGACGAAAACGTCCTGGTCGCAGATAAATTTTCGGGAGTGAATGCGGAAGCCTTGTACGCCTACTTGCGCGAGGAGCGGAGCGATTTGCGGTTTATTCATCGATTGGATCGAAATACGTGCGGGGTTATGGTCTTTGCCCGCAACGATACGGCGGAAGCGGAATTGCTGTCGGCGTTTCGCGAGCATCGCGTGGATAAACGCTATCAGGTGCTGTGTTTTCATCCTTTTTCACGCAATCGGGCGGACTTGACGGCATACTTGAAGAAAGATGAAGCGCATGCCCGCGTTGCAGTGTATGAAAAACCCTGTCGGGGTGCGGAAAAGATCACAACGTCTTATGAGGTCAAACAAAATCACGGCGAATATTCCCTGGTCGAGGTGCAATTGCATAGCGGAAAAACCCATCAGATCCGCGCGCACCTGGCGTTTATAGGCAATCCTGTCGCGGGTGATGAAAAATACGGCGATGAGGCGCTCAATCAAAAATACCACGTCAAGCGCCATATTTTGGTGGCAAAATCGCTGTGCTTTACGGGTCTGAATCAGTTGTCCTACTTAAACGGAATCTGCTTTTCTTCCTCCTTTTGCGCGGAATTGCCGCATCGTCCCTAAAATGCGCGGCTATTTCTGAAATTTCGATGTTGCCGCGACTTTGCGCTCCGTCCGTGCTTTGAATGTCGCGTGCGGTATGGCGATTTCAAAAATTCAGAATGTTTCTGTTTTTCCGATTTTCCGATGCGGGATCATTGCACTGCCGTGGGGCAGATCATTTTTGTATCGCCGCCGTGCGGTGGGGCAGATCATTTTTGTATCGCGCCGCGCAGTGGAGCAAGCCATTTTTCTACCCCAACTCCGCCGCAAGTTAACTATATCGGGATCATCGCCGCGCCGTGGAGCAAGCCATTTTCTATCGCAGTACCGCCACAGGACGCAAACCACTACAAAGTTGTAGTGGTTTTTTTGTTTTAGATTTCTTGACAAACCGACAAAAATATATTAACATATGAACATAATTTAATATGAAAGAGGAAAAGGAAGGAATGGAAGAAAGGAAGGGAATCGATGGAGAGTACAAATGCGAGCAAGAAGCGGAGCCGACGGGAAAGGAGCATGCGGTGCTGGTGCAGCGGGCGAAGCGGAAGATGCCGGAGGAGAGCAAGATTCTGCAGATGTGTGCGGGGTTCAAAGCGATCGGAGAGCCTTCGCGGATGAAAATTTTATTGGCGCTGATGGAAGGGGAGTTATGTGTCTATCATATTATGCAGGCGGTGGGAGGAAATCAGAGCAACGTATCGCATCAACTTCGTATTTTGAAGGACGCAAGGATTATCCGAGCGAGGCGAGAAGGGAAGAACGTGGTTTATTCGATCGCGGATGAGCATGTAGCGAGTATTTTAATGATGAGCAGGGCGCATCTGGAGTGTGCGGGAGAAGTATGACATGAAGAGCAAGATACGGATCAAGAATTTAGATTGTGCGATGTGTGCGAAAGAGTTGGAAGGCGAGCTGCAAAAAATCGCGGGAGTACGGGAAGCCGAGGTCAATTTTATTCACCAGAGCATACGGTTGGACTGTGAAACGCAGTCGGTGTACGAAGAAGCGATAAAGACAATCGGGAAATTTGAGAAAGTAGAGATCGTCCGCGAAGACGGCAGCGAGGAGCGCGCGGGGGACAAGGCAGACGGGATCTTGGTTCTGTTGTCCGCGATCTTTTTGGTTGCGGGGTTGATCATCGAATACGGCATAAAAGCCGATTGGGGAAAGTGGGTGACGTACGTATGTTTTGGCATTGCGTACGGAGTGGTTGGCTGGAAGGTGTTGTGGCAAACGGTGTGTAACATTATCAAGGGAAAGCTGTTTGACGAAAATTTTCTGATGACGCTGGCGAGTATCGGCGCAATAGTTTTGGGGCAATATGCGGAAGCGGCGGAAGTGATGGCGCTATACAGTATCGGAGAATATCTGCAATCGAAGGCGGTGGGGGCATCGCGCAAGTCGATTGCGGCGCTGATGGATCTCAAGAGTGAGAATGCGCGGATCCGCACGGCGGAAGGAGAGAAGTTGATTCTACCCGAAGAAGTGAAAATCGGGGACGTATGTATAATCAAAGCGGGGGAAAAGGTCGTTGCGGACGGCGTAATCGTGCGGGGGCAGACGAGTTTTGATACGAAATCGTTGAGCGGCGAATCCATGTTGCGCGATGCGAAAGAAGGGGATGAAGTATTGGGCGGCTGGATCAATGCGGGGGGAGTCATTGAAGTTTGCGCACAGAAAGAATATGCAGAGAGCGCGGCGGCGAAGGTATTGGAGCTGGTAGAGAATGCCGCGCGGCGCAAGGCGAAGAGCGAGCAATTTATCACGAAATTTGCGAGGGTATATACGCCGTTTGTATGTTTGGCAGCGCTGGTGATTGCGTTTGTTGTGCCGTTATTTACGGGAAATTATGCGGCGAACGTAGCGGCATGGATCAATCGAGCGCTCGTATTTTTAGTCATATCCTGTCCGTGCGCGTTGGTGATATCGGTGCCGCTGACATATTTCAGCGGAATCGGATATGCGGCGAAAAACGGAATTTTGGTAAAGGGTTCTACGGGACTGGACGGTTTGGCAGGGGTCAAAGTTGCGGCATTTGACAAGACGGGGACGCTGACCTACGGAAATTTCAGGATCGGAACAGTAATTGGCAAAGACGGCAAAAATATTTTGGAGTATGTTGCGGCGGCGGAACGCGGGGCGACGCATCCGATCGCGGAAGCGTTCAAAGATATCGAAACGAGCGTGCAGGCAGAGCAAGTATGCGAACGAGCGGGCAAGGGGATAGCGTGCGTCATCGACGGAAAGCCCGTATGGTGCGGAAATCGCAGTTGGTTTCGTGAATTGGGGATCGAAGTGCAGGAACCTGCGGCGGCGGCAACGTTTATTCACGTTGCGTGCGCGGGCGAATACTGGGGATATATAACCATTGAGGACACGGTCAAAGAAAACGCGGCGGAAACGATCGGCGCATTGAAGAGACAGGGTATTGAGCGTTGCGTTATGTTGACGGGCGATACGAAAGCGCGGGCGGAGAAGGTAGCGCGGGAAGTCGGAGCGGACGACGTATACGCCGAACTGTTGCCGGGCGAAAAGATGGAGATGGCGCGGCTCCTGAAAGAAAGAGGGAGATTGCTCTATGTAGGAGACGGGATCAACGATGCACCCGTTTTGATGGAGGCGGATATCGGGGTATCGATGGGCGGAGTCGGAAGCGATGCGGCGATCGAGGCATCCGACGTCGTGCTGATGCGGGACGATCTGTCGTTGCTGCCCGTCGCGCGGCAAATCGCCAGACGCACGCGGACGATCGTATTTGAAAACATCGTCGTATCGATCGCGATCAAAGCCGTGATCATGGTATTGGGATTGCTGGATTGTATTCCGCTCGGCGTGGCGGTATTTGCGGACGTCGGGGTCATGCTGCTTGCCGTATTGAATACCTTTCGCGCGCGGCTTCCGTTGTCATCTAAACGGCGGCGTGCGCATTAGAACAAGCGCCCGTATTCGATGAGACGGGTGCGGAAAAAGGAGACGGACGTCGAAAGTCCGCCTTCTTTTATTTATAGAAAGGCAGCGGAGCGGGAATCAAGGAAAAGCGGAAGGCAAAGGGGTTGTTTGTAATAGAGAATCATTACATTTTTTGGGTAAAGAATAAAAAAGTGCGGCAATATGATTGCGTTTGTTAAGAACTTGTGATAGAATAAAGCATAAGGAGTGAAAAGAAAAACTCGGAAGAAGGGAAAAAAATACAGTTTGGATAAATCGAGCTGTTGGGCGCGATCTATACAATATTTTTCACTGTTGGAGGGTTCAGATGGTTGAAAATCAGAATGTTGACGAGCCGATGATCGAGCAAACTCCGATCGAAAGCGAAGCGGCGGAACAGACCAAGTACACGGGCTTCCTCGGAAAAGTGGACAACTACTTCGGAATAACGAAGATGAAGTCCGGTTTCAAGACGGAAATGCTTGCTGGCGTGACGACGTTCATGACGATGGTGTACATTCTCATTGTCAATGCGCGGATGTTCCAGGATGCCGGAGTATCGTTTGAGGCGATGTACATTGTAACGGCGATTGCGGCGATTGTAGGTACGTTGCTGATGGCGTTTTTAGCGAAGCTGCCGTTTGCGCAGGCATCCGGAATGGGATTAAATGCCTTTTTTGTCTATACGCTATGTTTGCCGAAAGAAGCCGGCGGTCTGGGGTATACGTATGCGCAGTCTTTGCTGATCGTTTTGTGTTCAGGGTTATTGTTCCTGCTCCTTACGATCATCGGTGCGCGTAAAGCGATTGTTCGGGCTGTACCGGCGGCGATCCGCATTGCAATTCCTGCCGGCATCGGTCTGTTTATTGCGTTTGTCGGCATGCAGAATGCAGGGCTGATAGCGTTGAACACTTCCACGAAAGTGACGTTGATATCGTTCAATCTGCTTACCTTCACGTCGAGCGGAGCGCAGATGATCGGCGCGGCGGTAGCGTTTCTTTCGTTGCTCATCATCGCAATTTTCTCCAAATTAAACATTAAAGCGGCAATCGTTCTCGGCATAATCGGCAGCGCGGTTTTGTACTATGCATTCTGCGGAATCGGCGTTGCGGCCGGATCAGAATCCTGCAAGGCTGTATTTGAAGCCATCGAGTTCTCTGATCCGATCGACGCATTCAAGAAATTCGGAGAAGAGTCGCTCGGGCAGGTATTTATCAACGGCTTTAAGTTTGACCAGGTAAACGGAAGCGTGATCTTCAACTTTATTGCGGCGCTCATCGCGTTTGCCATGGTGGATATGTTTGATACGATCGGAACGCTCATGGGAACTTGCCAAGCGGCAGGCAAAGAGAGCGGATTGATCGATGATAGCGGCGAAGTGAAAAATATTCAGAAAGCGTTGCTGTGCGATTCGATTGCGACTTGCACGGGCGCTATGCTGGGAACTTCTACGGTAACGACCTTTGTAGAGTCTTCGGCGGGTGTTGCGGAGGGCGGCAGAACCGGATTTACCTCTTTCGTTGTTGCGGTTCTGTTTTTGGTGGCGATGTTCCTCAGCCCGATCGCGGCGCTGATTCCGAACTGCGCAACGGCAGGCGCTCTGATGTATGTCGGCGTGCTGATGATGCGCAACGTAATCGACATCGACTGGAAAGATCCGGCAGCGGCAGTACCGGCTTTCCTTACGATTTCCGTTATGAGCTTCACGTATTCCATTTCGTACGGTATTGCGGCGGGCTTCATTTCGTACGCGCTGATCAAACTTTGCACGGGTAAAGTGAAGGAGATCAGTCCTGTGACGGCAGTTCTTTCGTTGATATTCCTGTTCACGTTCCTGTTTACGCACTGATACAGGCAAAACAAAAATTTCCCGCGCCCTCCGCGAAAAGCAGGGCGCGGGCTTTTCTTTTTTCAAAAAGTATGCTATAATCGGAATGTAAAAACATTCTTCTGCGGGAGGAAAAACATGCTGGAAAAATTTATCGATGCCGCTGTAGGCAACAAAAAGGCGGAAACGGTACTTAAAAACGGAAGTTTTGTCAACGTATTTACGGGCGAGATCGTCCGGGCGGACATAGCGATCGAAGGCGGAAAGATCGTGGGGTTCGGGGAATACGACGGGGAACGGGAGATCGACATTTCCGGAAAGATCGCCGTTCCGGGGCTGATCGACGCGCATGTGCATATTGAAAGTTCGCAGCTATCGCCGGAAGAATTTGCGAAGCTGGTATTGCCGCGCGGCACCACGACCGTCATAGCCGATCCGCACGAGATCACGAACGTATGCGGGATAGCCGGGGCGAAGTATATAGCGGATGCGGTATCGCGCACG
>CALVYJ010000056.1 GCA_944372075.1 uncultured Clostridia bacterium | reverse complement strand
ATGCTTGGAATTCATGGCAAAAAGCGCAAAAACGAAGAGTATCATTCATATAAGGGCGAAGTGGGAAAAGTTGCGGACAATATCCTTGCTCGCGATTTTACTGCAAGCAAACCGTTTGAAAAGCTCACTACCGACATAACGCAATTCAAGGTATGTAACGGCAAAGTTTACCTCTCTCCCGTAATGGATCTATATAACAGAGAGATCATAGCTTACTCTATTTCACTCAGTCCTGATCTTGCGCAGATAAGAGAAATGCTGCAATAGCTTACAGACAAATTACCAAACGGAGCAACGCCAATCTTTCACTCAGACCAAGGCTGGCAGTACCAACATACTGAATACCAAAGGTATTTAAGAGAACACAACATGATTCAGAGTATGTCCAGAAAGGGAAACTGTATGGATAATGGAGCAATGGAAAACTTCTTCGGGCGGCTTAAGGTTGAAATGTTCTACGGTGAAAAGTTTGAAACGGTGGACGAATTCGTCCACCGCCTGCGAGAATATATTGACTATTGGAACAACGAGAGAATCTCTCTCAAACTAAAAGGAATGAGCCCGGTTGGGTACCGAACTCACTACCAAGCATTTTAATTATATTTTTTGTCCAAACTTTGGGGTTCACTTCATTGCGGGTCGGCTCTTTTGCCGAGGGGGCATTTCGAGCGATGACGGGCAGGGGTTCGGGAGAAAAAAAGTCGGACAGACAGTTTTTGAAAGGATGCGGCATACAATGGAATAGAAGCGCCGCCCAACGAGCGTGCGGCGAAAGGAGACGCGCAATGGAGTGTTCCTATCGTGAATTGCGAACGAAATGTGTCATCAACATTGTAGACGGAAAAAATCTCGGAAGAGTATGCGACATCGTCTTTACCTATCCGGAAGGCCGCGTATTCGGGATCGTAGTGCCCGGCAGTTGCGGCATACACTTGTTTCACCGAAACGATCTGTTCATATCGCTGCACAATCTGGTAAAGATCGGAGCGGATGCGATCTTGGTAGACTTGAAGGGAACGAAGCCGAACGGAAAGGGCGAGAAGCCGATGCCGGGATGTCCGAATTCGCGGCGCGACTACGGAGAGTACGAATAGGCTTTCGGCGTGAAAGAGGCGGCAGTATTTTGAAATATTTTGAAACCGTTGACTTTTTTTAGTCGGTCTTTTATAATAATGAGGAGGAATAAAAGGCGGACAAGCCGTACGCAAATTGTCGAAGGGAGGAAGAAATGGAAGAAAAAGTCATTGATCTGTATACATATTTTAATGTGCCGCGCAAGGGTGAAACATGCGGAACGCTGAAGGCGATTCGGCACGGATATTTATCGGAAATGGGGATTCATAGGATTCGTCCCGCCATGCTCGTGATTCCGGGCGGCGGGTATGCGTTTGTGTCGCAAAGGGAAGCCGACCCCATAGCGCATGAATATTTTTCGCAGGGATTCGATTGCTTTGTGCTCGATTACGACGTTGCGCCCGCGCATCATTATCCGACGCCCATTTTGCAGGCGGGGATGGCGATGCTCTATCTTCGCCGCGAAGCGGCCGCTCTGGATCTGGACGAAAACCACATCGCGGCGGTCGGGTTTTCGGCGGGCGGGCATCTGTGCGGGTGCATTTCGCTGTTGTGGGACGATCCTGCATTGCGGCAGCTCTTTGGCGCGGAATGTGAAAAGATCCGTCCGGATGCGTCGATATACGCATACCCTGTCGTCACGTCCGACGCGCGGTATGCGCACGGCGATTCGTTTGTCAACCTGTGCGGGGATCGCGCTAAAATCGAGGACTATTCTTTGGAAAAGAAGGTGCGCGTCGGCGCGTCGCCCTCGTTCATTTGGTCGACGACGACCGATTTGGCAGTGCCCGTTGAAAATTCTCTGCTTCTCTATCGTTCGCTGCACGAGGCGGGTACGAGCGTCGAATTGCACGTCTTTGAGAGCGGCCCGCACGGCATGTCTTGCTGCAATGCGGAGGTGACGGGCCAGGCGGAGCCGGACGCCGAACTGCGCCACGTTCGGAACTGGCTGCCTCTGTCGTTCGAGTTTTTGAAGACGCACGGCTTTCAAATAAAAATGGCATAGCGCGTTGCTACGAAGAAACATAGGGCGTCGCAACGACGGATTTCAGATAAACATGGCAGAATGTGTTGCTGCGGTTGAAGCGGCGCAGACAGATTGTATGTCTGCGCCGCTTTCGATCGAAGGAAACGGACGCTGCGCCGCGAAAAAAATTTTCGCGGCGCAGCGTATTTTTTACGGCAGAATCAAAGGCGAACGTTTCTATATTTTAGCAAGCTACGGCATTTTCGCCTTGAAGGGCAGAAAGAAATTCATTTGACGGAAATTGCGGGCAGGCGCGTCGTTTTATGGGCGAGGCGATTCGGACAGGGCGTTCAAGATCTCTCTGCAGATGGCGTCGTTTCCCGCTTTGAACGGGGCGTGAGCGAGGCGAGCGGGCAAATCGGGATCGTTGCGCAGGGCGGTCAATTCGGTGAAGAGCCGTTCGGGGGAAAGATCGCGTTCGCGCAGCACGCGGCAGAGTCCGCGCTTTTCGAAGTAGAGGGCGTTTTCGATCTGATCGCCGCGCGTTCGCCCGTTTTCCAGGGGCACGAGCAGAGACGGCTTTTTGAGGGCGAGGATCTCAAACACGGTATTGGAGCCGGCGCGGGAAAGCACGAAATCGGAGCAGGCGTAAGCGGACGCCATATCCGATTCAAATTCGAGGGGTACGTATCCGTCGTATTGCGGCGGAGGGGCGTTTTTCCCGCGGATGTGGAGTATGGCAAAGCTCTTTAACAGTCGGCAAAGACAATTCTCCACGGCGCGATTGATCGCCGCGCTTCCGCTGCCTCCGCCAAAGACGAGCAGTACGGGTTTTTCGCCCGTAAATCCGTATTTTTGCAGACCGGCCGTTTTGGTTGCGGCGAACAGGTTTTCGCGAATGGGCGCGCCGCTGAATGTTCCGTTTTTTACACGTCGAGCGGTCTCGGGAAAACTTGTCAAGACGGTGCGGCAGCGTTTGGCAATGAGTTTGTTTGCCAAGCCGGGCGAGTAATCCGATTCGTGCGTGAGGACGGGGATCTTCATGGCTCTGGCGGCAAAGACGACGGGCAGAGCCACGTAGCCGCCCTTTGAAAACACGAGATCGGGCCGTACTTCGTTGAGGATCTGTTTGGCATTGCGGACGCTTTTCAAAAGCCGAAAGGGCAAGGTCAAGTTTTCAAGAAATTTTCCGCGCACGAGTTTGGGGGCGGAAAAGCAATAGAAGGGTATGCCGCAATCGGGGATCAGCCGATGTTCGATGGCGTCTGTTCCGGCATAAACGAGGCGAAAGGAGGGGGCAAGCTTGGGAAAGAGCGCCAGATTGGGGATCACGTGTCCCGCGCTGCCGCCGCCTGTAAAGAGGATGGTACGCAAGGGAGGCCTCCGAGTTGGTTTTTGTTTAGTATATTTCCCATTCTCTGCAAATATTATAGACGAAAGCGTGTTTTTTCGGTTTGCCCTTTACAAATCCGAAAAATCCGGCTATAATAAAGGCTGTAAGAGCGCGGGGAAAAGGAGGAAGCGGTATGATATTTGATTCCTATGATCACAAGCCGATCTATGTGCGAGAGTGGACGGAGGTGGACGATCCGGTGGGCGTAGTGCAAATTGCGCACGGAATGAACGAGTATGCGGCGCGATATGAAAAGTTTGCGCGGCGCTTAAACGAAATGGGGTATGCCGTCGTAGCCGACGATCATCGCGGCCACGGAGATACCGATTCGGAGACGCCCGGGTACGCGCAGGGTGACATGTTTGAAGACACCTTGAAGGACATGGCGGGGATCGCCAAGCATTACCGCGCAAAGTTTCCCGCGATCAAATACGTCTTGTTCGGGTTCTCCTACGGTTCTTTTTTGACGCAGGCGTTTATCGAGCGGTATGCGAGGTTTATCGACGGTGCGATCATTGCGGGAAGCTCGCGTCAATCGGGCGCCGCCGTATCGTTGGGCGCGTGCATTGCGAAGCTGGGGACAGCGTTCAAAGGGGAAGATGCTCCCGCCGTGCTGGTGAATTCCATCGTTTTTGGCGGGTACGATAAGAAAGTGGGAGACGGCGATTGGCAATGGCTCAGCACCAATCGCGAGAGCAATGAAAAGTATCGGGAGGATCCCTTTTGCAATTTTGTCTGCAGTTATAATTTTTATTCGTCGTTTTTCAAGGGACTTTCCAAACTTTATAAGCCGAAATACGCAAATCGACTCGATACCTCCCTGCCGCTGTTGCTGCTCTCGGGCGCGCAGGATCCCGTCGGAGGCAAAAAGGGCGTGGAAAAATTGTACGCGTTTTATAAAAAATACGGCATGCGCGAGGTCAAAATGCATCTGATCGAAGAGAGCCGCCATGAGTTTTTGAACGAGCCGGAACATTTCGAGGAGGCGTTTGCAACGATCTCCGATTTCTTGAAAGGAGTCTCCGTGCGCCGCATCGAAACGCGATGAACGCCGCTCGTATCGCAAATCTGCGGTTGAGAATCCAAATGAACGCCGACTTCGTTTCAAATCAAACAGCTTTCACCTCAAATCAAACCGACTTCGATTCAAATGAAACGGATTTCGGCTCAAAGAATGCCGATCGACCAAGAAAGGCGCCTGCGGGAGCAACGATGTTCTCCCGCAGGCGCCTTGTCGTTTTGAAGATTGGGAACGCGTTTGCGCGGCGTTTGCGCGCAGGACGCGGGAGGGAGTTGCGGAGCGTCGGCGGTATGCGAAGGAAGCCGTGCCGGCGCGGCGTTGGCATCGGTGCGGCAAAGGGGCGGGACTTTTTTGTGATAAATTGTGCTTTTTTGGCAAATTTCATTGAAAAAATACGCAAGATATGGTATAATTAGACATAGAATCGGGGATGTTATCCTAACAGACAGAAGAATGGATCGGGAGGTTGACATGGCGGAAAAGAAATACAGCGCGGAAGATATAACGATCTTAGAGGGACTGGACGCGGTGCGATTGCGTCCGGGAATGTATATAGGTTCTACGGGAGTAAAGGGACTGCATCACATATTGTGGGAGATTGTAGACAATGCGATCGACGAAGCGGCGAACGGATATGCGAGCCGTATCGAGGTCAAATTATGCAAAGACGGGAGCGCGTCGGTAGAGGACAACGGAAGGGGAATTCCGACGGATATACATCCCAAGACGGGGGTATCGGGGGTAGAAGTCGTCTTCACGCAGCTGCATGCGGGCGGAAAATTCGACGAACACAACTATTCTTTTTCGGGCGGATTGCACGGGGTCGGCGCGTCGGTCACCAACGCCTTGTCGGAGTGGCTGAAGGTAGAAGTGTATCGCGGGACGATTTATACGATGTCCTTTCATTCGTATTACGATCAAGCGCAGGGGAAGTACATGTCCGGCGTACCGAGCGAGCACTTAAAGGACACGGGTGTCAAGACGGAAAAGACTGGTACGTTGGTACGTTTTAAGCCGGATGCAAGCGTATTTGACACGGTCAATTTCAATTTTGATGCCGTTTCCAAGCGATTGAAGGAGCTTGCGTTTCTGAACAAGGGTCTGGAGATCAATCTGATCGACGAGCGAGTGGCGGAGGATAAAAAGCCGATCGCAGTCAATTACAAATACGACGGCGGGCTGCACGATTTTGCGGTTTATTTGAACGAGGGCAAGACGGCGCTGTATGACGAGCCGATCGGGTATCGTACGGAAAAGGACGGGATCCTGATCGAATTTGCCATTCAGCATACGGGTGAATTTACCGAAAGTCTGTTTTCGTTTGTAAACAACATTCCTACGCCGGAGGGCGGATTTCATGAGACGGGATTCCGAACGGGGCTGACGAAATGTCTGAACGATATAGCGCGGACGATGGGAGCGCTCAAGGACAAGGACGCCAACCTGTTGGGGGAAGATTTCCGAGAGGGGTTGACGGCGATATTGTCGATCAAGATGAAGAACGTGCAGTTTGAGGGGCAGACGAAGACAAAACTCGGCAATCCGGAAGCGCGGATCCCGGTGGAGACGGCGACGGTTGAGGGGATGAACGAGCTGTTTTCGGATCCGAAAAATAAGGCGGTATTTGACGAGATCATCAAAAAGGCGCAGAATGCTGCGCGCGTTCGGATAGCGGCGCGGCAGGCGAAAGAGGTAGCGCGGGCGAAAAACTCGATCGACAATTTGACGCTGGTCGGCAAACTGGCGGCATGTACGGGAAAGAAGCCGGAACTCAACGAATTGTTTATCGTGGAAGGGGATTCGGCAGGCGGAACGGCCAAGCAGGCGCGCGTGCGGCAGACGCAGGCGATCTTGCCGCTGCGCGGCAAACCGTTGAATGTCGAGAAGAAGCGGATCGAGCAGGTGCTGGCAAACGAAGAGATCCGCACGATCATCTCTGCGTTGGGCGCAGGGTACGGCGGCGATTTTTGCATGGACGATTTGAAATATCATAAGGTGATCATTCTCTCGGATGCCGACCAGGACGGCATGCATATCCGCTGTATTCTTCTGACCTTCTTTTTCCGATATATGCGGGAGCTGATCAACAACGGGCACGTCTATATCGGGATGCCGCCTCTTTATAAAGTTTATAAGAAGGACGTCGTGGAATACGCGTACGACGACGATGAGCTGCAAAAAAAGATCGAGATCGTAGGCAAAGGTTATCAGATCCAGCGCTATAAAGGGCTGGGAGAAATGAGTGCGGAGCAGTTATGGGAGACGACGATGGATCCGACGCATCGCAATCTGATACGCGTGAACATTGAAGATGCGGCGGAAGCGGAGCAAATGGTCACGGCGCTGATGGGAGATCGCGTAGAGGCGCGCAAAGAATTTCTTGCGCAAAACGCCAATTTCAACAAGATCGATACGTTTATCGATCGGGTGAATATCTAACGGGAGGGGAGTATGGCAAGGAAGAAGAATAACAGGGATCTCCCGCAGCAGGAACCGCAAGAGGCGAAGGGAAACATGTTTTTGACGCCGCTGGAAGAGGTATTGCCCAATTCCATGCTTCCGTATGCGGAGTACGTCATTTTGGATCGTGCTCTGCCGCGGGTGGAGGACGGGTTGAAGCCGGTGCAGCGGCGCATCCTGTACACGATGTACGACATGGGACTTACGCCCGATAAGCCGCACAAGAAGAGCGCGCGTATCGTGGGCGATTGCATGGGTAAATATCATCCGCACGGCGATTCGTCCGTCTACGATGCCATGGTTCGCATGGCGCAAGATTTCAACATGCGGATGACGCTTGTCAACGGACACGGAAATTTCGGATCGGTCGACGGCGATCCCGCCGCGGCGATGCGATACACCGAGGCGCGGCTGGAGCCGCTGGCGCTGGAGCTTTTGCGCGACATCGAAAAGGATACCGTGCGTTTCACGCTCAATTTTGACGACAGCCTGAAGGAGCCTGAAACGCTGCCCGGAAGATTCCCGAACTTATTGGTGAACGGAGCTTCGGGCATCGCGGTCGGGCTTGCCACGAACATTCCTCCGCACAATCTGGGCGAGGTGATCGACGGCGTAGTCGCGTACATCGACAATCCGAAGATCAAGCTGTTCGAAATGTTGAAATACATCAAGGCGCCGGATTTTCCTACGGGCGGGTACATCATTGCCAACGAGTTGGTGCAGGCGTATCAGACGGGGCGCGGAAAGATTCTCATGCGCGCAAAGGTCAACGTAGAGGAGGGTGACAACGACAAGAAGCTGATCGTCATTACCGAGCTGCCCTATCAGGTCAACAAGGCGCGCCTGTTGACGAAAATTGCGGAGCTGCGCGAAGAGAAAAAGGACATTCTCGGCGGCATTTCGGAGATCACCGACGAATCCGATCGGCACGGGATGCGCGCGGTGATCAAAGTCAAAAAAGACGCAGACGTCGATAAGATTTTGGCGGCGCTGTACAAATATACCGATCTGGAATGCACGTTCGGCATCAATATGGTATGTATTGCGGACGGAAAGCCGCAGCAGCTTGGTCTGCTGGACATCATCAAGCATTACGTTGCCTACCAGCGCGAGGTGGTATTGCGTCGCACGAAGTACGATCTTGCGCAGGCGAAGGAGCGGTGTCATATCCTGGAAGGTCTGATCATTGCCGTGCGAAACATAGACGAAGTGATCGAGATCATCAAAAAATCGGAGAGCGTTCCCGTAGCGCGGCAGAAATTACGGGAGCGGTTCCATCTTTCCGAGCGGCAGGCGCAGGCGATTCTCGATTTGCGGCTGGCGCGGCTGACCAAACTGGAGATCTATAAGCTGGAGCAGGAGCTGGAAGAGCTGAAAAAATTGATCGCAAAGCTGACGGCGATCGTGGAGAACAAGAATTTGCAGTTGCAGATCGTGCAGGATGAGCTGCGCGAGATAAAAAAGCAGTATAAGAGCGAGCGAAAGAGCGCCCTGTTCTTCGACGTATCGGAGATCAAGGTGGAGAAATTCGACGACGTGCGGCCCACGGAGAAATGCGTGCTGGTATACACGGCAGACGATCAAGTCAAAGTGGTATCCGAAAAGAACTTCAACATGTCGGACAAAAATCTGACCGAAAAATCGGGATTGAACGACATCCTGCGGCTGATCATCCGCACGGAGACGGATAAGGTCATCTATTCGTTTACCAACATGGGAAATTGTTATAAGATCGATTTTGAGGGCGTCGAACCGGGAAAGCTGAAGGGAAAAGGGATGAAATATTCCGAGCTTTGTCCCGATGCGCAAGAAGGAGAAAAGCCGATCGCGTTCTACGAAGTCGGAGAAAAGATGCCTAAAGGAAGCCTGCTTTTCTATACGCGGCAGGGATATGTAAAGAAGAGCGATTGGAAGGAATACAACATTCTCAAGTATGCTTTCCAAGCTGTGAAAGTCAACGAAGGAGACGAAATCATCGGCATCGAGACGGACGATCCCGATCCTTCCACGACGCTGTTCTTTGTGACGGCGCAGGGGATGTGTCTGAACGCTTACAAGAACGACATTCCCACGCAGGGCAGGATTTCTGCCGGCGTGCGCGGCATTGCGCTTGCGGAGGATGACTACGTCGTCTATGCGGGGCAGGTCGACGGCGAGGGCGAGATCATCGTCGCCACGGACGGCAACACGATCAAAAAGGTGATCGTTTCGCAGGTAGACGCGATGGCGCGGTATCGGAAGGGCGTGAAGATCGTGGATCTGGGCGGAAAGCGGAAAGTCATTTACTCCGATTACGTCACCGATCCGTATAAGTTTGCCGTGCAGATGGACGACGGAAGCCTGTTCGAGGCGGATACCGAAGAAAACATTACCATTGAAGACCGCACGACGAAGGGCAAAAACATCAAATATAAGAAGAACTGCAAGGCCGTCGCGTTTTGGTCGATGAAATATTTGCAAAGCTGATCGCGCCCGAATCCTCGCTCCGGCGAGCGGGGAGGCGCGCCGCATCTGTTTTGGTTTCAGAAACAAACGTGCCGAGTTTGGAAGAGTCCGCCTGCAAATGCTTTGCGGGCGGGCTCGCGGCGTCGGCAACATATTTGATCGGATTCAAAAGCGCGGAAAGGGACGTCGGCTGCAAAGATGCGAACGTCCGAACGGCAGGGCAAAGTGAGCAAAGCGAGGGAGCGTCATGCGACGCACCCTCGCTTTTTGTCTTATTTGAAATTAAATTCCCAATACGGTGGTTTGGTTTATTTCGTCATGCCTTCCCGGACGGCTACGGCACAAGCAACGGTCAAAGGTAGACCGGGTTGCTTGCGGGAAATTATTTCGTCATGCCTTCCCGGACGGCTACGGCACAAGCAACGGTCAAAGGTAGACCAAGTTGCTTGCGGGAAATTATTTCGTCATGCCGTCCCGGACGGCTACGGCACAAGCAACGGTCAAGGGCAGCGCGAAGTGAATGAGGGAAGATATT
>CALVYJ010000055.1 GCA_944372075.1 uncultured Clostridia bacterium | reverse complement strand
TGATATATAATAGAAAGGTATATCGGCGAAAGAAAGCCGAGAGGGGTTGCGTCGCAGCCGAGCGGCGCTCATAAAAAAATATCAGACCATAAGGAGTCTTGCTTTTATGCAGAAGAAGGGCAAAAAATTTTTGTTGTTGTTGTTGACGCTGGCGCTGTCGGCGGGAACGATGGCGGCATGCGACAGTTCGATCCGCAGAGATCCGCTGGAAGGCTACGAATCTTCGGAGAACGCTGCGCAATCGAACGGCGGATTTGTTGTCAAGAAAGATAACTGGTATTATTTCATCAACGGCGCGGAGGACTACACGGCGGACAACACGTTCGGGAAGGTCGTGAAGGGTTCGTTGATGCGGATCGGGGAAGAAGATCTTGCCGCGGGCAACTATACGAAGGCAGACATCGTAGTGCCGCAGCTCGTCGTTTCGCAGGATTACACGTCGGGCATCTTCATTTACGGCGACTATGTTTACTATGCGACGCCGAACACCACCAAGAACATGCAGGGATCGATCGAAAATTCCTATCTCGATCTCACGCGCACCAAGCTGGACGGTTCGGAGACGAAGAAGGGATACTATGTACAGTTCTCGAACAACGCCACGCCGTATCGGTATGTGGAGGAGAACGGGACGGTATATTTGCTGTATGTCGACACGACGAACACCGAGATCCATTCGCTGAACACGCAGACGGGAACGGACACGGTACTGGCGGCCGGCTATACCGATTACGCATTCGATACCGATCTGACCAGTTCCACTATATATTATACGATGGCGGTGGTAAAAAAGAATACGTATCCTTCGTCGACGTCGAACGAAAGCTACAATCAGCTCTATAAAGTGACGGCATCGGCGACGCAGGCGCCGGAGCTGGATCTTTCGGACGGATACGTCGATACGTCGAAGAAAGAGGGCGAAGAAGGGTACGAGATGGAATATGTCAATCTCGGCACGCTCGTTCTGGACGGGATCGGAAGCGGATGCACGGTAACGCCGTTCAACCGCGACTATGAGCAGGGCGAAACGATCAACAGTGCGGCCGGCTTCACGTACGATATCCTGAAGATGACGGACGGCAGAGTGATTTTGAATATCCAGAATCTGGATGCCAGCTCCACGTTCGTGTACGCCCTGGACGATTCGCAAGTCGGAGCGGACTGGAACAGCATCGCGGCGAATCCCGTGCTGTCCGGCTCGGCGGCGGGCGCGCTGACGCCCGTATCGACGTCCACGAGCAAGGCGACGGAAAATTCGCTGTATTACATGCAGGACGGCGCGCTGTATTATTTGTATCTGGATTCGAACAACGCCATCCAACGCGTCAAAGTCGGAACGGGCAACGGATTCATCGACGAAGAGATCGCGATCGCGAAACAGCAGTCGGGTGCGACGCTCTTGTATCTGGACAACGGGTATCTGTACTACTCCATGACGGGTACGAACGGCAACGCGCTGTATCGGATCAAATATACGGGAACGGAAAGCGATTACAACTCCTTTACGGGAGCGGCATACGATAACGACGACTACAAGCCGACAAAATACCTCGCGCTGGATTACAATTCGTCGTGGTACGTTCCGGAAACGGTAGACGGGTATCTGTTCTTCTCGAATGCGGAAAGCTATGCGGAAAACTACGTCTACGTCATGGAGAATCCCGAAACGAACGTAGAATTGAAGGAGCTCAACGATCGGTATGAAGACGTGCAGGACGCCTTCACGGAGATCAGCGAGAAGTTCTCCGATGCTTCCAACGCCGCAAAATACTATTTCTATACCGGCGATGCCGATACGATAAACGGCGCGGATCATAAAGAAGAGTACCAAGAGGAAGACCTGGAAGTGTTTAAGGCGTTTGCCGAGTGCGGAACGGGTCACGGATTCAACTTCGAATACCTCAAGGACGGCGATACGGCATACAACGTACAGAGCTATTACTATTCGCTGATGGGCAAAATGACGGATGCGGATTCGGAATCGACCGCCGATTCGTTGGTTGCCGACCTGCTTTTGACCAAAGAAGAGTAAACTGCGCGCCGAACGGTTCGCACAGCGAGACGAAAAATACCGCACGCGTATGCGGCGGAATCAATTTCAAACCGAAAGGAGAGGCTGAATTTGCCCCTCCTTTCGGTTTTTTTGCGCCGGCTTTTTGCGATCGGAGTTGGCGGTCGCGGCGAGCGGCGAAGGGGTTTGCCGGCTGCGGAGGACGGGGAGGGGAAAAAAGGATTTTGGGGAACGAAACGCGAGCGGAGAGGGCGGGCGCGCGATGCGCGTCGAAAAGCGGAGAGATTGAGAAAGGAGGAGAAAATTTTTCTAAAAATGGCAAAAAAACGCAAAAACTTCGCAAAACATTGCGGGAAACACTTTACAAACGGTGTATTTCTGTGTATAATGACCCCGAAAAAATTGTGCGAGGGGAACGCTTAAAAATTTTCACATTGCACATACCAGCCCTAGCCGTAATATAATTGTAGAGAGTGTGCAAAGCGGCGCAGATTGCCGGCGGGCGCACGAAGGTGGTAACGAATGGTAAAATACAAGAAATGTCCCAGATGCGAATTGAATTATATCGAAGAGGATCAGGAATACTGCGACGTATGTTTGGCAGAGTTACAGGGCAGCAAGCTGAAATTTGCGGATATAGACGAGGATGAAGATTCGGAAAAGACGGAGCTTTGTCCTGTATGCGGAGAAAATTATATGCGGCCGGGCGAGAAGATGTGCGACGAGTGCAAGAAAACCTCGGAGTATGAAGAGGAAGAGGACATCGATCCGGAAAAGGACGAGGAGTGGCGCAACTATCTTGACGAAGATACGGACGATTTGACGCTGGAGAGCGACGGGATCGACTTAGGCGACGAATTTGCGGACGACTTTGCGGATGACTTTGCGGACGATTATGTAGAAGAGGAAAGCGCGCCTGAAGAGGAGTCGATCGACGATCTGGATTACGGGACGGAGGATTTTGACGACCTCGATGACGACGATGATGACGAAGACGAGGGCGAGGACGAAGACGACGATTTTTAATTTTTGAATGGAGCAGGCAAAGTGCGGCACGGAAGGTGAAATGCCGCACGGACAGTAAAGCCCGCCGCGCGGAAAGCGCGGCGGGCTTTTTGCCGTATTTGGCGGCGATTTGCCGAACGGGCAGCAGCCGTTCGGAAGGTTTGCGTCTGCGATCGAGCGCGCAGAGGTCGGGCGTCAAAACACGGCGGAATGTGGTAGAATAGAAGATTTTTTCATAAAACGCTTGCACAGTGAAGCGATATGGTATATAATAAAATATAATAAAAAAAATCATGTCGAGAGAAAAACGGCAAAAAGCGGTAGGAGGGAAGAATATGAACAGCAGTCAGGTAGAAAGCAACTGGGTAAACAACGATCGTTCGAAGGATCGGGGCGCAAAGGAGCAGATCATAGAATGTCCGAATTGTTCCTGTCCCATATCCGGGAGCGGAACAGGTGTCGTTACATGCAGTTGTTGCGGGTCGCAAGTGGATTTTTCGCAGCGCAAGCCGGAGGGAAAGGAAGAATATTCGCAAAAAATTGCGGGGATCAAGACGGTTTCGGCGGCGCGCGCACACATGCAATTTCTATTTGAAACGTACGATTGGGCGGAATTTTCCAAAAATGCCTCTCTTTTTACCATTCCGGAGATGGATGCGTTGTTGGAGAACATCAAGACGGAACACGGCGACGACTGCGATACGTGGAAAATGTGTTTCGAATACCGTGCGATGTGCTTAAAGCAAAAGATCGAGAACATAGACAGCAACGTCGATTCGTTGGCGGTTCGGTTTGTGAACGGCGGCGACCTGAACGCCTGCCATAACAGTTTCGACATGATCAAGGAAGGGGTGAAGCTTCTCAAGGAAAAGGAAAAATCCATTTTAGACGAGTTGAACAGCTACATATTGTACGCCACGCGTTTCGGTCTGGAACAGAAGGAAGTGGATAAGCTGGAAGAGGAGCGCGCCTCGCTCAAAAAGGCATGCGACGCGATCCATCTGATCGAGAGCATCGAAAAGCATCCGAAAGTGGCGGAGCTGTTGCAGCGCCGAAAAGCGGAGATCGAGGAAGAGTATGCGAAAAAGGGGATCGACGCGGCGGCGACGTACGAAAAGGCGCTGGAGCAGTACGAGCAGGGCAATCACGAGCAGGCGAGCGATCTGTTCGAACAAATTTTTGATTACGAGGAGAGCGCAAAATATCTGCGCGAGATTCATCAGATCCATTCGTTCGGGCAATTCAAGTATATGCACAATCGCGTATTCTATTACGACAAGCATTTGATGGGCATGAAGGATATGTTGATCAACGAAAAATTCCCCTTGACGGAAGATTTCAGTCGGACATTCGGTTTTTACGGCGATAAATTCTACTATTTCACGCAACAGAACAAGGTCATCTGTTATTTTTCGATCAACGATCCGCTGCCGAAGAAGCCGCCGCGCATCTTTACGGCGCGGCAGATCCCGTTGTACGGCTCGGTGATCGCGGACTCGCTGGAATTTCAATCGGAGAGTCATCGCTATGCTCTGTTTTTGCTGCAATACTCCTCGTTGGACAGCAAGAACAAAAAGCGCGCATTCTGCAAGGAGCAGGGGATTCCGTACAAAAAGGAATACGAGAAGCTGTGCGATTCGAAAAATTGGTACGATCTGCTGCAACTTGACTTAAAGACGGGAAAGCTGACGCTGATCGCCGAGGGCGTGCAGTCGATGGTCGAAAACGATACCAAGCAGGTCTATTATATCGGCTACAAATTCCTATACAAAAAGAAGTCGATCGACAAGATCGAAGGAACGGCGCTGTATTCGTACAATTTTGAAAACAAGCAGAGCAATTTGGAGATCGAAGGGAACGGCTGTATCGAATACATCGATCCGAGCAGCGGAAAGATCGTGATCACGCGCAACGATCACGGCGAGCACAACAAGACCATCTTGATCAAAGAGGGCGCAGACGGCAAAGAGCGGGCGATCGCGCAGAACGTATACGACATATACAAAGTGATCGGGAACAAGATCTTCTATACGATCGGGAACAAGAAAGTGCGTTCGCTTTGTTCCATCGGGTTGGACGGCGAAGGGTATGTAGAGGTCATGAAGTACATCGAAAAGATCGTCCGTTCGGACGACGAGTGGCTGTACATAACCCGCGGCGACAAGGAATATGTGACGCTGTATCGCATGTCGGTAAACGGCGGTCAGGCGCAGAAGATCGCCTTCGGCGTATCCAAGTGGGACGTTCGGGAAGATAACTTTACTATTTTTGAGGGATATTTCTACTTTACCAATTTCAACAACGTGCTCTGCCGCGTGCGGATGGACAGCACGGGATTCCAGGAGCTGGTGCGAGACGTCAATCTGATCATCGCGATCAAGGGCGGAAAGATCTTTTATCTGTGCATCGACGAGCGCACGAGCAGCGGATCGATCTGTTCGCTGTACGTGATGAATGCGGACGGTTCCAATCGGCAGAAATTGATCTACAACGTGCATCGGATCGGCAGGGTAAACGACGACAAACTGCTGTATCTGCGCGACGAGGAGTATGACAGCCTGCGCGAGCTGTACGGCGAGATCACCGATCCGAAGCTGAACAAGCAGATCGACAAAGTATTTACGAAGTTGCAGAAGAAAAAGCGGGCTACGGACGGGATGTTCGATACCGTCTCGCTGTTCGACTTAAACACGTTTGAAACGGAGCGGATCGCCTATCTGGAAAACTATCCGGATAAGAAGTCGTTGAAACTCTATAAGAAGGAGATGTTGAAGAAATAATGGCGGCTGTAGATATCATTACCTACGAGGGGCCGGTAAAGTCTCTCGTGTGGAAGAGTCCCGTTGAAGATTTCAACTACGGGGCGCAACTCATCGTTCCGGAGACCAAAGCTGCCATCTTTTTTCGAGACGGCATGGCGTTGGATCTGTTCGAGGGCGGCAGACATCAGCTCAGCGGCGAAAATCTGCCTCTCCTTCGCCGGATCTATGAAAAGATCAGCGGCAACAAGACGGTATTCAAATGCCAGATCTATTATATCGACCGGGTAGTATCCGAAGAACTGATGTGGGGAACGAACTCCCCCATTCAGACGGAAGATCCCAAGTACGGAATACTGGTCGACGTAAAGTCGTACGGCAGTTATAAGATCCGCATCAGCGACGCGCGCAAATTCCTGATCAAGACGGTGGGGCTCATCGCGAACTTCACGCGCGAGGAATTGCAGACCTATTTCCGAAACGAAATGGTCTCGCGCGTCAAGACGGAGCTTGCCAAGGCGCTGGTCGTCAACAATGTGAGCATTCTGGAGATCACCGCCTCGCAGGATAAGATAGCGGAAACGGCGCGGGAAAGTTTGGCGCCGCTGTTTGCCGAGTACGGCGTGGAGCTGTTGCGCTTTGTCATATCCACGATCAAGGCGGACGAAGGAGATCTCGCACGCCTGCGCGAAATCAAGGAACGCAAGGCGGAAATGAACATTTACGGCACCAATTATCGGGAAATGGAAACGTTCGGCGTCCTGCACGACGCGGCGCGCAACCAGTCGAACGGCATTGTCGGCATGGGCGTGGGCTTGGGCGTAGGACTGGGCGCAGGGCCTGCGATCGGGAATGCCTTTGCCGCGAACGTGGGGCAGGAGATCGCCCCCGCTCAGGCAAAGCCTGCGGCGACGAAGCGGTGTCCCGATTGCAATACGGAAAACCCCGTCGAGGCGAAATTCTGCAACGGTTGCGGAAAGCCCTTCCCCAAAGAGGTTTTCTGCACGGAATGCGGGGCGAAAAATGCCGCGGGCGCAAAATTTTGCGGCGAATGCGGCCACAAATTGATCTGATGGGTGTATCATGAAAATAAAGACAAAGTATTTATTGGCGATCGCTTTGGCGTTGATCTACGCGCTGTTTTTGGCGCTGTTGTTCGTCTACATCGAGCGGCGAGACGGCGTATTCGTTGCGGGCATCGTCTTTACGGCGGTATCCTTCCTCGCCTGCGAGGGGGTTTTGTGTTTCGCCTTTCGAAAAGAGGACGTGCTGACGTCGTATCCCTACGACGTCGCCGCGTTCGGCTATTTGGTTGTGGAGGTCGGCGCCTGTCTGATCACGATTTTGCTCCCCGCCTTTCGCCTGCGCGATGCGCTCCTTCTGCAGATCGCGCTGCTCGTGGCGTATGCCGTCGCCGTCATCGTTATTTTTGCCGCCAATCGCCACATTTTCGAATCGCGCCGAGAGGTTCGGGATGCGAAAGATACCATGAACGCGATGCTCGAGGGGGTGGAAAAGCTCCTCGCCGTCGCCCAGGACGAGAAAAAAGGCGCATTGCAGGCGCTCCATGAAGACATCGTGTACAGCGATCCGATGGGGAACGCCGCTACGCGGCAGGCGGAAGGGGAGATCTTGCAGAAAATCGCCGCCCTTTCCCTTTCCGATCCGCTGTTTGATCAGAATATACAGGCGATTCGTACGCTGCTCGATAGCCGAAACAAAACGTTGCGTCGCTCCAAGTAGCAAAACCGTCCGCCTGTTTGACCGTTTGCCTGTTCTAGAATCGGTCTGCCCGTTTCAACGTCGGTCTGACTTTGAACGGTCTGCCTTTCCATCGTCGACTTGATTTTGAACGGTCTGCCCGTTTCATCCTCCGATTTCGACGACGGATGATCTGTTGAAGGCTCTGTCTGTTTGGCGGGCGAGCGAACGACTGCGCCGAGGCGAGCGATGGGGGAAGGGGCGCGGGCGCTGTGTGCCGCGATCCGTGACGGCGAAAGACAATTCAATGAAAACGCGAGCGCGGACGCATTTTGCGTCCGCGCTGGTTTTTCGTATAGGCAAAGTATGCGATCGAGCGCCGCATCGCCAAGAGCGATGCGGCGCACAGGCGCGCAAAGCGCGCATTTTTTGCACGGGGGCAGGCAAATCGAACGGGAAGGTGTCGATGCGCGAACGGCGGTTTTAGTCGGCGCGCGAAGATGCGGCAAGGGAGAAGGGAGCGCAAAGGATTTTGCGCTCCTGTTCAGCGTGCGGATTTTGCGGCTTTTTCGGGGGGCTGTTCGCGAACGCGCACGCAACCGCACAAGATTTCGGCGTACGACCACGCGGTTTTGCCGCGATAATTTTTGTCGTGGGGGGACACGGTAAACAGGGCGGGGTAGACGCCGGAGAGCGTTCCCGTGAAATCGGCGTGTTTATTTCTGCCGAGGTTCACGTGTACGCGCACCTCCTTTTCATAAAATTTTTGGATCTCTTCTTTGATGCTTGCGATATTGCGGGGGGATTTGATCATACGGACTCCTATTGTCTGTTCTCGTGTGCGGCGAAGGGTTTGCGCGGATTGCAAAGAGACGGGAGGGGGAGGGCGGCTCTGCCGAATCGGCGGTGCGCTGCGAGATCGCCGGCAGAGAAACTATTTCCAAACGGAAGGAAAAATAAACGCAAGGACGAAAAAAGGAAAAAAAGCGACAAAAATCAACACGCATAAAGGGCGGGGGAGCGGCATAGAATAGGACTGAACAATTCGGAGGTAAAGAATCGATGAAAGGAACGGCTAAATACGAAAAGTACAATTATACGATGCGCGGGGAGGAGATCACGGCGCAATCGATCGTAGAGTGCAGGCTGTCCGATTGGACGGAAAACCGCGTATTGGCGATCCATCCGCGCGTGATCTTGCGCGGGGCGGAGGTATTGTCCGGGGAAGTTCGGTACGGCGGGCAGCTGTATTTTTCGATCGTGGCGGCAACGCCGGACGGCGCGTTGATCGCGGCGGAGCGCGGGGTAGAATTCACGCACAAAGCGGCGAGCGAGGATGCGGCGCCCGCGCAGACGGCGGACGTCGTGTTGGCGGTAGAAAAGACGGAGATGCGGCAGGAAGGCAGGTCGATCATACTGTCGGCGATCGTGACGGCGCAAATTCGACTGTACGTACCCAAACAGCTGCAATACTTAACGGGCGGAGAGGGGATCGTGTGCAATTTTGAAAAGATCTCCGTTCCTCGGATCAGCCAGTGTACCGGGTCGGTGATGTTGGAAGAGGAATTTGATACGGAGTACGTAGGGGACGTCCTGTTGCACAGCGAGCAGGTCTGTCTTACGCGCGTTTCATGCTCGGCGGGGAGTTTGGACGTGAGCGGCGAGATCAACCTGAGCATTCTGGCAAAGAAGGAGGGCAAAAACGAGCCGATCGCCTACGAGCGGCTGATCCCCTTCCAAGCGGAGATCCCTTGCGACGACGCGTCTGCGGGAATGGCATGCGAGGCACGAGCGGAGATCGTTTCGGTAAATCTGACGTGTACGTGCGACGAAGACAAAAACCGATGCAGGGTATTGGCGCGGTTGGATTTGCAGGTGCGGGGCAGCGTCAGCCGCCGCGAGGAGCTTGTGATGGTCACGGATGCCTTTGCGCCGGGATATAAGAGCGAGATCCGCACGGAAGAGCTGGAATCGCAGGAGGCGGTATGCGCCTTTACGGCGACGGAGCGGATCAGCGGCACGGCTGCGGTCGGCGGAGAGATCGATTTCAGTTATACGCTGCAATCGGCGGCGCTGTGTTCGGCGCAGGTAGCGGCGGAAGTGACGGAAGGCGAAATCCGAGCGGAAGGCGTAATGACGGTCACGGTATTTTGCAGGGATGCCGAGGGTACGGAGCGGGCGATTCCGGTCAGTTTGCCCTATTCTTTCCCCGTCCGCTGCGATCGGGCGCGCGAGGGAGACGTCGCGCGGATATGGGCGCTGTGCTGCGGCGTCTCCGTTCGGCAAAAGACGGAGGGAGAATTGGAGGCAGAGGGCGCGCTGAAACTGTACGTTACCTTGCTCTCCTCCGAAAAGAGCCGCTACGTATGCGAGTTTCTGGAGGGAGAAAAGGCGGAAGAGATCGAAAGCGCCGTCAGCGTCTACATACCGTCGGCAGGCGACACGCTCTGGCAAACGGCAAAAAAGCTGGGGAAGACGCCCGAGCAGGTGCAGTCGAACAATCCGGACCTCGCTTTTCC
>CALVYJ010000054.1 GCA_944372075.1 uncultured Clostridia bacterium | reverse complement strand
TCTACCTTCTCCTTGCGCTCGTCCGTTACCGTGATCCCCGCCGCGCCCGCGTCTGCCGTCTTGCCCTGGCTGACTACGTCGATGATAACCGCAAAGTCGCCGTCTTGGAATTTCACCTTCTTGCCCATCTTCTCTCCGACTTTGTTCATAATGTCTACGTCTACGCCGACAATTTCGTTTCTGTCGTTATAATACTCGAACGGCGCAAAAAATGCGTTCGTCTGGACAATGATCGAATCGTCCGAGCAGGCCGTAAACGCCGCCCCGCAACAAAAAACCGTCGCCAGCGAAAGCAAGAAAACAAGAATCTTTTTCATCTCTCTATCTCCTTACGATTGATTTCTTTCGTTTTGAGTCGATTATATACTTTCTAGCCGCCTTTGTCAACAAATTCCGTTTGCTTTTATTCAAACAAATTGAATTTATACATAAATTAACTTTTTTACTTGCATATAATTTAATTTTATACAATAACGCCGCGCGGCTGTGCGTCCTTCCGCCGCGCCCCTTTCTCACTTTCTTCTCCGCGTTTCAACCTGCGCCCGCCATGCTTTTTACGATATGCTCCGCAAACGCGCCCGCAATGTTTACGCCCGTGACTCGCTCCGCCTCGTTGAACAGCGCGTTCGAATTGACTTCGCATACGTACGGCTCGCCCTTTTCGTCCAAAAGATCTACCCCGCAATAATCCAACCCGAGCACTTGAGCGCACTTCTCCGCCGCCTTCAAAAATGACGGCGGCAATTCTACGCGGCTTCCCACGCCGCCCGCTTCGATATTCGAACGAAAATCCCCTTCGTTCTTTCGCCGCATACAGGCAACCGCCCTGCCGCCTGTCACGAGCACGCGAAAATCCTCGCCCGGCTTGCCGACGCGCTTCTGATACAGATGCGGCGACATCTTATATTCCGCCGCCGCCTCCGCCAGGGCGCGCCTGTTTTCGACCAACCGCACGTCCATCCCCCAACTGCCGAAGCTCTTTTTGACGATCATCGGATACCCCAGCCGGCTCTCGATCGTGGCAAAATATTCCTCCCCCATCTCCGCATCCGCATAATAGCACAGGGGCGCAGGCATCGTGTCCGGCAAGTTCAGCCCGCTCTCCGCCAACGCTATGCAGGTGAGCATCTTGTCGTCGCACGCCTCCACCGCCGCGGCTCGGTTGAACAGCCGCAACCCGCGCTTTTCCAACATCCGCGGCAAATATTTATCTTTGTCCAAATAGACGACAAAATCACAATTTTCGGGGTACGTTATCGCGTTTTTCTGCAAAATACTCAAAAACGTACCGTTCTTTACAATGGTCGCATCCGCGCCGCGCAGACGCAATTCCTCCGCCATGCGTTCCGCTTGACGGAGCATCCCCGGCGATCGGATATACGCATTTACCAATACAATGCCGCGCATAAACCCTTTCCTCTTCGAACCTCGTTCGCTAACCCAACCGACGCTTTCAGACCCCCTTCGCTCTCGTAAGACGCTGTTTTCAGGTCTGTTCGCGCCCGTAAAAGATGCGGCGCAGCCGGAGGCTGCGCCGCGGTAAACAGTTTATTCCATGATGATGCAAGCCAGGTACTTGAGCGGCATATCCCCTTCGTTGCGCAGCGCATGGCTTTCGCCGCTGCAACAGACGAGCGCGTCTCCCGCGCGCACGGGAGATTCCGCGTTTCCGTCGAAATAGATGCCCTCTCCGCTCAAAATATAGATGATCTCTCCGTCTCCCGCATGCGTATGCGTGCCGATCGAACATCCCTTGAGCAAGATCATTTCGCTGAACATGCGGAGATTGACCGGCTTTCTGCCCAGCGTTAAATCTTTGACGTATACCTCGCCCGCGCCGCCGCGAAGATGCTCCACGATCGTGACGGGCAGGTTTTCTCCGTGGTTTATCATTTTACCCCCCGACGCGGATCACCGAATTGATCTCTACGACGTCTTCGATCTGCGCGATCTTTTCCATCGCGCGCCGCAAGGCACATTCGCCCGTTTCGTGCGTGATCAGAATGATCGGTATATTCTCGATGTCCTCGCCCTTTTGAATCAGATCGCTGATGGAAATATTGTACTTGGCGAAAATTCCCGCCACCTTTGCCAAAACGCCCGGCCGATCTTTTGCCGTAAAGCGGATATAATAGCGGCTCTTGAAATCCGTGATAAACCGAACGCCCTTCTCCGCCATCTGCGTATTCTTGAACGTGGCATATTTCGCCTCGCTGTGCGTAGCCGCGTAGATCACGTCCGAAACGATCGCGCTGCCGGTAGGCGCCGCGCCCGCTCCGCGCCCGTACAACATGATGTCCCCCACGCTGTCCCCTTCCAGAAAGACCGCGTTGAAACTGTCGCTCACCGACGCAAGCGGATGATCTTTATGCACAAACGCCGGATGCACGCGCACTTCGATGTTTCCCTTTCCGTCGTTCTTTCCGATCGCGAGCAATTTCAAACAATATCCGAGCTCTTCGCCGTACGAAATATCCTGCTGCGCGATATCCGCGATACCCTCTCGGTATACCTTCTCCAGCGGAACTTTCGTATGAAACGCCAGGCTCGCCAAAATCGACAGTTTATACGCCGCGTCATACCCCTCTACGTCTGCCGTGGGATCCTTTTCCGCATAGCCGAGCGCCTGCGCTTCCTTCAACGCTTCGCGATACCCCAGCCCTTCGCGCGCCATGCGCGTGAGAATATAGTTGGTCGTCCCGTTGATGATGCCCGTCAGACGATAGACGACGTTCGCCTGCATCCCGTCGATCAACGTGCGGATGATCGGCACACCGCCGACACAGCTCGCCTCGTAATACAGACCTGCGTTCGTACGCTTTGCCGCCTTTTCCAATTCGTGCCAGTATTTGCAAAACAATTCCTTGTTGGAGGTAACGACCGTCTTTCCGCTGTGCAGGGCCGCCAACACAAACGTGCGCGCAGGCTCTACCCCGCCGATCACTTCCACGACGATGTCTACGTTCGGATTGCTGACTACTTCCGCTATGTTGTCGGATATCTTGCTCTCCTCGACGCCCAGATCCAACGCCCGCTGCCGATTCAGCTCCAAAACGCTCTCGACCGAGATATCGACATTCTGCGTGCGCCTGTAAAAATCCCTGTGCTCCGTCAGTATCTTATATGTGCCGCCTCCGACGACTCCCAATCCCAGAATTGCTACGCCGATACTTTTCATTTTTGTCCCTCCGAACTGTTCAAATCGTACAAATATTTAAGTCCTTGCAGAGTTAGAAGTTTATCCACACAATCAATACAAGAAATCTCTTTGGCGATAATCTCGCTGAATCCGCCCGTCGCTACGACCCGGATATTCGGATCTTTCATCTCCCGCTTCATCTTCCGCACTATATAATCGACCAATCCGGCAAACCCGAATACGATGCCCGATTGCATGTTCGTGGTCGTGTTCTTCCCGATCGCACTGCGCGGCGTCTCGATCTCCACGCGCGGCAATTTCGCCGTGCCCGATACCAGAGAATCCATCGAACCGCGGATCCCCGGCGCTACCGCGCCCCCGATAAATTCGCCTCGCTCGTTGATCGCGTTGAACGTCGTCGCCGTTCCGAAATCGATCACGATCAACGGAACGCCGTATTTGCGGATCGCCGCTACGTTGTTCACGATCCTGTCCGCACCCACTTCCCGCGCGTCGTCCACGCGCAGATTGTGACCGGTCTTGAGTCCCTCTCCGACCATCAGCGGCTCTACGCCCAAATACCCAGAACACATGTGCTGGATCGTATAGTTCAGCGCCGGCACCACCGACGAAATGATCGCGCCGTCGATCGACTGCGGCGATACCCCTTGGATCGCCAGCATATTCGTCAGAATCGTGCCGTATTCGTCGCTCGTGCGCTTCAGCTCCGTCGCGCCGCGAAAGGACAGTTTCAATTCTTCCCCTTCAAACAGCCCGTATTTGATATTCGTATTTCCGACGTCAATACACAAAATCATTCGCCGCACCGCCCGTTGTGATTATTTCCCTGTTTCCCTTTCCGCCTTCTTGACTACGGAACGCTTCTCTTCTCGCGGATTCGCCGCCCCTTTGCCTGCCGATCTTTTTACCACTCGCACAACCGTATAGATCGCAGGCGATGCCACCGCATTGATGATAAATTCAAAGATAAAATTCAATCCCGCGCAAACGACGATCAGAAAATACAAAACCGTTTGCCCGTCCGCCACAAAATTCGCGTTCAGCGTGTCGCTCATGAGAAGCGCTCCGAGAATAAACAAACCCGTATTCACGATCGGCGCCGCAAGCGATGCCGTCACGACCGCCGCGTTTCGGTTCCTGTTTTGCAATACTCTGAACAGCCAGCCTGACGCAACCCCTGCCGCCGTACCCTTGAAAAGACAGAGCAATACGGTCAGAAAAGGATGATCCGTAAAGAGGATCAGCGTGAATTTATCCATCCCGAAAATTCCCGCCAATATAACGACTACGCCAAACGCAAAGCCGAGGATCCCCCCCGCCAAAGGGCCGAGAAGAACGGCTCCCAATACGATCGGTATCAGCACTAGGCTCGGCGCCGTAACGCCCAAATTCCCGATCATGGTGCCGACCAGCTGCAACGCGATCACCAACGCCAGAAGAACAGCGAGATACGCTATGTTCTTCGAAGAGAAAAATGCATTATTCCTCATAAAATGCCTCCATCGGATTTCCTCTGCGGAATATCCGTGAACAAAATGTATTTATGCGCATAAAACGGATTCTGCCCGATCGCTCGGTGCCGATCCGCGCATATCAAAACCAAAACTGCTTCCTTCGCAGTCCTTTATCAAAACTGCTTCCTTTGCAGTTCTTTGCCGCATCCCGCGGCCCCCTTTTATGGAACAGTATTATACCAAATCTGTCGCCCATTGGCAAGTAAATGAAGGTGAAAACTTTTTCCGTACCCTTTCCGCCCGCCTTTTCCGCCTCTTTTTCCCCTTTTTTACCCTTTTGCGCGCGCGTTTTTGCCGCTTTTGACCGATTTTGGAATTATTTTGCCGCGCCTGCGCCTGCCCCGGAACATTTTTTTTGCGCCGCGAATACATATGAGTATACGATACTCGAACGATCTCTGCATTCGTTCGCTCGTAAATTAACTTCGGCTGCGGCATGCAATTCTACATATACTCCTGCCGCGCCCATTCAGGAGGAAAAATATCAATGAACGGTTACGGAAATTTCGGTTGCAACAGTTGTCTTTGGATTCTCATTCTTTTGCTCATCCTTTGCTGCTCGCAGAGCGGATTCCTCTGCAACATCCTCGACAATTGCTACCTGCCCATCATTCTTGCCATCGCATACTGCGTCTGCAAAAACGGCGGTCTGTGTAATCTTTTCGGAAACGGTTGCAATAAGTAATTGCGACCTGCCCGAATCGTATCTGCCCCTGAAAAACAGAACGCCTGCGGCTCCTGCCGCAGGCGTTCTTGCCCTTTCGCGCTCTTTTTTTCGTCCAGCCTCCCCGCTCCCTTCGGCGGACACGCCGAACCGTCTCGATCGCATGCGGAATGCGATCGAAAAACCGCACCGCGGCGGCGCTTTCCGTGCCGTCGCGGTGCGGTTTTTTTCGGCGCGTCCGACATAGACGTACCGCCCTTTGCGCTTGTCAATTGCCGCGCAATTTAACGCTTTGAGCTCAAAAAACGATCTGCGTACCGAATATTTTAGAATTTTTCGAGCGACGCATCGCCGGTCTTCCCGCCCTTCCGCAACAGATAATGCTGTATGGCGATGATCGTCTTTGCATCGCGGATCTCTCCGCTTCGGATCATTGCAACGACTTTTTCGACGGGATAGTATTCCGCATTGACGAACTCGTCCTCGTCGGGATGCACGTTGCCCGCGCGGACTGTCCGCGCGGCGTAAATATAAATTTTTTCGTTGGTATAACCGGGCGTAGGGTAAATGGTGTACAGGTGTTCCACATTCTCCGGAATCAGACCCGTTTCCTCCTCCAGCTCGCGCGCCGCCGTGAGCGCCGGATCTTCGCCCGGATCGAGTTTGCCGGCGGGGATCTCCAGCAATTCCTGCCCGTAGGCATATCGGTACTGGCGCACCAGCAAGACCTTCCCTTCCCGTACATACAGCACGCACGCGCCGCCCGGATGTTCCACCAGCTCGCGCTTGCACATCTTTCCGTCCGGAAGCTGCGCGTCGTCGCAGCGGAGATTGATGATCTTGCCCCGATACAGCGTGTTCTGTTTGACCGTCTTTTCCGTAAGGTTCATAGCTCCTCCCTCAATTCCCGCAACGTCTGTTCCAGCGCCTTCGCCTGCTCGCTTCTTCCGCATACCCGCGCAAAATACAGGTATCCGCACAGCAGCGCCGCCCGCAACGGCAAATCCTTCGCCTTCTCCAACGCGTTTAAGAGCAACAGAGCATCCACCTTCCGCTCGTCCGAAAGCCCCGAACGATATACCGATTTCCGCTCCGCTTCAAGATCGAATTGCGGCGCGCTCTCCGTCTCGCCCGCGCCCTCTTTGCCCCTCTCTTGCGGCATATCCGTAAACATGACCTTGACCCCGTTGCGAAACGGCTTGATCACTTGGTTGCAAAAGGCGTAAAAACTTTCGTAATAGCTTCCGTCCTCGTAAAAATATTCCTGCAAAAACGTCCCCAGATCACACGTCTTGTTGTCAAATTCCATGAGCAGACAAAAAATAAACGCCAACTTCTGCTCCGGATCTTGCGGAAACAACAGCTTCTTTTGCGCGTTCCCGTACGGCGCATAATTCATGTATTGCTGCTTCGCCCGATTGTAATCAAACGATTTCGTCACGTCACGGAAAAAGGCATATAAAAGATCGGACGCCGCGATCGCCTGCAAAAGCTCGCTGATCTTTGTATCCGCTATGATAAACCGCGATTCCATCAGCTCGTCGCACCGACGAATAAATACGTCGATCTGTTCCCTGCTCGTATCCATCTTCTACCCCCTGCTTCTGTGCATTCTTTACAGCTTTTTCTGCTCGCCTATCATTATAGCACAAATTTTTTATTTTATTAAGTTAATTTTCATAAATATCTTGCTTTTATCGAAATTTTTATGTATAATATATAAAAACTTGAATTGGAGGTCTTTTATGAAATCCGTAAAAATTTCATTGCAAATGGCTCAAAACGTAAAAGAGTTCGTTAAAATCGTACAGGATTATCCCTACGAAATCGATTTGAAGAGCGATAAATACGTCGTCGACGCTAAATCCATCCTCGGTATTTTCAGCCTCGACCTCTCCAAACCGCTGGTCGTAGAGATCCATGACGATAATTGCGACGATCTCATCGCCGCTTTGAAAAAATTTGCTTGATCGCAAGTTCTAAACGGATACACACCGGGACAAAATCATCCGCTTTTTCAGAAAAAGCGGATTTTTGTCCGTGAAAATATGATTTTTGATCAAAGGAATTTCCCAAATGCAAATTCAGGGCGAAACATTTATCAACAAGTTAATACTTTTGTTTGTCTTCGACAAAATGGAAAGCGCCCTATCCGAACGCACCATTATCGATATGTGCTCCACCAGCAACGATTGGATCAATTACATGGACTGCGTCATGATCATCAATCAGCTGCTCGAGGACGGCTTTATCTGTACCGTGGAGACCAACGACGATACCCTCTATACCATCACGCCCGACGGAAGAAGCTGCTTGGCCAATTTCTATATCAATATCCCTAAAAGTACCCGCGAAGAAATTTCCGTGTTCGTCAAAAACAACAGTGCGCGCTATCGGAATCGCCAGGAATGTAAGTCCGACTATTACCAGAATAAGGACGGCACCTATACCGTGTTCCTGCGTATCTTAGCCCCCGCACAACCCATGCTGGAATTGAAATTTGTCGTTCCCGACAGAAAAACAGCACAGAATATTTACAAAAAATGGGAATTGAAAGCGGCTGACGTTTATGCCGTCATCTACGAAAATCTCGTAGATTGAGCCAATCCCGTTTTCCCCCGTTTTTAGTTGAGGTGTTACTCTATGTTTACGTATAATACGAAAGGCACTTGCTCTCGCCAGATCATCTTCGAAGTGGACGAGCAAAATAAAATCCATAACGTCAAATTTATCGGCGGATGCAGCGGAAACCTGCAAGGCGTTTCCAGACTCGTGGAAGGCAAATCGTTGGATGAAGTGGAATCTGCTTTGAAAGGCATTAAATGCCGAAACAATACTTCTTGCCCCGATCAACTCGCTCACGCCGTCGCCGCTTACAAATCGCGCGAACAGTAAACCGCTGTCTCCCGCGCCCGGCGAAATAAATTTTTCTATGCTTACAAAAGGACTGCCCTCGCAGTCCTTTTTTTACCGCCCTCCGCCGTACAATCGGCTTTCCGACCTTACTCTCCGTACGATCGGCTTTATCCTTTTCCCCCCGCAACGCCAAATAATCCCAACCGTCCGCGTTCGCCTCGCTTCCCGTCCGACAGCTTTACGTCCGACAGCCTTATATCCGACAGCCTTATGTCCGACAGCCTTATGTCCGACAGCCCCGGCGGCGGCAAAATTGCCGCCGCCGGGGCTGTCTTTTTTTTCGATCGCGCGATCGGTTTTCCAAGCATTCGAATGCTCGAAAAACCTTCTTTGCCGATCTATTTTCCCGCATATTTTGCCGCAATGATCTTATTGTTTCGCGCGATCATGTTCAGGTAGCCGTCGATCGTGCGGCTGTAGTTGTCGCATTCCGAACGCTTATCGGAATTTTCGCGGTAGCGCTGCGCATATCCTTTGATCTGCGCGACGATGTTTACCAGCGATCGGAACAGCTCAAATACCGTAAACTTATAAAATTTATCGTCGCGGATGGTTACGACCCATGCGGACGGGTGCAGGATTTTGCTCGCGCTCGCATACGCCGCATGCCGCGCGCTTTGTCCGGCTATCTTTTGCAGTCCGTCCTTGAAATTCAATCGGTATTCCTTGCCGAACCCCTCCTTGAATCCCTCCACATACTCCAGCCATCCGTAATTGATGAACGCGTTGCGCTCCTTTACCCCGAACGCCTTGCACTCTTCCGACAGCCGCTGTTGCAATGCCTCGGCATTCGGGTTTTCCTCCATGTCAAAATATTCCATGTGCTTGATGTATTGAAAGAAGAGCCCCTCGCCCTTCGTGCAAAGGACGATCAGTACGCACTCCAGCTCGTGAAGATGCCGCCACAGGATGACGGCGTCGCAGCTGTTACCCGCCGCCAAAAGATTGATGACGCTCTTGATCGTGACCATCGATTTCTTGAACAGGTTGTTGATCCCGTTCATCCGTCGATCCTGCCCTTTGAAACTGCCCAGAATGTACAGCGAATAACTGCATGCCATATTGTACGCCGCGATTTCCGGCGAATAGACCGACGTATTGGAAATTTTTTCCACGTTCAGATGCTCGTTGATGACGATGTAGATCGCCACGTCGCGCACCAACATGTCGCGATACTTTTCCTCGCCCTCCAGGCGCTTCACCAACTCCGCAGGCATGTGCGACGTGTGAAACAGGTGATAATAAAAGATATAACTGACGATCTCGTCCAGTCGGGCGCCGTCCAACGCGCGCAGTCGGATCTTCCTCTTTTGCAATTCCGCAACGTATTGCTCCTTGACCCGCGCATACATCTGCCGGATAAATTCCGAGTCGTACGCCTTGCCCGTGATTCGACACAGGCGCGCCACTTGCGCCGCAAATATGTGTTCTTCCATCTGATCGATAATGTTCGGCATACCTTCCCCTCTTCCCTGCTGAAAACTTCTTGCAGGCATTATAGTACACTTTGCCGCAAAACGCAAGAGTTTTCCCTGCCATCGTCTTCCTTTGCGCCCTCTGCGGCCGCGCGGCTTTTGCTTCGCTCTCCGCTCAAAATGTCCTTCGCGTTCCCCGATTTTTGCGCATCCGCCCGCCTAAACGCTTTCCGCCTTTCCTCTTGTCGCGCCCCGATCGCACTCCGATGAGCATGCGCCGATCGGGCAGAGGCGGACTTTATCCGGCGACATACAGTCCCATCCATTCCGCGACGTC
>CALVYJ010000053.1 GCA_944372075.1 uncultured Clostridia bacterium | reverse complement strand
GATACGGGCAGATCGGTGTCGATGCCCTCGCGCAGCCGCACGATATGATAGGCGCCCGTCGCGCCCGCCTTTCGCAACTCCTTCGCATAGTCGGCGTCGAAATCGCCCGTGTTCGCAACCAGCCTGACCCGCCGGGGCAGCCGCTCGCGCACCGCGCGCACGAGCGAGAGAAAAGCCTCCTTCCCGTAGCATTCGCTCGTCATCAAAAACAGGTCGCTCACCTGCGGCGTCATCGCCTTCTCCACTTCCGCGCAAACCTCTTCCTGCGTGCGCGTGAATTGCGCGCCGACGACGAAATGCGATTTCGCCATCGAACAAAAGGCGCAGTTCCCGGGACAGGGATTGCTGTCTACCCCGATCTGGCAAAACACATATCCCCTGCGGAACGTGCGGCGCGCATAGCTTTCCGCCTCGCTCAACAATTCGTAAAATTCTCGGGAATAGACGTCCACGTCCAACAGGCGCAACACGTCCTCCCGACGCAGCCGCTCCGTTCCCGGACTCAACATACCTTGCATTTCACACCCGCCTCTTTTAAGATTTCACCCGCTCGCTCGCGCAATGAAAATTTCCCTGCCGCCAACAGGATCAAAAAGTTTCCCGATCGTTCGCTCGCCTGCATGCGCCCGACCCCGTCGACGTATTCGTAGACCGCGTACCCGTCTTTCGCGCGCACGATCCCCTTGATGCGATGACAGAACTCCGCCAGCGCTGCCGCCAGCGCGTCCAGCCGTGCGGCGGACAGCTCCTCCTCAAAGGTCACTTGCAGCTTTTGCACGGTGATATCTTCCAAAAACGCGGGCAGCGTCCGCTCCTTTACGGGAAAATCCTCCCGCTCCAACCGCGCGCCCGTCGTAAAAAAGACGGGTGCATCGGCATTCCATTCGCGGATCGAGCGCTCCACGCGTCGGCGCGTCGTATCGTCCGCAAGATCGGATTTATTGATCAATATCACGTCCGCCGCCGCAATCTGCATTTTGACGGCGTTGAGCGTATACAGGACTTTTTCCACTCGCGCCGCGTCCACCACGCACACGGCGCCCGCAAATCGATAGGGATTCGCCGCGCGAGCATTGATGTAGGAAAACAACTGCCGCATGCGGAACGGATTGGAAAATCCCGACGTCTCCACCAAAATGCGATCAAACGACTGCTCCGACAGGCGCAGCATCGCCTCGACAAACCGATCGCTTCGGCAAGAACAAAAGACAGACCCGTCGACGATGCTCTCTACCCTGACCGCTGCGGAATGCAGCAAAGCGCCGTCTACGTCCTCTGCGCCGAAATCATTGACCAGAACGGCGTTCTTTCCGCCGCGCCCCGCCAAAAAGTTTTTGACAAACGTCGTCTTTCCACTCCCCAAATACCCCAGGACGAACCATACCTGCGTCATCAAAACTTCGCCTCGATGTCCTTGCTCAATTCGTCTAACCTCGGAATGATGGACGCATACTTCAGCTCGCCGTTGATATAAATGCTGGGCAACTGCTTGACGCCCATCTTGATCACCCGCGCGATGTTCTCCTTAACGGTGAACTTGTACTCGACAACGTCGATCCGATCCCCGTACTTCTGCTTTGCCGCTTCCGCAATTCCCATCATGTACGTGCATGCCGCACAGCTGGAAGAATCCAACGTGAATACCTCCAACAGCGGCTTTTTCAGATTAGCGTAGTCGGGAATGTCTACCTCCACTTTGCTGTAGTCGGTCGCCTCGTAATTTTTGACAAGCTCTTTGACCGTTTCAAACTCCAACACCGCCTGTGCTGCCCCGATCGTGTTCTCGATCGGAACGGCATACGGCATGTCGCACCCCGGAGATACGATGAAATTGTGCCCCGGATTTTCCACGCTCTCGATCAGCTCCACCACATACTTCATGTTGTCCTGCTGCGAACCGTGCAGCATCACCGTCGTGAGCGGAATGTTCCCCCCGACCGCAATATTGTACTTCTCCGTGATCGGACGGATCGCCGGGATCTTGATGTTCTCGTCTACCGAAATGCTGTCCGGATTGGTCTTGCACATGCTCTCCACGTTCCGCGTGGCGTCTCCGCAGACAAAAAAGGAACTGTACGCCCCCATCTGCTTGATCTTGGCAAAGATGTCGCCGTACGGCTTTGCCAGAAATTCGTCAAAATGATCGGAACTGATCTGCGATACCAGCGGATCGACCACCGCGATCACGTCCATGCCCGCCTCAACATATAATTTGGCTTCCTCTACGATAAAATCCGCACAGTAACCGATCAGATCACTCACGTACTCCGGCTCGTCGAACATGTCCATAAAGATCTCCGTGCCGCGCAGATGCGACGCCAACGTGAACGGCCCGCATACCAGCCCGTACAGCGCCGTCGTCTCCCCGACGCTCTTCTTCAGACGCTCCATCGTGCGCAGGATCATCGGCAGCCGCCCGCTCTCCTTCGTGGGCATCTTGCACCGACAGGGAATCAGCCGCGCCTCTTCATACGGATGCGTCTTGACCGTAGGCGGCGTGTCCTTTGCCCATTGCAGCTCACACCCGAGTATCTCCGCCTCCACTTGCAGATCGAATAACACCGGCTGCCCGTCCGGACGGTATAGCTTGTTCACTTCGCACAGCGCCTCGTATAACTTGTCTTCGTCCTTGAGCACCTCGATCGCCGATGCACCCGTCAACGCCCCCGCATGAATTCCCGCAAACGGTACCCACGCCGGACGCGTTACCTGTCTGTGTTCCAATATGTCGAAAATAAGTTGTTTTCCCATAATTATATTTCCTTTTTTAATATTTCGAGAGGGAAAGAAAGGCAGCCTGACGGCCGCCTTCCCGCTTGCAAATTATGCAAAGTACGAACGCGCCTTCTCCGCAGCGGATGCCGCATCGGGTGTATAAGCGTCCGCGCCGATCTCGTCCGCAAACGCCTGCGTGACCGGTGCGCCGCCGACCATAACTTTGACGCGGTCGCGCAAACCGGCCGCCTTGAGCGCCTCGATGATATCCTTCTGGTACATCATCGTCGTCGTCAAGAGCGAGGACAGACAGACGATATCCGCATTGTTGTCTTTGACCGCCTGCACGATCTTATCGGCGTCGCAGTCGACGCCCAGATCGATCACGCGGATACCCGTGCCTTCGATCATCATTTTCACGAGGTTTTTCCCGATATCGTGCAGATCGCCCTTGACCGTGCAGATCACCGCCGTTCCGACCGGCTCCACGCCGGACTCCGCCAACGCAGGTTTCAATACCGCCAGCGCCGCGTTCATCGCGCGCGCAGCGATCAACACTTCCGGAACAAACACTTCGTTGTTCTTGAACTTCTCTCCGACCACACCCATGCCGACGATCAGGCCGTTGGTCAAAATATCTTTTGCCGGCGTACCGGCCGCCAACTCCTCCGTTACAAGCGCCGCCAAATCCTTCGCTTTTCCGCGCTGCAACAGCGCCGACATTTCGTCAAATCTTGCCATGCTTTTGCCTCCCTGTAATTCCTGCGACAATTATACACCCTTTTTTTCAAAAATGAAATGGCTTTCTTTGTCGCAAAAGGGTAAAATCTTGCTCTCAAACGCCGAATTCCCGCAGAACAAGGGTAAAATCTTGCTATACGTGTTCAATCTTGCGCAGGAGGCGCTTTGGGCTGCACGAGGGCAAACACCTTGGAAAGGGGATACCATAAAAGGGGTACCGTAACGGCGTAACATATCATCTGTCCGATCATCACGGGCAGCGAGCTGTAAAAGTAAACGCGCGTGCCGCGCGCCGAAAGACCGAGGATCAGCGGCGAGATGAAATCGTCCAACAGCGTAAAACATGCCGTTACGATCGTCGCAAAGACGGTTAGCAGCACGATCTTGATAAGGAGCGGGGCATGGCGCAGCCACTTTCCCGCAAAGCCGAACAAGACAGCAAATCCGTTATAATAGATCATATAGACGAGCACAACGTTCGGAATAAACCCGAACAACAGACAGCGCATCAGGGAAAACATCGTGCCTACGATCATGCCCCGCCGCACGCCGAACGCCACGCAGTAGGATAAAAACAGAACGGTCACGATCTCCACGCCGGCAATCATCGAAAGCACGAGCTGACCGGCAATCAGCACCGCTACCATGATGCCGATGAGCGCAACGTCTTTAGCCGTGCGAAACAGCGCGTTTCTGTTCATTTATGCCCAGGACTCCGCCGTAAGACAGATCACCGCGCCGTTTTTCAGAGTCATCTGCGAAATGCCGACCGCCGAGGATTCCACCGTTTCACTGCCGTATGTAATGCTGTTCGGCCCCAGCATTTCCGCCTCCACGTTCGTATAGATGGCGATAAACACCTGCGCGGCGTCGTCCGCTTCGATCAGATATTTCTCCTCGCCGCCTTCGATCACGCCCGCCGCCGTGAGAAACGCACCGTACGAGCTGTCTTCACTCTTGAAACACAGCTTCCCGTCCGCCTTCAGCTTTTCCATCAGATCAAACGCCGTGGCGTCTTGCGCAAATTCCGCGTAGTCCACTTGGAAATATGCGTCTACCTCTTCCGTGGAAAGATCGTCGATTATGAGCGTAACTTTGTCCGCATAACTCTCCGGCACTCCCGTCGAATAGGATGCGTTCGTCTTTTCCGCACACCCGACAAGCGCCACCGCGCTCACCGTCATCACCGCCGTTGCCAATAACAATGCCAACCTCTTCAAGCCTTTCATGTTCAAACTCCTTTTTTATAAAAAATAAGCGCTCCTTGTTCCGGAGCGCTCTTTGACAATTTCAAATGCCGTCCCTCCTTCAGGACGGCTGCTTCCCCTCTCCCCTTTGCCCGGGAAAGTTCGCTAAAATCATCGAAAACGGCAGGTTACCCGACTCATATCCCTGCGGATAAATACGGTAATGGCTGTTGCGGCGGATTCTGACCGCGCTTCCCCTGCTCTCTGCACCCTTGCGTGCAACTCGCTCTCTCGTTCAGTTTACTCCTCTATTGTACAACATTTTTTCGAAATTGCACAGTGCTTTTCTTGTTCAAAAACAGTAAAATCTTGTACTTCGCCGCCCCGAATCGCTCCCCCTCCTGCATTCGCACCTCGCCCTATCCCTCCGCACTGTATGCAACAACCTTCGAACGTATGGCAAATTCTCGCTTCCGCAAGAAATTTTCCGACTCCGCAAGATTTAAGATGCTTTCGCCTCTGTAAGATTTCCGACTCTGCAAGGAAAGGCCTCCGCGCATCCGATAACGGATCGATGCTCGCATCGAAAAAGACCTTCGTCTTTTGCGAAGGTCTTTTTTTCCGCTTTACGGGCGGATCTTTTTGATCTGCTCGATATAATATTGCACCAACTCCCACTTCGTTCCGGGCATCAGCCTGTGATCGGGACAAGGAATATACCCGCCCAAATCGATCAGTCGGCGTATGCGCTCGATTTCCGCATCCACCGCCGCCTTGTCCTTGCGCAGAACCGTCTTATCCATTCCGCCTACGCCGCGCATCTCCTTGCCGAATTTCTTGCGCGCAGGCTCAAATTGATCGCCCCACGTGCCTACCTCGATCGGGAACATCGTGTTGACTCCGTTTTCAAACCAGATGGGCAACAGTTTCTCGGTAACGCCGTCGCAATCCAGCGAGATGATATCCATTCCGTATTTCCTGCACAGATCGTTCCGCTTTTTATAGTGCTTGGCGCACAATTCCTCAAACATGACCGGCGAGATCAACGGCCCGTTCTTGAAACAGATATCTTCCCAATAATGCGCAAAGTCAAACGTCACTCCGAGCTTCAAGACCTCTTCCGCAACGCGGTACTGCATTTCGGCATACGTGTCGATGATCTCGGCAAACAGATCGTAATCGTCGCAGATCATATACGACATCCCGATCACCGACAGCATGTTCCGAATATCCCCCAACACGCTCCCCAAATGCAGCCCCATCGGCTCGTCCGCCTTTTCCGCTTCGAAGTATTTTTCAAAGTATTCCTTGGGAATGCGATCCGCACTGAATTGCATCTTCGGCTTGTACAGTTCTTCAAACGCCGCCCTGTCCTTGAGCTGGTAATCGTCTTCCGCCGGGATCGAACCCGCGCCGTCGCGCACCCGCTCGATCAATCCGTCAAAATTCTGGATCCTCTTGAACCCGTCCGGCAATACTTCCAGCACTTTGTATTCAAACGCGGGCAACAGTCCGTAATGACCGCTGCGTACCCGAAACCAGTTGAAATCCCAGCCCAGAATTTTGTTCAGCTCCTTGTCCGCATCGTTCCCGTCTCCCCAACTCTTGGCAAGTTCCTGGCTGATATGCCCTTGTTGCGCCCATTCGTCCAGCAATTCGTTCCAGTACCCGAAATGTACCGCAGGCATGCGATCTACCCCTTTATAATGAAGTAAATTGTACGCGCGTTCCCGATTCGTCATCTATTTTCTCCTTCTTATCCGATTTTCTTTCTATTTTATCACTCGTTTTTTCTTTTACAAGAGCCGTTCTTGCGAAATAATATGCAGAAATTGCTTTTACTATTTTTCTCTTTGTGCTACAATGATTGCAAGGAGGCTGCCCCATGTATCTACGATTTCAGAGCGATATAAAAAAACAAATGACCGTCTTTGCCGCCGTGCAAAGCGACCTGTATCCCCTTTTGGCGCTGAGCCCCGTAAGCTTCGGAGAATTTCAATGCAACAAAGGCTATTCGACCGAGCGCAGCGGCCTGGAGCAATACCTGCTCCTCTATACGCTGCACGGCAAAGGAAAACTCAACTACCAGGACAAGATCTTCGACGCCACGCCCAATACCGTCATGCTGATCGACTGCAATCAATGGCAGCACTACCGCACCGACGGCGACGCCTGGCATTTTCGGTTCGTGCATTTTTCCGGCACGGCGGCGCGCTATCTGTACGAGAGCGCGACCGCAGGCGAACGGTTTGTCTTTCCGATCGGCAACCCCGTTACCTTCCGCGCCGCCCTGGGCGAGCTGTTCTCCCTTACGCGCGTGGCGCTTCCGCATGAGTTCCTGCTCTGCAGCAACGCGCTCGGCAGCCTGTTTGCCCTGATCTTGGAAGAACGCCAGCTTCCCTCTCCGCACGCCCGTACGCGCGCCTCGATTCTGCAGGCAAAAGAATACATCGAACAACAGTACGCCGCACCCCTGTCCTTGGACTCGCTCGCCGCACAGTGCTATCTCTCAAAATACTATTTTTTGCGGCTATTCCGCTCCCAAACCGGATTTTCGCCCTCCGCATACATCCGCGCCTGCCGCATCACGCGCGCGCAAACTCTGCTGACTACCACCGACTTGAGCGTGGAAAAGATCTCCGAACAGGTCGGCTATGAGGACGTTTCCGCCTTCATCCGCGCCTTTCGCCGCGTCACCGGCGTGACGCCCGCCAAATTTCGGATCCTCTAGCGCCGCACACTCTCGCCCCTTGCATCGCCCGACGCGCCTTCCCTTCGCTGTCCGTTCGCCGCGCATCCGCCCTTCCCTACAGCGCATCGTACGAAACGGCGCTCGAACGGGGCAAAACACGCCTGACGTCCTATGACTTTTTATATTTTTTTCGGTATTGCAGGGGCGTCATGCCCTTTTCGCGGCGAAAGAGCCGAATATAGTTCGCCGGATTGCGCATGCCGCAACGCGCGCCGATCTCCTGTACCGGAAGATCGGTACGGCATAACAGTTCGCAACACTTTTCCACGCGGATGCGCGTGAGGTAGTCGCAAAATCTTTTGCCGAAAATTCGGTGAAAGGAGGCGGAAAAGTAGGCGGGAGAGTACCCCGTCAGCCGCGCGCACGCCTGCAAGGACAGCGGCGCAGCGACGTTTGCGTGCATCGTATCGACGACCGCCTTGAACTTCGTAAATTGCCGAGACCGATCCTCCGACGCGATGCGAGGCTGATGTCGATACAACAGCGTAAGAAGCTGCAACAGTTTGGCTTTGACCATCAACTTGAACCCGTCCTCGCGCCGCTTGTATTCCTCAAAGATCTCTTCCAGCAAGGCGCCGATCTGCCTGCCGTAATCGACGTTCGCGCGCACTAAATTTTCAAACGTCTCTTCCCCCGCAAAGAAATTTTCTATGTAACGGAAATCGACGTCGTCCGACCCCTTCCATACGAATTCCGGACGAAACCCCAATACCGTCAAATTCGCCCGCTCCTTCGTGCCGAATACCGCGTGCGGCTCGATATTGTTGACCAGCACTACCTCCCCGTCCGCCGCTTTCACCTCGCGATCCCCAAACTTATACACGATCGCTCCGCCGCGCACATGCGTAAGCTCCAGATAGTTGTGAAAATGCGCCTCCGTCATCCGCGTGCTCTCCGTGTATTCAAACTCGACCACAAAAAAGTCAAGCCCCGATTCCATTTCCCAATCGCTGTATATCCCTTTCATCGCACCCTCCCTCTCAATTGTATCACACTTTTCAAAACTATGCTATGCTTTTCAAAAATTTTGTTATCTTTTGATTTTTGAAATTTGCTCCCCGTTTCTTTACATATAATTTATTGTATGTTATACTGTAGACAAGGAGGAGAATGCTATGACCGTATCGGAACGTTTTAAGAATTTTATGGAAGGAAAACCCATCGACCGTTTGCCCGCCATCGAATGGGCGCCGTACTGGCATTTGACCGTGAATCGCTGGCGGGAAGAAGGACTGCCCGAAACCTGCATAACGCCCTACGACATCCAAAACTATTTCGGGTTGGACAAATGCTGCCAGACCTATTTTACGTGGACGACGCCCGATACGCCGACCGCGCCTTCGCACGGTGCGGGGATCATCGCCGACGAAGCGGACTATGAGAAAATTTTGCCGACCCTCTACCCTGAACCTCGCCTGTCCGACGAGCACATTCAATGGCTGAAAAAGACCCGTTCCGACGGGGATACGTTGCATTTCTTTACGGTGGAAGGGTTCTTCTGGCAGCCGCGCGTCCTGTTGGGGATCGAGCCGCATCTGTACAGCTTTTATGATCAACCCGAGCTCTATCATCGCATCTGCGAGGACAATACCCGTTGGATCCGACGCGTATTTGAGTATGCTCTCAACGTGTTCCCCTTCGACTTCATGAGCTTTGCCGAAGACATGAGCTACAACAACGGCCCGATGCTTTCAAAGGAGACCTTCGACGAGTTTCTCATGCCCTATTATAAACAGACCATGCCGCTGCTCAAGGGCGCAACGTACAGCTTTGTCGACAGCGACGGCGACATCACCAAAGCGGTCGATTGGTATGCCGAAGCCGGCGCAGACGGAATGTTCCCCCTCGAACGGCAGGCGGGCGTGGACGTTTCGCTCTATATCCGAAAACAGCCGCACATGGCGTTCATCGGACATTTCGACAAGATGTGCATGAAATTCGGCGAGGCTGCCATGACGCGCGAGTTTGAGCGGCTTTTGCCCTCCGCACGCAAAGGGAAAGTCCTCTTTTCCTGCGACCACCAGACCCCGCCGGACGTCTCCATCGAAAACTATCGCATCTACGTAAAACTCTTGAAAAAATATGCCGTTCTCGCCGCGCAGAAAGAATAAATCATCCTCGCCGCGCAGAAAGGATAAATCATCCTAAAGACATACAAGGCGTCGCGCCGTGCATTTTTGCACGGCGCGACGCCTTGTTTTATCCTGTTTTGTACCGAAAAGCCGATCGGCTATCCCCGATACGGCTCCGGCGGTCAATATTCCTTGCCGAGGCGAAGCGCATCAAACGCGCCCTGCTCAAACGCAAACGATTCCCCCTGCAACAATTCCTGCAGATGTTCCTCGCCGGAAACGGAAAAGACGGGAAAAACGGGAAAGGGCATTGCCAACAGCGCGGCGATCGCGCAGCCGGCGATCGGACAACCCGTCTCGCGGGAAATTTTCGTTAAGATCTCAAAGCGCCGATCGTTTTCCGGATGATCGTATGCCGCATATTTCTCGCGCGCAAACGCCTCTCCTTTTTCCGCGCGCGCGGAAAAATATCCCTGCGCGCAGGACGAATAGGCAAACAGGTCGACCGCATGCTCCCGAAACCACTCCGCCTGCCGCGCGTCGACGCTGTGCAAGGTCGGATCCGACGCGGCGTTCGGCACCTGAACGGCACAGCTAAACGCGTTGGATACGCCGAAAAAGCCCGCATACCCGCGCTTCGCGCTCACCCTGCGCGCCTCCTCCAACCGCTCTGCGGAAAAATTGGACGCGCCGTAGCGCGCGATCTTGCCCTGCTCTTTCAGATCTTC
>CALVYJ010000052.1 GCA_944372075.1 uncultured Clostridia bacterium | reverse complement strand
AATCCGCAGACAGGGCGCGCATCCGCCTTCAAAATTCATTGCGCTCATTTGCAAGACTGTCCGTAGTAAGCGTTCTTTCCGTGCTTGCGAAGGTAATGCTTCTCCATCATGCTCGCGTCCGCGCGCTGCGCTTGCGGATTCAGATTTTCGGTGATGAACGCCATCTTCGCCACCTCTTCGAGAACGGTGGCGTTGTGTACCGATTCATGCGCATCGCGGCCAAACGCAAATACGCCGTGGCTCCGGATCAATACGCCGGGAACCTCCATCGGATCGCGCTTATCGCTCTTGAAGCGGTCTATGATGACCAGTCCCGTGTTCTTTTCGTATTCCCCTTCGACCTCCGCCTTCGTCAAAGCCCGCGCACAGGGAATGTCGCCGTAAAAATAATCGGCATGCGTCGTTCCGTAAAAGGGTATGTCCCTGCCCGACTGCGCCCAACTCGTGGCAAACGTCGAATGCGTGTGCGTGACCCCGTTCACATGCGCAAACGCCTTATAAAATTCCAGATGCGTGGGCGTATCGCTCGACGGACGCAACCTTCCCTCGACGACCTTTCCCTCCAGATCCACGACGACCAGATCGTCAGCCGTCATGCTCTCGTACAAAACGCCGCTCGGCTTGATCACCACCAAGCCGCTTTTCCGATCGATTTGACTGACGTTGCCCCATGTAAACAGAACCAATCCGTTCCGTACCAAATCCAAATTCGCCTGCAAAACGCTTTCCTTTAATTCCTGCAACATGTCTCTTCCTCCCGCTTATTCCATACTCTTTACCGCTTCCCGAACAATGGGCAACCCGCGCTTATACCGCTCGATAAACGCTTCAAACCCCGCAACGTCCGTTTGATCGGGAACGAGCGTGACGCCCTCCTGTCCGGCAAAAATACGATTCTCCAAATAATCCGCCAGCGTTTCGCCCGCACGCTTGTTGCACGTGTACGCCGCCAGGATCGCGCTTCCCCATGCGCCGCCTTCTCCCGCCGTCTTCATCACCGTGACGGGCGCACCCAGCGCCGCCGCCAGATAGCGCTGCCCCACGCGCTCCGTCTTGAACAGACCGCCATGCCCGGTGATCGCATCCACGCGCACGCCTTCCTCCCGCAACAATTTGTCGCAGCCGACCTTCAACGCGCCCAACGCTGCGTACAGATGCGCCCGCATAAAATTTTTAAGATTAAAGGCGCTCTCCGCCGTTCGCACAAACAGCGGCCTGCCTTCCTCTACCTTCGTAATATGTTCGTTCGACACATAATTGTATGCCAACAGACCGCCGCAGTCCGCATCCCCTTCCTCCGAAGCGTGATACAGCATGTCGTACAACTGCGCTTTGGTGACCCGTATCCCCGCCAACGCCGAAAATTCTTCAAAAAGCCCGACCCATCCGTTTAAGTCGGACGTGCAGTTGTTGCAGTGTACCATCCCAACCGGATCTCCGACAGGCGTCGTCACCAGATCGATTTCGTCGTACGGTTTGCTCAATTCCCTCTCCAATACGATCATCGCAAATACGGACGTCCCCGCCGATACGTTGCCCGTCCGCGGACGAACCGCGTTGGTCGCAACCATCCCCGTTCCCGCATCGCCTTCCGGAGGACAGAGCAAGATCCCCGCTTGCAGATCTCCCGTCGGATCCAACAACCTCGCCCCCGCTTCGGTCAACACGCCGGCTCGCTCACCCGCCGCCAACACGCGCGGAAAAATCGAGCGAAGGCCGAACGCCAGCCCGCTGTCCCGCAAAATCCCGTCCATCTTTTCAACCATGCCGGCATGATAATCGCGCGTCGCCGAATCGATGGGAAACATGCCGGACGCCTCTCCGATCCCGATCACCTTTTCGCCCGTCAGCTTCCAATGTACGTACCCTTCCAGCGTCGTCTGAAATCGTATTTTCGAAACGTGCTCTTCCCCGTTTAAGATCGATTGATATAAATGCGCCACAGACCACCGCGCCGGAATGTGAAACCCGAAAAGGGCGGACAGCTTTTCCGCCGCCGGCGCGGCGTTGTTGTTCCGCCACGTCCTGAAAGGCGCCAACAGCTCGCCCGCTTCGTCAAATACCATGTACCCGTGCATCATCGCCGATATCCCGATCGATCCGACCCGCTTCAACACTTTGCCGTATTTCGCCTGCACGTCTCTCTTCAGCTCCGCATAACAGTGTTGCAGCCCCGCCCAGACATCGCACAGCTCGTACGTCCAAATTCCGTTTTCATACTTGTTTTCCCAATCATGTCCGCCCGCCGCCAGCGACCTGCCCTCTTCGTCGATCAAAACTGCCTTGATCCGCGTCGAACCCAGTTCGATGCCCAGCGCCGTCTTTGCCGATTCGATCTTTTCCGCGTTTGTCATGTTTCGCCCCCCCGTTTTCGCTTCGCTTTTTTCATTATACCGCATTGCTCGCAAAATTGCAATCGCCTCGCCGATTTTTCATGCCTGCTCTCTTCTATCTCACGCGCATCTTCGCACAGTCAAACCAACCGCTGTTTTCCACTCTGCCGCTCTGCCGCCTTTGCGTCGCCGCCTCGTCCGAATTCGCAGGACAATCCGCCGCAATTAAAAATACGCCCGAAATACCGACGCGACAATTTCCTTCCTTTGCGCAACCAGACCGCTCAAACAAATACGCCCAAAAGCACAAGCAAGCGCCCCGCGCGTTCGGCGGGGCGCTTGCTTGTGCTTGCAGAGTTTGTTCTTCAGACCGTTCATAAACGTCTAAACGGTCTCGTCTTTAGACCCGTTGCGAAACGTCTGAACGTATTTCCTTCGGTGCGCACGTTCGAAAGGCATTCCGAAAGCGCAGGCGCTCGGCAAAGCGAGCGCCTGCGCGGCGCGCCCGTCGTCAAACGCGGAACGCCCAATTTCCCTCTTCAAAAATCGGGTAGCGAGCGCCCGTATCCGTAATGCCGGTTATCTTCAAATCCTCATTCCCGATCATAAAATCGACGTGGATCATGGAATCGTTTACGCCCTTTGCATGCAGCTCCTCTTCGCTGAACTGCTCGAAATTTTGTATGCAATTCGTGAACCCGCGACCCAACGCGAGATGACATGCCGCATTTTCGTCAAAGAGGGTATTGTAAAAGAGGATGCCCGTGTCGCTGATCGGAGATCGATACGGTACCAGCGCGCACTCGCCCAAGTACCCCGCGCCCTCGTCCATTGCGACCATCTTTTTCAGGACGGCACCGCCCTGCGCGGCATGCGTCTGCGTAACTTTTCCATCCGAAAATTCGATGGAAAAATTGCGGATGAGCTGCCCTTGATAGGAGAGCGGCTTGGTAGAATACACGATCCCCTCCGCTTCGCCCCGCTTCGGACTGGTAAAGCACTCTTCGCTCGGTATGTTCGGATTAAATTCGACGCCGGCAATCGTATTCTCGCTTCCCGCCGTAAATATCCCCTCGCGGATCAATCCGACGCGCAAATGCGTGCCGTTGGAACTGCTGTATTCCAAAGCCGTCAGTCCCAATCCGTTCAGATAGGCGCAGCGCGCTTTCAACGTCTTGTTGTGCTCCTGCCAGTTGGCGATCGGATTTCCCTCGTAAGCGCGCGACGACGTCAGGATCGCACGCCACAACTTCTCTTCCGCCGCCGAAATCGGCATCTTCGGAAACACTTTATGCGCCCACTTCTTCCCGGGGACGGCGGCAATGCACCATTGATATTTGTTCTCCATCTTGTCGCGATAGGGCTTGATCACCTTCTGCCGAGCCTGCATCGCGCGCGCGTATTTCTCCGCGTCGATGCCGTTCAACCCGTCCGGATCTTCGCTTTCAAGATACAGTCTTGCGGGAAGCTCGCGCACCTGCATGCGCAGCTTTTCCTCCTGCCAGCCGCATACCTTTCCCAGCGTTTCCTCGCTCTTATATTGCGCGCCCAGCCGCGTAATCGGCTGATGCGACCACTCCACGCGCACCTTCGACGCTCCCGCTCGGTAACATTCCTCCACACAGTACGCCACGAACTCCGGTTGATCCAACTCCGCCACTACGACCACTTCCTGCCCGCGCTGCACGTTCAACCCCATCCGCGCGATCAGCTTCGCATAGTTTTTCAATACCGTCTTCTGCATCCTTGTTCCCTCCGATCACTTCAACGCTCTGCTCCATGTTCCGCCTTCAAAAACAGCTATACGTTCCCCGCTTTTTGTTATTCCCGTGATTTCCAAATCTTCCGCGCCGATCATAAAATCCACATGCACGGACGAGTCGTTTACGCCCATTTGAGCGAACTCGGCGCGATCGTATTTTTCAAAGCCGACGATCGTATTCGAATACCCTCTGCCCAACGCGAGATGACAACACGCATTTTCGTCGAACAGCGTATTGTAAAACAGGATACCCGTCTGATTGATGGGGGATTCATAAGGAACCAGCGCGCATTCCCCCAAATACGACGCCCCTTCATCCATCGCGAGAATCTTTTTCAGCAGCGATTCGTTCTTTTCCGCGCCGCATTCCACCGCCCTTCCGCCTTCGAAACGGATCCAGAAATTCTCGATCAGCTCGCCGCCGTAGGACAGAGGCTTTACGGCATAGACGATCCCCTCCGCACTCCCGCGCTTGGGCGTGGTAAAACATTCTTCCGTGGGAATGTTCGGATTAAAATGCTTGCCGTCGACCGTACTCTTCCTGCCGGCAATAAATTGCGCCTGCGGGATCAATCCCACTTTGAGCTGCGTTCCGTTTGCGCTCCAATACTCCAACGCGACAAGATCCAGTCCGTTGAGCCGATCGCATTTTTCCCGCAGCGCGCGGTTGTGCCACATCCAATCGGTCAGCGGATCTTTTCCGTCCGCACGCGCCGTCTCCAGGATCAGCTCCCACAGCCGCTCCACCGCCGCGTTCGCGCGGATCCCCGGAAAGATCTTCTTCGCCCAGCCGACCGAAGGCACCGCCGCCACACACCATTGATGCCGATTCGTCAGCGCGTCCTGATAGGGCTTGAGAATCGCCGAACGCGCCATCGATGCCATCGTCAGCTTATCCCGGTCTGCACCCTTCATTCCGTCCGGATCCGCCGACGCGATCCGTATGGTCACGGGCAAGTCTCTTGTCCGTTCCTTCATCTTCTCCTCTTCCCAAGACGGTACGTTCCCGAGTTCCCGCACGCCCTCAAACCGGCTCGCCAATTTCTCCAGCGGCTGATACTGCCACTCCACCGATACTTCGCTCGCTCCCGCTTCGTAACACTCTTCCACCAGCATGGCTATAAACTCCGGTTGATCCAACTGCGCCGAAATCACGACCTTTTGTCCCTTCTGCACGCTCGCGCCTACCCGCGCGATCAGCCTCGCATAATTGCGCAACAACGTCTTCTTCATCGCTCTTTTTACCCTCTCGTTTTCTTTCTTCTATCATACACTTTTCCGCGAAAAATGTCAATCCGCTTTTTTATCCTGTCGATCCCGTTCATAAATAAATTTTATTTGACTTTTTCATCTTTTCAAGGCATAATAGATTCGGAAATTCTTTGAAAATTTTTCAAAAGTTCCAACAAATCCGACTTTTGCATTGTTGGTATAGTGAAGAGTATGAAAAACGCAGCACTTGAAAAATACATAGACGCCTTGCGCGCAGGCGATATGCGCGCCTTCGACACCGTCTATGAACAGACAAATCGCACGGTGTATTTTGCAATTCTCTACATCGTGCGCGATAAAATGTACGCGGAAGACCTCCTGCAGGAAACGTTCGTGCGCGCGCTGCGTTCCCTCGACTCCTATCGACCCGATACCAATTTTATCGCTTGGCTGGCTCGCATCGGCAAAAACCTGGCGCTCAACCACCGAAAACGCGCACTGCGCGAAGTCAGCACCGACTTCGACACGGAATCGTATAAATACGGTTCGCAGGAAACAAACTTGCCCTATATCTTCGACGTGGCTGCCAAACATCTTTCCGAAGAAGAATACCAAATTCTGATGCTCTGCCACGTTTCCGGCTATAAACGAAGAGAGGTCGCGCAAATGCTCGATCTTCCCATCGGAACCGTTACCTGGAAAAACAACGAAGCGCTCAAAAAACTCAAAAAAATTCTGGAAAAGGAGGACGCCGTATGAAAAACATAAAAAAACTGCTGCACGAACAAGCTCCGCAGATCTTGCCGGACGATCGCGTAAAAGAAAATATTTGCCGCGAGCTAGGCGTCTTCGACCAGCCCCGGGAACAGCTCGCCTATGCGCACGGAAACGTTTCGACGCCCTCCGCAAAAAAAATCCGGATCCCCGTCGCCGCCTTCTTGGCCGCGCTCGCTTTGCTCCTCGGCATCCTGATCCCCGTCCTTGCGCATAAGGATCCGGGATCTGTGCCCTCTCTGCCCGGAACCGGGCTCGGTAAATTCTCCGGCATCGAGAGCACCCAGGACTTCTACGTCTACGGCGCCGCATCCGTCGGCTCCCTGCTCTGCGCAAATACCGCCGACGCGTCCGACTCGCAGACCGCCTTCGCTTCGCCTCAAGCCGACGCCGATCCCCTGCCCCTCGCCGACGCCCTTTCCTTCGATACGCCCCAACCCGCATCTTTGCTCCGCTACCGCTACGGCTCGCCCGATTCTTCCCCTTCCGCACAGGGCGAGGAAGCCATCGTCCATACCGTCAACGGCTATATGGCTTTGGTCGAAGGCCTGTTGGGCGAGGGAAATATCGAACATACCGACGCGCTCCCCCCCGCCGAATCCGATCCGTACGCCGATCGCTACGACCTCAAAATGACCATCTTTTATACCGATCTGCTCGGCGTTAAAGTCCATTACCAACTCTATTATAATGAGATTTTGACCGACTCCAAACAGGATGAGGATGAAACGGAAGAAAACTTTTCCATCGACGGCGTTCTGATCGTTGAGGGAAAATCTTACCCCGTCGTAGGCGAGCGCCAATCGGAAAGCGAAACGGATGAATCGGAAAACGAACTGCAATTCACCGCCTTCTTGAATGAGGAGAAAACTTCCTATATCCGCATGCAGCAGGAATTTGAATCGGAAACGGATGACGGCGAACAGGAGTCCGAACAGGAATTCGAATATACCTATTATCTGAACGGCGAATGGCAAACCCGCACCTGCGTCAAATATGAACTGGAAAACCAGGAATTGGAATTAAAACTGACCGTCGAAGAACGCGATAAAGAAAAAGACGAATTGGTGTTTTGCCGCGAACACTCCGACGCAGCTTTGCTAGTGCGCGGCAAAATTCAGGGTCAGGACGTGCGCTTTACCATTCGCATCATTCAGGAAAACGGAAAAAATCAATATCGCTATGAGTTTTCAAACGGAAACAGTTGGAATCAGGATCGCTGGGATGACGACGATGACGACGATGACGATGATTGATCGATCTTTCTATCCTTACCGCCGAGCGAAGAATTGCTTCGCTCGGCGGTTTTTTCTCGGCTCTGCAATCCCTCCCTTCAAAGCCCGTCCGTAAAAAACAAGAAAACGCTGCAAGCCTCGCTTTCCTCTCCCGCCGCTTTCCAGGTTTGCCCTGCGCGATCCCGCCTGCCCGACCGTCCGCCGAGTTTTCCCTGTGTGACCCCGCCCCGCCGCCTTTTCTTCAATTCTTTTGGTAACGCTTTATTTTTTTATCGTTGCTTTGGCTTTCAAAAATATTTTTCAAAAAAATAAAAAAAATTTTTGCAGTTACCAACAATTTTAAGATTTGACTTGTTGTATAAGTGTAAAAGGCAAGCGCAAAGCCAAAACAGACCATTGAAAAAAGGAGAAAACAGTATGAAAAAACATTTTATTGCAGGATTCGCGATTGCGACGACTTTGGCGCTCTCTTTAGGAATTTCGGCTTGCTCCGATCTTTCGGGCATGTTCGGAAAGGATGAAACATTCGACCGTCCCACCACCGCCGCGCAGGCGTACAGCTTCAGCGCCGCATCGGCAGGCACGATCATTTCCGCCATGAACGACAACGGCGCAGCCGCGTATGCGACGGCAACGGCCGAGGCTCCCCTCGCGCAGCCGCTTTCCTTCAACGTATTTGCCGACAATACCGCCGCCGTGACCGACGAAGAGACCATCAACTCCCTCAACGACTATATGATGCTCGTCGAAAGCCTGCTCAGCGACGGTTCCTTCGGCACCGATTATCAGGATTCCGATCGCGCCGAATACGCCGTCAAGGCCGTGGTGAGCTATACGGCGATCACCGGGGAATCCTTCGGCTATACCATGTACTACAACGAAAGCAACAAGGTCACCAAAACGGATCGCGACTTCGACGATTGGTTCGAAGATGAAGAGATCGAAACCCGCGCCAATATCGACGGCGTTTTGGTCATCGACGGAATCGACTATCCGTTCAGCGGTAAAACGGAGTCTGAATCGGAGGGCGACGAGTCCGAAATCAAAACGACGTTCAGCGTGGCGCTCGCCGAAGGCAAGGTCATGCGCGTCGAACAGGAATCGGAAAGCGAATGGGATGAACGCGAAGAAGAATACTGCTACACCCTCTATGAAAACGGCATCGCCACCGAACGCAGCACCTTCAAGCTCGAACAGGAACGCGACGAAACGGAAATCGAATTTACCCTGAAAAAGGGTGCGGAATCGCAGATCTTTTACTTCGAACAGGATCTGGATAAACGCAATTCCATCAAAATCACCGTCGGTTCAAAAAATTCACTCCAGGTCTATTTCGTACAAATCGTTACCGATGAAAACGGAAATACCTCCTACATCTACGAAACTCCCAACGGAGAACGCTATCAGCACGGGCGCTTCCATGACTGACCCGTCCCTCCCGAACGAGAGCGGCGCAAAGATTTGCGCCGCTCTCGCTCTTTCCGAAGCGGAACGCGGCGAGGTGCAGAAGAAACTGCACCTCGCCGCGTTCCGCTTTGTTCGTCCTGCGCCGTTCCCCCGCAAACGCCATGCAGGTCCCTTCGACGCATCCGATCTTTCCTTCAAAAGTCTCGCAAAACCGATCCACAGCCCTCTTATCGGGTTATCGTGACCTTGTTCAGCGCGCGCGGTACGTCCGGATTCAAGCCTTTCGCACAGCTGACTTTGCAGGCAAACATCTGTATCGTCATCGCAAACGCAAATACCGTTTCCGCTTCCGTCTTGCCTCCTTCAATGCTCAAAACCGTCGCGCCGATGTCTTGAAAGGCTTCCGCCTGATCGGTAATAATATAGAGATCCGCTCCCAAATCGCGCATCTTCTTTGCACATTTGCGATCGTCTTCCCTCCGCAATTCGTCCGATCCCCCCGCTAACGAATGCTTCGACGAGAATATGATCACTTTCGTTCCGCTTTCGATCATCGCCATCGGCCCGTGGTAAAAATCGGAGCTGTGGAACGCACGCGCACGGATATAACAAGTTTCCTGCAACTTTAAGCCGCACTCGAACGCGATCGCCGAACTTACGCCGCGCGCAAGCAAAAAGCATTCTTTCGCATCGACAAAACGCTCCGCCAGCGAAAACGCCGCCCGCTCCAGACTCGCTCTCGCGCACTTGAGCATGGACCCGATCTGCCGATCACAACGTTCGCCCTTTAACGCAGATACAAGCAGCATCGACAAATACAACTGCGAACAGAACGTCTTTGTCGCCGCTACGCTCTTCTCTTCCCCCGCATCGCAATACAAATGATATTGCGCAGTCTGCGCGAGCGGACTGCGCTCATCGTTGGTAACGGCTACCGTAATGCCGCCGCATGCGTTGGCGGCTCGGATCACTTCCAGTACGTCCGCCGCCTTTCCGCTCTGCGAACAGCCGATCACCAATGCGTTTCCCAACCGCAATGCCGACCCGTACAGCGTCACCACGGACGGCGCGCCCGAAGCCACCGGAATCCCCGATTCGATTTCACATAAATATTTCAAATACAGCATGGCGTGATCCGACGTCCCGCGTGCCGCCGTGTATATGCTCGCAATCGCCCTGCTCTCTACTGCCTCGCGTATTTGCTCCAAAACGGCCGCATTCCTTTGATACAGCCCGCTCACAATCTCCGGCGTTTCGTTTAATTCTTTCCACATCAACGTCGATTCGCAATTCAATTATATATCCTCCGTATACGCTTTTATCTTTTCCAATACTTGCTCTTCGAATCTGCGTATGCTGCCTCGAATAAACTCGACCGCGTTCAAACGCTTATCATACACCAACGGCGTCAGATCCATGGCGTAGTTCAACGCAGAACAGGTATCGCAGGCATGGCTCTCCGAAAACGTCGCGTTCGCCGCGCGCCGTCCCTCCGCCGCTACGTCGTACCGCTTGCCGCCTTCGATCTGACTGTCAAACACGCCGCTGAGCGCGCGCGAAAGATTGGGATGCGCGCCGCAATCGAGACAGACT
>CALVYJ010000051.1 GCA_944372075.1 uncultured Clostridia bacterium | reverse complement strand
GCCTTTTGCCGCTTTACGATACGACAGGGTGCGCGAAGCTATGCTTCGCGCCCCTCGATTATTTTTCTCGATTTTGTTTCTGATCGCCGCACCCTGCATGCATCATTCAACGGCGCCGTAAAGGCATCGTCCGCCTTGCGCTTTTGCTCGTCGCAGCCACTCGACGCATCGGCGCCTATACGTTCAAATCTCCCCGAAGCCAGTTGTTGGTCGAAATGATGTACGGAAAATCGGGATCGCGCCGGAATTCAAAAACAGGCACCCCCACGTCCGGATAGCCGAAAGCCGTTACGATCCGCGCGCCGTTGGAGAACATTTCCTGGAAATACGCATCGCACTTTTCCACCGTGTCCAGTCCCGCCGCGTATCCCTCCGCGCAGGCAAACTCGTTAAAATTCGGATCCGCTTCGTACAGCTCTTTTTTCATCGTGTTCATATCGTATTTGCACGTTACCGGCGACATGGTATAACCGGGCGTGCTGTAATCGTTGACCGCCGTCCATATGGGCGGATAAAAAGTACAATCGTTGCCCAGCGTCGTGCGCGCCGAAACCGTATGCGTAAAAATTTTGTTGCGCGGCACGCCGGCTTCATAGACCGTTTTCGCCAACATTTCGGTATAGTCGTGGATCACCTGGAACAAAATGTTTTTCATGTGCTGCTTGGACGTGATTCCCTGTTCGGCCGCTTCCGCATCCAGCTTTTCCTGATCGTACCCCAACGAATGCAGCGCTCCGTACCCGTACTGCGCCAGCTCCCATTCGTGCATCGGCACACCCGTCGAATAGTCGCGCGGCAAATTGTTTACGCTCAAATTCAACAGCCGATTGTCCGAAGTGTAATCGGGTATATGCGTTTCCCAGCCGACCGCGCATCCCGCAAACAGATACGCCTTTCCATCTTTCTTCAGCTGATTGTACCGCTCGTTCAACGGCTTCAAAAAGCCCTCTTTCAAATTGTTTACGATCAATTCCCGAAATGCCGGCGAGGCAAAATTCGGCACAGGATTCGCCACGCGCCAGCTGCCCCAGTTGTACCAGAACCTCGGCAGCTCCCCGTAGGCATTCTGCCCTCCGTATTCCTCCCCCTCTTCGGGGAACGCGATCCATTCACACATAGACGGATCTTCCCAATACTTTACCTCCGCCCCGCTTCCGAATAACGTCGTGTAATTGTTGATGTCATCCAACTGGAAATATACGGGGATATTAAATTTTTCCGCCATATCGAACGCCATATTTACTTCCCGCTGCATCTGCTCGATCGATTGCGTCAACAACATGGGCCCTATGTATCCCGCCGCATACATGCGCCCCGTGGAAGGGTCGTTTTCGCCCAGAAGCACCCGCATCTCGGCAGCATAACTCTCCACTTCTTCGTAATGGGTATTGGTAAATACCATTACGATATATCGGTCGTCTCGATTGTCTTCATATACCTTTTGACATCCGCCAAACAAGGACAGCCCTAACATGCACAGCGCCATGATCATTACCATCCATTTTTTTCTTTTCATTTCTCGCTCCGTTTTTTCTTGTTCTATTTGCAACCTATGATCCAGCAGATCACATACGATGCAAACCCGTGATTACAACTCGCATAATCGGTGTCGTTTTCCCACAACGTATTCGTCTTATCCGCCATATATTCAAAATAATCGATCGACTCTTCCAGCAGTTGCTCCCGTAAGCCGTAACGATCCAATACGATCAGCCGCAAATAATTTCCGATAAATGCATTGGCGAACCAAACATTCAGATATTTGTTTTCCTTCTTTCGAATCGGCCCGAATTCATGCACCAACTTCTTCCACAACGCAGGATACAGCTCCGGCGTTGCCGTACCCGTAAAAAAGGCATAGTATTGGCATACCTCGCTAATGTCGCGGCACGCCGTCAAAACCCCGCTCTTGCGCACGGCATGATCGGTAAAAAATTCTCCGTCGTAAGAGCTTTGCCGAATACACGCCCGAATGCGTTCCGCCTTTGCGATCAGCGTTCCGTCTCCGTATAGCCCGCCCGCCTTCTCCAGCGCCAACGCGTATAACATATTCGTCGGATAGTTCACGTCTTGCGTAAATTCCGCAGCCTTGCTCCACTCGATGAAGATCCAGCCCGGCAACCGCTCCAGCAAACCGTCTTCGTTCTCATATTGCGAAAAATATTCTAAAAGCGCGTATATTTTTCGCTCCGCCAGATCTACCATCCCCCGATCTCCCGTTTCGGCAACATACCGATCCAGCTCGATAATAAACCACATCGCCCAGTTCGGTATGAAGCCGCCGTCCATATGCTCGGAAGGATAACACATCGGCAACATCCCTTTCGGCAAATGCTCCACGCGCTTGGGCAACAGAAAATTTTCCAAAAAATCATGTTCGGTATCGTTTCTGCCCGTCAGCACATGCTCTACATGACCGGTAAAATATCCGTCGCAAAGCCATCCGGCTCGCTCCCTCGAAGGACAATCCATCAAAATATCCACACAGTTATACCGGAAGGTATTAAGCGCCGCGTAGACAAAATTACCGTAGGATTCTCCGCCGTAGGCTCCTCGTTTAACGTAGGCATGTATCCGTGCATATCCACGAGCAATTCGATCTTGCCGTCGGTTTTCTTTTCGCCGCATCCGACGAAAAATGCAAAGATAAATACGCAACTCAACAGCACAGAAATCAGTTTTTTCTTTTTCATCCTAAACCTCCTCATTTCCTTGAACTATAGTTACAGTATATAGGCTAACCATCTCGTTTTCAATACCATTTTGGTGAATTATTTTTCAAATATGGCTGAATTTTTGCTAATTTTTTGTGATTTTTGGTATTTTTCGAGTTTTGTGTTATATTTTTTGGTTATGAATTTTTTAATCCGCTATTGACTTTTTCCACGATTTGCTATAAAATATGTACTATGAAACTGCCGAAATTCGAGTATTTATATTGTTATTATCATGATAAAAATACCGTCGTAAAACCGCACTATCACAATTGCTATGAACTCACCTATTTTTGCGACGGCAATTCCCTTTCGGAAATGAACGGCGAAAGCTATAAGTGCTTTGCCGGCAACTTTTTGATCTATCCGAGCGGCTGCGTACACGACGAAACGCATTTGAGCAAAGTCAAAGTGCTCTGTCTGGGATTTACCCCTGCCGAATCCGATTCCGCTCATTCCTTCCAAGCTCTGTTCAGCGACCACGATAAATCCGTTTTGCGACTCTTGGAACAAATTCAGAACGAAACGCTGGACAAACAGGAAAATTTCCACTTTATGTGTTCCCTCTTGACCGGTCAGCTCTTGGTCAGCTTGCTGCGCCAGACTGAATCGCCCTTTTCGCAAAGCAGCCTTTCCCCCGTCTTGCGCTACATCAACGAACATTACACGTTCGACATCGAGCTGGAATACCTCGCCAAATTGTCCGGTTATTCCTACGATCACTTCCGCCACGCCTTCAAACAAAAAACAGGTTTGACCCCTTTGAACTATATTTTGAATAAGAAAATCGACCACGCAAAATTGCTCTTGAAAAACTCGTCTATCCGCATCGCCGATATCGCGATCACCTGCGGTTTTGCAAACATTTCCCAGTTTTCCGTAACCTTCAAAAAAATGACCGGACGCTCCCCCTCCGAATACAGAAACAATCAGTGACTCTCTTTTTGTTCTCCAGACCGCGCCGCCTGCAACCGCTCTTGAATTTTTCTATCTATATCTGCCCAATATTTAGATCTGCACGCTCTATAATCTATAAAAAAGGGACAGCCTTTCGCTGTCCCTTTCGTTTTTCTCTTTGTCCGTTCTTCTCGCCGCACTTTATTGCTCGATCTCTTCCGCATATGGTATGGATTGCTGCGCGCCCTTTCGCGTTACCGCAAGCGTTGCCGCCTTCAATGCGAAGCGGATCGACGCCTCCATGCCCTTCCCCGCGCTCATTCCCGCCGCCAATGCGCCGCAAAACGTATCGCCGGCTGCCGTCGTATCGACAGCCTTTACCTTTTCGCACGAATATCGCTCCAGCTTATCCCCTTCGACCGTCATGCACCCCTGCGAGCCGAGCGTGACGATCACAAACGGCACCTCTTTTCCCAACCGCAACGCCGCCCGTTCCAAATCCACCTCGCCCGCAATCGCCTGCGCCTCCGTTTCGTTCGGAATAAGGATGTCCGTATACTTCGCGTACATTGGATCGTAGCCCTGCGAAGGCGCCGGGTTGAGAATGGTCGTCATCCCCTTCGCCTTTGCCGTCTTTAATGCGTATTCCACCATTTCCGCCGAAATTTCCAGTTGAACGAGCAGTATGTCGCCTTCCTCTGCTTTCGCCAAACACCTGTCGATCTGCTTTTTGTCCAGCTTGGCATTCGCACCGCTGTCCAAAATAATACAATTATCCCCGTCAACGACGGTGATCACTGCCACCCCGCTCGAACAGTTCTCCCTGCGCTCCATGTGCTCGGCATGCACTCCGTACTGCTCGATGCCCCCTTTGAGCAGATCTCCGAACGCATCCGTCCCGACACAGGCGCAAAAACTCACGTCGCCGCCCAACTTCCGCGCCGCAACCGCTTGGTTCGCACCCTTCCCGCCCGGATTGATGAAAAAATCTTTGCCGCTGATCGTCTCCCCGATTTTCGGAAGCCGATCCGACTTTATCACCAAATCAATATTGATGCTGCCCACTACATAAATTTTTGACATCTTCTCTCCCCCTTCTTCAGATAAATTTGTTGGTATTATATAAAATATGTTCACCCTTGTCAATAGAAAATGTGTCGATTTCAAAATTGTATGCCCCACCGCTTCGGCTGCATACGCCCTTCATACTCGGATCGACGCACCGCAAAATTCTCAAAACCCTTTTGCCGCCATCTCCTTCGGAGGTCGGTTTAACGGCTAAACGACCCCCTCTCCGAAACGCCCTTTCCGAAGCGCCGTATGCGCCTGCAAACAAATCCTACGGGCACGCCTGCCGCAAAGAGGGCGATAAGCCGTCGCTTATCGCCCTCTTAAAGAATGATCGATATTTTTCTGACGCGATCGCGCCGATCACTTTTCTTGCAGCTGTTGCGCAAGGTTTTCCCTTGCGGTTGCCAGCATCAGTTTGATGCGGTTTTCCTGATTGACTTTGGTTGCCGACGGATCGTAATCGACCGCTACGATGTTTTCATGCTCATACATCTGCTTGAGCGTGCGGATCGTGCCCTTTCCGGCTATATGGTTCGGCAAGCAACCGAACGGCTGCGCGCAGACGATATTGTCCGTGCCCGTCTCCGCCAACGCCGCCATCTCCGCAGGGATCAGCCAGCCTTCGCCCATCTTTACGCCCTGGTTGATCACCTTATCCGCACAGCGCCTTAAATGCTCAAAATCGTGCAGCGGTTCAAACCCGTATTTTTCCGTGATGCGGATAATCTTCTTTTGCACGTGATGCAGATAGGCATACGCCAGACGGAACAGAGGCGTCGAAGCGTTTTTCTTGTTGTATAACTTTGCATCGTTCAGATTGTTCACGGCACAATACAGCACGAAGTCCATCAACGCGGGCACGACCGGCTCACAGCCTTCCGAAAGCAAAAAGTCTTCCAGATGCGAGTTCCCCAACGGGGAATATTTGACATAGATCTCTCCGACAATGCCGACTTTCACCTTCCGTTCATCTTTTCGCCGTACCTCTTTGAAGCGCTTGAGCATCCAACGGACGTATTTGCCGTATCGCAAATATTTCCCGTCGTCAAACGCCCGGTGAATGATCGCAAGACAATCTTGCCGCGCCCGATCCGATGCGCCCTCCTCCTGCTCGTATGGCTTGCACTGGTTGTAAAGCGACATCAGCGTATCGCCGTAAAAGATGGAAAACGCCAGCTTTAACAGCGTCTTTAACCCGACCGGAAAACCGCTGTCCTTCTCCAGTCCCGCAAAATTCAGCGATACGACCGGCACTTTCGGAAATTCCGCTTTCAGCGCCTTCCGTATCAGAGGTATGTAGTTGGACGCGCGGCATCCGCCGCCCGATTGCGTAATCATGACCGCCGTATGCTCTACGTCGTATTTCCCGCTCTTCAACGCATCGATAAACTGCCCCGTCACGCACAGCGCCGGATAACAGGTGTCGTTGTGTACGTGCTTCAACCCTTCATCGATGACGGCGCGCGTTTCGTTGTGCAATACCTCGATGTCCCAGCCGTCCTTTTTCAGAAAATCAACGATGATCTCAAAATGAAAGGGCAGCATATCCGGTATCAGAATCTTGTGCGTATGCTTCATTTCGGGAGTAAATTTGGGATACTCTTCTCGAAAATCCGCAATCGGTGTTTCAATTTTTTCTTTCATCTAAACGCCTCTTTTGTTCCTCGATGGCAGCCAGCATGCTCCGCAGACGAATCTTTACGACGCCGAGATTGTTGATCTCGTCGATCTTGATCTGCGTATACAGCCTGCCGCGGCTTTCCAACATTGCGCGCACTTCGTCGGTCGTGATCGCATCGATCCCGCATCCGAACGAAACGAGCTGCACGAGATTGATGTTGGTATGATCGGCTACATATTCCGCCGCACGGTACAGCCTGGCATGGTACGTCCATTGGTTGAGAACATTCACCAAAACTTGCTTGCCCTTGTGGAATATGCTGTCCTCGGAAAGAACCGCTATCCCCAACGACGTGAGCAGCTTTCCGATCCCGTGGTTGATCTCCGGATCGATATGATACGGCCGACCCGCCAATACGATGACCGGCTTGTCTTCATGCTCCGCCTTGAACAGGATCTCGTCCGCCTTGTTGCGTACGTCCGCATAATACTCTTCCAAACGGGTAAATCCCTCTTCCAGACCCTTCCGGATCTCTCGCCCGGTCACCCGATATCTGTTCAATGCCTTCTTTAATGCGCGCACCGTCGATTTCCTGTCGTTCAAATCCAAATACGGCATCAAAAAATTCGCATCGTTCAGACGCTCGTTGTTCGCTTTGAGCAGCTCCGGATAATACGCCACCACCGGACAATTATAATGATTTATCGAGTCATGTTCGTCCAGATTGTAACTCTCGCAGGGGAAGAAAATAAAATCTACACCTTTGTCCAACAAACTCTCGATATGCCCGTGCGTAAGTTTCGCCGGATAACACACCGTGTCGCTCGCAACCGTATGCTGTCCGCGATAATAGAGCTGACGCGAACTCTCCTCGCTCAATACCACTTCGAAGTCGCAGCTTTCAAACAATCCCGCCCACAACGGCAGCTGCTCATAAAAGCCAAGCGCCAACGGGATCCCGACCTTGCCGCGCTTTCCCGCCCGGCCGCGCACGCTTTGCCGTATGCGCGTATATTTATAGCTGTAGATATCCAGCTCGTCCGAGTGCGGCTTCAACCCCGCACCCTTTTCACACTTGTTCCCCGATATGAATTTCCTGCCGTCCGAAAACCCGATCACGTTTACGTTGCAATGCGACGTGCAACCCTTGCAGGTATGGCTTTTCGACGTGTATGTAAAATATTTCAGCTCCGCCGCAGTTATGATCGTGCTGTTCCCGCGCACGTTTTCCTTTGCATACAGCGCCGCACCGAACGCTCCCATCAGTCCCGCTATGCCGGGCCGCACGACCTGCTTGCCCGTTTCCGTTTCAAAACTGCGCAAGACCGCATCGTTGAGAAACGTGCCGCCCTGTACCAGTATGTTCTCGCCCAGCTCGTCCGGCGTCTTTGCTCGAATAACTTTGTAGATCGCATTTTTTACGATCGAAGAGGATAACCCCGCCGAAATGTCTTCGACGCTCGCCCCCTCTTTTTGCGCCTGCTTGACCGAGCTGTTCATAAATACCGTACAGCGGCTGCCCAGATCGACCGGATGCTTCGCAAACAGCCCCAGCTTGGAAAATTCATCGATCTCCATCCCCATCGCCTTCGCAAAGGTCTGGATAAACGAACCGCAACCCGACGAACACGCCTCGTTCAACATGATCGAATCGATCGCACCGTTCTTGATCTTGAAACATTTGATGTCCTGTCCGCCGATGTCGATGATGAAATCCACCTTCGGATTAAAGTACAGCGCCGCCTTGAAATGCGCAACCGTCTCCACGATTCCGTAATCCGCCTTCAACGCCGCTTTCATCAAATCCTCGCCGTACCCCGTCACCGCCGCACCGCATATCTTGACGCGATCTCCGCCCAATTCATAAATTTCGCGCAGCTTCTCCAGCACAATATCCAAAGGCTGCCCGTTGTTCGATTGATAATGCTGGTACAACAGCTTGCAAGAGGGCGTGATCAGTACCAGCTTCGTCGTCGTTGAACCGCTGTCGATCCCCAAATACGCGTCGCCGCTGTACGTATTGATGTCTTCAAATTCCAGATCGCTCGCCTTATGCCGCGCTACAAACGCATCGTATTCTTCCCTGTCCTTAAACAGCGGATCGCTCGTGACAATGTCGTCGTTCTCCCGTACCGAGACGATCCTGTCGATGATCTCGCCCAATGCCATCGGCTTCACATTCTCCGCATACAACGCCGCGCCGATCGACATGAAACAGGGCGCATTCTCCGGAAATACCGCATGCTCTGCGTCTAGATTGAGCGTCGTGCAAAACGCCTTGCGCAATCCCTTTATAAAATACAGCGGCCCGCCCAAAAACAATACCTTGCCTTTGATCCGCCTTCCCTGCGCCAACCCCGATACCGTCTGGTCGACTACCGCCTGAAAAATACTCGCCGCTATATCTTCCTTCTTTGCGCCTTGATTCAACAGCGGCTGAATGTCCGATTTCGCAAATACCCCGCAACGCGATGCGATCGGATATACCTTTTCCGCCTGCAAAGACAGCTTGTCCATCTCGTCGACCGAAATGTTCAACAGGGTCGCCATCTGGTCGATAAACGCGCCCGTTCCGCCCGCGCACGATCCGTTCATCCGCTGCTCCGTTCCGCCCGTTATGAAAATGATCTTCGCATCTTCCCCTCCGAGCTCTACCGCAACGTCCGCGTCCGGATAATACTTCCGAATACCCGTAAACGCCGCCTGCACCTCCTGCACAAACGAAATCTTCGAGCGCTCCGCCAATCCCAATCCGGCAGATCCCGTTATGCTGACACAGAATTCTCCCGCCCCGAACTTTTCTTCCACTACGGACATTTGGTTCAAGACGCATTCCTTTACCCGCGCAAAATGCCGCTCGTAACTCGTATATAAAATCTCGGACGTCTCCGATAATACCGTCACTTTTACCGTCGTTGACCCGACGTCGATCCCCAATCGTTTTGCCATTGTATTTCCTCTCTTTTACAAGGAACTTAAAATCCTTCCGTCCTTTTCCGTCCGCTGTGTCCTTTTCCGCACTATTTTACCATATTTTTCGAAAAATTACAATACTTTCGACCAACAATTCGCCTCGCATATTTTGCCACTTGCCTCCACGATCACCAGTTAAATCGAACCGCCCTCATGCAACGCTCCGCCTCGCATATTTTGCCGCTTTCTTCCCTCCTCCGTGCCCCTTTTTCCCCTCCATGCAGGCTCAATGTTTTTTCTACGTCGCTCTGCCTTTTTACGAACATCTATTGACAAAACAGAATTTTGCTTCTATAATAAAGGCAAATTTGATCGATAAGGAGAAAAATCATGAAAGTGGCACAAGCGGTTGCGCAGATGAAGGAAGCGGGTTTGATCGACGAAAGGGAACTCTACGGCTACGGTCAGAAAAAATCTGCGATGGGAGGCGCCATCGGCGCAATTCAAAACGGCATCCTTATGACCGTCAACGCGGATACGATACAAGTTTTCGACGCAAAACTGGACAATTCTTGGTCTAACAATATCCTTACCGCAAAGCGCGATCAGCTTTCCAATATAAAAGTGAAAAATATCTTCTTCGGTCTGCAAAAACAGGTGGAATTTACCTACATGGGATTCCACTACGCTTATTTGTTCCCGATGGCGTATAAAAAAATTGCACTTTGGTTTAAGGAATAAATTGCCTCGCAAAGGCATCCTTTCAGCGGTCGATTCCTATCCTTTTTCATCGGAAATCCGCCGATATTCAGACTTTGCCCGCAGCGTTGCTGCGGGCAAAATTTATGTTGCGAGAGGCGATTTCGCTTTGGCGCGCGCCCTGCCCTCTTTCGCCTGTATGAAGGTGCGTTTTTGTCTCTTTCGAGAAGGTCTGTTCGACGATGCGTCGCCGGCATGTATGCCGGCGACGCATCGCTATTGTGCCTTCAATTTTTCAAATTTTTGCTTGGTCGCATTTCCCCCGCGTATATGCCTCTCCGCCAAATTTTTATCCAACACGCGGCGCACCGCTTTCCATGCTCGAATATCGATCATCCGCAGCCGCTCCGTTACGTCTTTATGTACGGTCGATTTGCTCACTTTGAAATGAGCGGCACACTCGCGCACCGTAGCTCCCGTCTGCAAAATGTATTCCGCGCATTGGCGCACCCGCGTTACCATATAATCCCACATAGATTTTACCCCTTTTTCACAAGTGGTATTATTCTATGTCGCATTTTGGCGATTTATGCCGTTTTTTTCATCGACGTTGAACGCCGAAACGCAAAAAAGGGAGCGGGGTGACCCGCTCCCTTTTTTGCCGTTCTTTTTAAGCCTCTTTCGTGCCGCGCACCCCTTCC